>NZ_JBSGWY010000053.1:0-51492 GCF_053609145.1 Streptomyces sp. NPDC054961 | reverse complement strand
CGCGTGGGGGGGGCCCCCCCCCCCCCCCCCCGCGGGGGGGGGGCCCCCGGGGGGGGGCCCCCCCCGCGCGGCGGACGTGGTGATGCCGGCCCGGTCCGCACGCCGGTAGCCTGCCTCGTCACGATCAGGCCAGAAGGGGTCCCTCAACATGACCAGCACATCGTCGTCGTTTCCCGAACGGATCGAGATCGCGCAAGAAGGTCTCGTCCTGCGCGACTGGACGGAGACGGACCTGGCCGCGATGCCGGAACTCTTCGACCATCCCGACATCGCGTACTGGACGCCGATCGTCTCCCCGTTCGACGACGCGGCCGCCCGCACGCGCCTGGACCGCGCCCGGAAGCTGCGCGCGGACGGAACGGCGATCCTCCTCGCCATCACCGTCGACGGCGGCGCCCCGCTCGGCGAGGTGATGCTCCGGCGCGCCCCCGAAGGAACCGAGATCGGCTACGCGGTCGGTCCGGCCCACCGGGGCCGGGGGCTGGCCGTGCGGGCGGTGCGGGTGATGGCCGCCCATGCCTTCGAACAACTGGGGGCGGAGCAGGTGATCCTGGAGCTGGAGGCCGCGAACACCGCCAGCGTCGCCGTGGCCCGGAAGGCGGGCTTCCGGCTGCTCGACGTCCCACTGATCACCGGCGAGGAGAAGGGACGCCCCTTCGAGCTGCAGACGTGGGGTCTCAACCGCCCCGGATCCGCCCCGGCATGAGAAACCCCGGACGCGGACGGGTCAGGGGGTGCGGGGTCCGCTCTTCACGGTCGTCCAGCTGCCGCCCTTCACCGCGTACACGGTCAGTTGGCGGTTGACGGTGTCGCCGTACTCGTCGAAGGCCACGCGACCCGTGACCCCGTCGAACGCCAGCCCCGACACGGCCTGCGCCATCTTCTCCCGGGCATCCGGGGGGAGGGTGCCGCCGTGGGCCTCCACGACGGCCTTCACCGCCTCGATGACGGCCCAGGTCGCGTCGTACGCGTAGGGGCCGTACGAACCGGCCGCCTCCGGGTATCCCGCCTTCTGGTACTGCGCGAGGAAGTCCCCGCCCTTGGCCAGCGCTTCGGCGGGAACGCCGATGCCGGTGGCGAGGTCGCCCTCGGCCTTCGGGTTCGTCGTGATGAACTGCTGGTCGAAGACGCCGTCGCCGCCCATCAGGGGGATGGTCACGCCCGCCTGCTTGAGCTGCTGGGAGAGCGGCCCGGCGGTGGTGTGGTAGCCGCCGAAGTACACGGCGTCGGCGCCGGAGCTGCGCACCTGGGAGGCCAGGTAGGAGAAGTCGTCTTGCGCGGGATCGACTCGGTCCGTACCCACGACGGTCCCCCCGAGCTTCGTGAACTCGGCCCTGAGACCGGAGGCGAGCCCGGTGCCGTAGGCGCTGCCGTCGTCGACGACGTAGAGCTTCGTCTTTGCGGCCCCGTCGTGGAGGTAGCGGGCGGCGAAGGGCCCCTGGTCGACGTCCGTGGCGACGGTACGGAAGTAGGTCTCGTACGGGCGGGACTTGGCGTTCGTGGCCCACTGAGGGCCCAGCGTCAGCACGGGGTTGGTGTTGGCCGGTGACACGTTGACCAGGTTCGCCCGTCCGAGCGGTTCCGCCATCGTCTGCGCGACCGAGGAGTTGACCGGCCCGACGATCCCCAGCACCTTCTCGTCCGCGATGAACCGCGCGGCGTTCGCCTGGCCCTTGGCGGGAACGGCCTCGTCGTCCAGGGCTCTGATCTCGAAGTTGACGCCGGGTACGTGACGGGTCTGGTTGGAGGTCCTGACCGCGAGGTCGGCGGAGTTCTTGATGCCGAGGCCCATGGCCGACAGGTCACCGCTGAGCGGCGCGTCCACCCCGATGACCACGGTGACGGGGGAACCCGCGGAGCCGCCGCCCGCCCCGCCGTCGGGCGGGGTGTCACGGGTCAGCTTCCAGGTCAGCACGGAGCCGGCCACGAGCGTGGCCATGGCCACCGCCAAGACGGCCGAGCGCCGCGTGAGGCCGGGCCGCCGGGCCGACGTCGCCCCGTCCCGCCCCTGGCGGTCCGTTCCGCCGAGCGGGAACACGTCCTCGGCCGGGGGTACGGCCACGGGCGGGCTGGTCGGCCGCTCCGGCACGGGTCGGCGGGGGGTGTCGGCCGTGTGCGCCGCATCCTTGGCCGTGGGCGTGGGCGTGGGCGTGGCCGTGGGCGTCGGCAGCGGTGACGGGGACGGGGACGGGGCGGGCTCCGCCGGGGTCCGGGCGTGCTCCGTCTCCGCCTCCGGGACGGGGGCCGGCCCGGGCCCGCGCGGGACGGCCTCCGCGGTCGTGTCCGCCCGGGACCGGGAGGACCGCAGCGCCGACGCCAGCAGGTCTGCGGCCTCGGCGGCACCGATGCGCTGCGCCGGGTCCTTGGTCAGCAGCGCGTCCAGCACCGGCGCCAGCGGGCCGGCGTGGGCCGGCGGCCGGTGGGGGCGGGTGAAGACGGCGACGGCAAGGGCGTGGAACCCGTCGGCCTCGAACGGCGGGTGCCCCTCGACGGCGTGGTAGAGGGTGGCGCCGAGCGCCCACAGGTCGTTGGCGGGAGTCGGGCGCTTGCCGTCCAACTGCTCCGGCGCCATGTACTGCGGGGTGCCGATGACGGTCCCGCTGTGGCTGAGCTTGGTCGTGGCGTCCGCGAGGTGGGCGATGCCGAAGTCGGTGAGGACGACGCGGTCCTTGGTCAGGAGCACGTTGTCCGGCTTGATGTCACGGTGGACGATCCGCGCGTCATGCGCTTCGTCGAGCGCGTCGAGCACGGCGGCCCCGATCTCCGCCACCCGCTGTACGGGCAACCGGCCCTGCCGGCGGATGGCCGCGGCGAGCGACTCCCCCCGGATGAGCTCCATGACGATGACGGGGGCGCCGCGGTGCTCCACGACGTCGTGGATGGTGATGATGCCGGGATGGCTGAGAGTGACCGCTGCCCGGGCCTCGCCGGTGAAACGCCGGAGCAGGGTCGCGCGGTCGCCGTCGTCCAGGCCCGCCGGGAAGAGGATCTCCTTGATGGCGACCTCGCGTCCGAAGAGCTGCTGGTCGATGCCCCTCCAGACCCGGCCCATGCCGCCCTGGCCGATGCGTTCGACCAGCTGGTACCGGCCGGCGATGAGTTCGGAGTTCTGCTCGGTCACGCGCACACTCTAGGACCTGATGGGCCGGTCGGGTGACGGAACCATGGCTTGATCACGCACCCCGGCCCGGTGGGCGCGATGAGGCGGCCGAGGGTGCGGGCCCCCTGCCCGTGGCGTCGCCGCCCGGCTGTCCGGATGGACCGTCCGACCTGGTGCGTGCCCAGGGCGGCGGGCCGGTCGTGGACGTGGGTGTGGGACGGGCAGGATCACAGGTCACTTGCGGAGGCTGGACCTGGACGCGTTCGGCATCGATGTGGCCCGTTGTGATCACCCCGGCGTGCGGTTCGACCTCGGTTCCATGACGGACCTCACCTTGGCCGATGCCTCGGTGACCGGCCTGGTCGCCTGGTACTCGCTGATCCACGTTCCTGACGCCGAGATCAGCTCGGTGCTCGCGCATTTCCGTCGCGTGCTCCGGCCCGGTGGGCCGCTGCTCCTCGGCTTCCATGTGGGCGATGAGTCGCAGTTGAAGACCGAGGGTTATGGCGGGCACCCGATGAAGGTCCATGTCCATCGCCGGCAGCACGACCGGACGATCGCCTGGCTCGACGAAGCCGGCTTCGCCGTCGAGGCCCACACGACCCTCACCTCGGCCGAGAGCAAGCTCGGAGGGATCATCCTCGCTCGCCGTCAGCCCTCGGCCACGCCGCGCTCGCCGTGAGCGCGGGCGGCACACGCGAAAAGGACGCCGCGGAGAGCGGCCACCGCTCCTTGCCGCGACGCGTCGACTTGGGGCCATTGCCCGGCTCGTCCCTGTTCCGATTCTGCGGGCTTCCTTAGGGGACCCTGAAGAACCCCTCCAGGGCGCTCTTTTCGCTGGTCACGACCCTAGGCTCGGGCGGACCCCGTCCTCCCCTCTCCAGTGAGGTGTTACCGGCATGAGCCGCAGCCGAACTCCCGGAACCCCGTCCCGCGTCGAGGCGCGCCGGAAGAAGACGGCGCGCACGCGCATCGTTCTGTGCGTCACCGCGGCCGCCGCGGCCGTGGCGGTCGGGGTCGCAGTGGCCGACTCCAGCGGTGACGACCACACGGACCAGCGGGCCGGCGGTGCGGCCGGTACGGCGTCCGCCGCGGGAGCGATGCCGACGGCGGCCCCCACTGACGCGGCCCCCACGGGCACCCCCGAGGCATCGGCCTCGATGAGCACCGGCCCGTCCGGGACGCCCGACACCGGCGCCACGGCATCGACCCCTCCGGCCGGTCCCGCGACACCGGCGAGCAGCGCTCCGGCCAAGTCGGCAGCGGCCCAGCCGGCCAAGCCGGCGCCCAAGCCCGCCCCCACGAAGAACGGCGGCTCCGGCGGCTCCGGCGGTTCGGGCACCGTCAACGCCGACGCCGAGTCCGCGGTCCTCGCCCTGGTCAACAAGGAGCGGGCGGCGGCCGGCTGCGGTCCCCTGGCGACCAACGCGAAGCTGAGCGCCGCCGCACGGACGTACAGCGACACCATGGCGCGCAGCGGCGTCATGTCCCACACCGGACCCGACGGGTCCACCATGGCCGGCCGGGTGGAAGCCGCCGGATACCAGTGGTCCCGCCTCGGCGAGAACATAGCCCGCGGCCAGGCCGACGCCGATTCGGTCATGAACGCATGGATGAACAGCTCCGGGCACCGGGCCAACATCCTCAACTGCGATTTCCGGGAGATCGGCATAGGCGTCCACAAGGGCGACGGCGGCCCGTGGTGGACGCAGGACTTCGGCACCGGGAAGTAGCAGAGCCCCCCAGCCCCGCCCTGCCCCGCCCTGCCCGCCCGTCCCGCCACCCGTCCGGCACAGCCCCACCCGCCCGCCGACCGGCGCCGGCACGACCTCCGACCCCTTCCGGGGACGGGGGACGTCGGCGTTTCCGGGCCGTCCGTCCATGCGCCCGCCGGCGCCCCCACCGGGCGGCCGTGGACGTTCGAGGGGGACCGGTGACGGGCCGCCCCGCGCGTCGGCCACTATGGGGCCGTGCCCCGAACTCCGCGCTACCTGCTCATATGGCTGTCGTGCACGGCGGCCAGCGTCACCGCCGTCCTCGCCACGGTCCAGTTCGTGGTCGGGTCGACCAGGCATACGCCCCCGGTCGCGCGCTCCGCCCCCGTGGTCATCGACACTCCCCCCGCCTGGCAGGCGGGCAGCCAGGCGCCGGACCAGCCCTCACCCACCGCGACCACCTCCGCGAGCCCCTCCCCCACGCCGACGCAGCCGCACTCCTCCTCCCCCGCCACCCCCTCCCGCGCCAAGGCCTCGTCGGGCGCCCCGGGGACCAGCGCTCCGAGGACCGGCGTCGACTGCGAGCAGGGCGGGGCGGGCCTGCACACCGTCCCCTCGCAGGGCGGCAAGGTCACGGTCCGGTACGGGGCCCGCGGCGTGTGCCTGATCTCGGCGGTGCCCAGCACCGGCTTCAAGGCGACCACCTCGCAGACCGCCGACGACACCCTCACGGTCACGTTCACCAGCGACGACCACCGGTCGGAGATCACGGCGACGGTCGTACCGGGGGCCAAGGCCAGCGTCCGCGAGACCTCGTTCTGAAGCCCGGTCACGGCAGCCGGTCCGCTGCCCCTTTTACGGGGGTTCACCGTCCTGTGTGTGCTCATGCACCGCGTTCCGCCGAAGGGGAAGGTGAGCTGTTCCTTAGGGCAACCTCAAGATCGCGCCGACGGGGTTCCGCGGGCCCCGAGCGGTCCTATGCTCGCGTCAGCCGAGTGGCCTCGGGCACCGGGGCAACAGCCCCGTGAACCGCGGGCCCCCGGTTTCACCGAGCCGGGGTGCGTCCAGCCCACCCCGCAGTCCGAACCTTGCCTTGGGGTGTCTCCGCCATGAGTTCTCGCATGCTCCGATCCGCCCGCACCGAACGCCGTACGACGCCTCCCCGCTCCGCCTCGCCCTTCGGGAGGCGCCTGCCCCTGGTCGCCGCGGCCGTGGTGGCGGCGGGGCTGACCGCCGCGTGCGGGCCCTCCTCCGAGCCCGCTGGGTCCTCCGCGCCGGTCGGCGCCGGGCAGTCGTCCACGGCGCTCCCCACCGGGACGGCGTCGGCGAGCACGTCCCCCGAGGCCTCCCCGACCGCGTCGCCCTCGCCGTCCGCGTCCGCCACCCCGGCCGGCGCCTCGCCGAGCCCCTCCCGCACCGGATCGGGATCGGGCGGCTCGGCCGCGACGCCCTCCAAGCCGCCGCGGACCTCCGCCGCGCCCGCGCCGGCCTCCGTACCGGGCCCCGGCTACGACAGTTCGGCCGACGCACAGAAGCTGATCGACGCCGCCCTGCGCGCGGCCAAGTCCGACGGGCGGCCCGTGCTGCTCGACTTCGGCGCGAACTGGTGCGGCAACTGCAAGGCCGCCGACAAGGTGTTCGCCCAGCCGCCGACCTCGGCGATCCTCGGGGCCTCGTACCACCTCGTCAAGGTCGACATAGGCGGCAACAGCTCCGCCAACTCGGCGCTCCTGCGCAAGTACAGCCCCTCGGGCGGGACGTACACGATGCCGGTCCTGGTGGTCGTCTCCCCTTCCGGCACGCTGCGCACCGACACCCATGTCACCGGCAACCCCTCCCTGACCTCGGAGGGCATCAACTCCTTCCTGCGCAAGTGGGCTTCGTGAGACGAGGGATACGGGCGGCCGCCGTCCCGGCCGGCGCCGGCCTCGCGGTCGCGGCGGGCCTGATCCTGGCCGGCGTCTGCACGGACGACGGCGGGGCATCGGGCGGCAGCGGGGCATCGGGCGGCGGCGGGCCGGTCGGGCTCAGGGCTGCCGCCGGGGCCACCGTCGTGGACCGGGGCGCCCGCGAGGAGACGCCCGCGCTGGCCGGCGACGACCTGGACGGGAATCCGGTCTCCCTGACCGGGTTCCGCGGCCAGGTGGTCGTCCTCAACGTCTGGGGTTCCTGGTGCGCTCCCTGCCGTGCGGAGGCCGACGACCTGGAGCGGCTCAGCCGGCAGACCCGGGGCGACGGGGTCCGGTTCCTCGGGATCAACACCCGGGACCGCGACCGGGCCGCGGCGCAGTCCTTCGTACGCGCGCACGACGTGAGCTTTCCCAGCCTCCACGACCCCACCGGCGAGCTCCTGCTCCGCTTCCCTCCCGCGGTGCTCAATCCGCAGGCGCTGCCCTCGACCCTCGTCATCGACCGCCGTGGACGGATCGCCGTCGCCATCGGCGGCGCCGTCACCGCCGAGCAACTGCGGCCCCTGCTCACCCGCGTGGTGGAGGAGGAGGGATGACGGCCGTCGTGCACGGGCCGCTCGCCGCTGCCGCGGACGTCTCCTCCCTCGTCAACGGAACGGTCCTGATAGCCGCCCCGGTGGCCTTCGTCGCGGGGCTCGTCTCCTTCCTCTCGCCCTGCGTGCTGCCGCTCGTACCGGGCTACCTCAGCTACGTGACCAGCCTGTCGGTCGCCGACCTGGCCGACGCGCGCGGCGGACGCCGCAGCCGCATGGCGACCGGCGCGCTCCTGTTCGTCCTGGGGTTCACGGCGGTCCTGGTTTCCGGAGGCGCCCTGTTCGGATACTTCGGCCGCACCCTGCTGGCCCATCAGGAGGTGGTCACGCAGGTGCTCGGCGTCCTCACCGTGCTCATGGGGCTGTCCTTCATGGGCTTCCTGCCGGGCTTCACGCAGCGGGAGTTCCGCAGCCACCGGCGCCCCGCGCTGGGCCTCGCCGGAGCGCCCCTGCTGGGGGCGGTCTTCGCGGTCGGCTGGACCCCCTGCATCGGCCCGACGCTGGCTGCCGTCCAGGCCCTCGCCTGGACCGGGGCGAGCGCGGGCCGCGGAGCCCTGCTGATGGCCGTCTACTGCCTCGGGCTGGGGCTGCCGTTCGTCCTGGCCGCGCTGGCCTTCCGCCGGGCCCTGAGCGCATTCGGCCTGGTCAAGCGCCACTACGCGTGGGTCCTGCGGATCGGCGGGGGCATGCTCGTGCTCGTCGGCGTGCTGCTGGCCACCGGCGTGTGGAACGACCTCGTCTACCGCATGCAGGTGTGGAGCGCGCACTTCAGCACGGCCCTGTAGGACCCGGGCGCCGTCCCCACCGGGGCCCGTCAGCCGATCCGGCACACCACTCGCGACGCAAAGGCACACACATGAACGTTTCCCCACAGGTGGGCCGCTCCCGGCGGGCCCGCATCGCGGCCGCCCTCGTCCCACTGGCCGCGCTCGTGGCCTGCGGCGGGGCACCCGCCGGGGCGTCCGGCGGCCCCGGCCCCGCGTCCACGACGCGGTTCTCCGAGAACGGGGTCACCGTCGCGCTCTCGCTGTCCGACTGGCACGCCTCCCAGGGAACCCTCACCGTGGTCTTCACGCCCGAGGCCAAGGGATTCCACCTCTACAGCACCGATGTGCCACCCACCGGCATCGAGGGCGTGGGCCGGCCGACCACGGTGGCCGTCACCGGCGCCCTGGGGGCGGAGGGCAAGCTGCGGGCCGCCGCGGAGGTACGGTCGATCGAGGTTCCCGGGGTCGACGCCCCCGTCCCCGTCTACCCGGACGGACCGGTCACCACGACGCTGGCCGTCCGCGCCTCGGGGAACGGGGAGGCGACGGTACTGCTCGGCTACGCGAGCTGCAGCACGCGCGACGGCTGCACCATCCCGGTGTCCGACCACCCCGTACGCCTGCGCGTCACGGACGACGGCCCGACGTTCGTCGCCCCGTAGCGGGCGTACGGGGCGGGCCCCGGCGCGCAGGCGGAGTTCGACGCCCCACGACACGGGCCCCCCACCCCGTGCGCCCCGAGGTGGTGACCTGTCCGCAGCCCGCCCCGGCCGAGCCCCTAAGGTGTCCGCATGCCGAGCGTCCTGGTCGTGGAAGACGACCCCAGCATCCGCCAGTCACTGATCGAGGTCCTGGCGGAGCACGGGTATGCCGTACGCAGCGCGGCCGACGGGTTCGGCGCGTTGCGGGAGGTCACGCAGTCACCCGTCGACGCGGTGGTCCTCGACCTGGGGCTGCCCGATCTCGACGGAGGGGACGCCCTGCGCATGATCCGCGGAATCTCCTCCGTACCCGTGCTGGTGGCGACCGCCCGCGACGACGAGGCGGAGATCATCAACCTCCTGAACGCGGGCGCCGACGACTACCTGGTCAAACCCTTCTCCGGCGGGCAGCTCCTCGCCCGCCTCTCCGCCGTCCTGCGCCGCACCAGCAGCGCGCCCCCCGCCGGCGGGGTCGCCGCCGGGGCGGCGGTCGCGTCGGCCGCCGAACCGCTGCGCCCCACCACCGTGGGCGAGCTGTCGGTGGACCCGGGCGCGCGCACCGCGTACCTGGCCGGACGGGAGCTGCGCCTCACCCGCCGGGAGTTCGACCTGCTGGCGTTCCTCGCCCACCACACGGGTCAGGTCGTCTCCAAACGGCGCCTGCTGACCGAGGTCTGGCGCGAGCCGTACGTGGACGACCAGACGGTCGACGTGCACCTGTCGTCCCTGCGCCGCAAGCTCGGCGAACGCGCGGCGGCCCCGCGCTACTTGCTGACCGTCCGCGGGGTCGGAATAAAGCTGGTGGCACCGCGTTGAGACGCTCACTGGCCGGCGTGGCGCTCGCCGTGACCTCCATGGTCGCCCTCTCCTTCCTCATCCCGCTGGCCGCCCTGGTGATGTCGCTGGTCAAGGAGCAGGGCGTCACCGCCGCCGAACAGCGCGCCGCCGCCCTGGCACCGGTCCTCACCCTGACCACGGATCCGGACGCCCTGCGGGAGTCCGCGGCGAGTCTGGACGCGGCGGAGCACCTGGTCGTCCATCTGCCGGGGGCGGGAGCCCTGGGCACGTCCAAGGCCCCCGCGGCCCTGCTCGAACGGGCGCAGCGGGGACGCGAGTCGATCTCGCAGGAGGTACCGGGCGGCTGGATCTGCCTGCAGCCGGTGGTGCTGCCGGGCGACGAGGTCGCCGTCATCGAGAACTTCGTGCCCGAGGCGGAACTCACCCGCGGGGTGAAGGAGTCGTGGGCGGTGATGCTCTTCCTCGCCGTGGGGCTGATCGCCGGTTCCGTCCTGGTCGCCGACCGCCTCGGCTCGAAGGTCGTCCGCTCCTCGAAGCGGCTCGCACAGGCGTCGCGCGCGCTCGGCCAGGGCGACCTGGACACCCGTGTGGACCCCATGGGCCCCAGGGAGTTGCGGGACGCGGGCGTCGCCTTCAATGCGATGGCCCACCGGATGAACGAGCTGCTCGCCGTCGAACGCGAACTCGTCGCCGACCTCTCCCACCGGCTGCGGACCCCTCTGACCGCCCTGCACCTGGCCTCGGAACGCATGGCCGGCACACCGGAGTCGGCCAGGGTCGAGGCGGCGGTCGGTGAGCTGGAGGCGGAACTCCAGTCCATCATCGCCACGGCGCGCACTCCGCTGGCCGTGGGCCCCATGGGCCAGGGCATGCTCGGTGCGGAACCGGCCGCGGGGCGGCCGGCAGGCGGGGCGAGGCCGTCCGGCCCCCGCTGCGAGGCGGCCGAAGTCGTCCGGCGCCGGACCGCCTTCTGGACGGTCCTGGCGGCGCAGCAGAACCGGTCCTGCTCCCTCGACCTCACACAGGAGCCGGCGGCCGTCGGCCTCTCCGACGACGACGTCGCCGCGGTGGTGGACGCGCTGATCGGGAACGTCTTCCGCCACACCCCCGCCGGGACCCCGTTCGGCGTCCGCGTCGTCCGCACGGCCCAGGCCGTGGAGCTGGTCGTGGAGGACGGCGGACCGGGCATCCCGGAACCGGACCGGGCGCTCTCCCGGGGGAGCAGCACCGCTTCCACGGGGCTGGGCCTCGACATCGCGCAACGGGCCGCGAGCGCAACGGGCGGCACGATGCGCATCACCCGCGGGCCGCTCGGAGGGGCGCACATCACGGTGACGCTCGCCCTCGCCCCGCCCGCCCCGTCCGGACACCGCTCCCGCATCTCCCGGCGCCGCAAGCGATAGGCCGTCCTCCCCTACGCCCACCGGCCCCGCATGCGCCGCGGCCCGGAGTCAGACGGCGGCCCGGCGCCTGCCCCGTTGGCGGCGCGGGTACGGGAAGAGCCGCGGCGAGCGCTTGGCGGCCACGTCCTCGACCCACCCGAAGGCCAGCACCAGCAGGCCGAGCAGCACGATGGCCACCAGCAGGGTGAACCAGGAGCTGGCCAGCAGCCACTGGAAGTTCCGGTAGAAGAAGTGGACGGTCCACAGGGGGTCGATCAGCGGGACGGCGACCACCAGCGCGGCCTCGTGCCAGAGGTAGACGCTGACCGCGCGTCCGTTGAGCAGGCTGACCAGGCCGTTCCAGCGTTCCAGTGGCTTGGGCCACCGCTCCCAGGACGGGCTGACGTGCAGCAGGAGGGCGACGAAGCCGAGGGACCACAGGGCCTGGGCGATCGGCCAGGACTCGATGTCGGTCGGTTCGCCCGGATCGACCGGCCGGGTCTGCAGGTACCAGAGGCCGGCCACCATGATCAGGGGCGCGATGGACGGCAGTACGTACTGCGGGATCTTCTTGAGCAGCCCCTCCTGATGGGCCATGCCGAGGATCCAGCAGGCGCCGAACGTGGCGAAGTCGTTGGCGGTCTCCCAGACCCGGCTGTAGACGAACTCCTGGTCGGCGAAGAACCCGTTCATGACGATCACCACCGCCAGGGGCGCGGACAGCGTCAGCTTCGGCCATCGTCGCAGTGCCCGGAGCATCAGCGGTGAGAGCAGGACGTACCAGAGGTAGGCCCGGAGGTACCAGAGCGGGACGGTGATCTGCGCGGCCCAGCTGTGCTCCACATGATGGTGGAAGCCGGCCAGTTCGTCCGCGTACGGCGGGGTGCTCAGCGGCAGGATCCAGAACGCCAGCTTGGCCCACCACCAGGTGGGGTGGCCCTCGGAGTCGGGGCCCCAGCCGTCGAGGATCTGGAGGGTGACCACGACGGCGCCGAACAGCCACATGGGCGGCAGCAGCCGGCGCAGTCGGCCGCGGATCACGCCGAGAGCGGGACGGCTGAGCGAGCGGGTCATCAGCGAGCCGGCCAGCGCGAACATCACGCCCATCGAAGGGAAGGCCAGGGGAAGCCAGAACCAGCCGAAGTTGTGGTAGATCACCACGCGGACCAGCGCCAGCGCGCGCAGCAGGTCCAGGTAGCGGTCCCGGCCGCCCGTGCGCGCGGCCGGTGCCTCCGGTTCCGGTGCCGTCTCCGGCTCCGGCTCCGCCCCCTGTCGCAGAGCGGCGGGAACTCTCAACTGGACGGTGTCGTGACCGCGCCCGAGCTCGATGGATGCGGTCACGGTCGGGCCTCCACGGGTACGGCTACCTCGCCGGTGCGCCGGAGCTTCTGCCAGCGCAGTCGGCCACCGGTCATCGCCGTGATCGCGGACTGCAACAGGACGATGTACATCAGCTGCCGGTAGACCAGTTGCTGGATCGGCAGGCTGATCAGGTGCCACGGCTTCTCGCGGTCCAGCCGGAAGGCGTACCAGGACAGTGCGCCCTGGAGCAGGATGAAGCCGCCCCAGCTGGTGAGGGTGACCGGGGCGTCCCCGAACAGCACGCCGTAGAGCAGGAACATGTCGACCAGCGGCGCCAGCATCGGGGCGACCACCCCGAACAGCACGACGAGCGGCAGCCCGATCCGGCCGAAGCGCCCGGCCGGGCCGCGGGAGGTCACGGAGCCGCGGTGCTTCCACATCGCCTGCATGCTGCCGTAGCTCCAGCGGTAGCGCTGGGACCAGAGCTGCTGGAGGCTGGCGGGTGCCTCGGTCCAGGCGCGGGCGTGCTCGGCGTAGACGATCCGCCAGCCGTCGCAGAGCACCGCGATGGTGATGTCGGTGTCCTCGGCGAGGGTGTCGTCACTCATCCCGCCGGCGCCTCGCAGGGCCTCCTTGCGGAAGGCGCCGACCGCGCCGGGGATGGTCGGGATGACTCCCAGCATGTCGTACATCCGGCGGTCCAGATTGTGGCCGAGGACGTACTCGATGTGCTGCCAGGCGCCGATGAGGCTGTCGCGGTTGCCGACCTTGGCATTGCCCGCGACCGCGCCGATCGCCGGGTCGCCGAAGGGCTGGACCAGCTCGCGCACGGTGGACGGCTCGAAGACGGTGTCGCCGTCCATCATCACGACGATGTCGTACGAGGCGGCCGCGATGCCGGTGTTGAGCGCGCTGGACTTGCCGCCGTTGACCTTGCGGATCAGCCGTACGAACGGCAGGTCCATCGCCTCGACGATGTCCGCGGTGCCGTCCGTGGAGCCGTCGTCGATGACGATCACCTCGATCGGGTGGTCGCAGGCGGCCAGGGAGTTGAGGGTGTTGGCGATGCACTCGCGCTCGTTGTAGGCCGGGACCAGTACGGTGACCGGCTCGGTGACGGGCCGCCCCCAGATGTCCCGCCGCTTGGAGCGGCGGGCGTGGATCGGTGCGAGAACGAGCATCAGCGCGAACCGGCCGAAGTTGAGGAAGCCGACGAGGGCCAGCAGCCAGACCAGCACCGGCAGGGTGAGCACGGCGACGTGCGTGGCCCAGATGAATCCCTTGCCCGCCCACAGCTGGAGACCGTGCACCGGCACGGTGGCGCTGGGGGCGCCCAGTGCCTCGGAGATGGTGGTGAAGCGGTAGCCCTGGGCCTGCAGCTTGTCGATGATCTGCCCGAGCGCGGTGATGGTCTGGGTGCGGTCGCCACCCGCGTCGTGCAGCAGGATCAGCTCGCCCGCACCGGGCTTGGAGGGCATCGCCGCCTTGACGATCTCCTCGACGCCGGGACGCTTCCAGTCGTCGGTGTCGCGGTCGATGAACGCGGTGAGGTAGCCGCGCGCGCCCACGTACTTGACCACCGGGTAGTTCCAGTCGTCCATCGCGGAGGCGTCGGAGGAGTACGGCGGCCGGAACAGCGCGCTGTGGACACCCGCGACACCGGCCAGGGCCAGCTGCGTCTGCGCCAGCTCCCAGCTGATCCGGGCGTGGGACTGGTACACGAGGTCGGGGTGCGTGAAGGTGTGCACGCCGAGTTCGTGGCCGCCCGCGACGATCTGCCGGATCAGCTCCGGGTTGCGCGTGGTCATCGCGCCGGTCACGAAGAAGTCGGCACGGATGTCGCGGTCCGCGAGCACCTTGAGAATCTTCGGCGTCCACTCCGGCGAGGGACCGTCGTCGAAGCTCAGCACGACGGTGCGGTCGGGGATGTGATAGCTCACGGGGTGCGCGTTCTTGGCGCCCCGCGCGTCGATGACCGGGCCACCCTTGAGCAGGCTCTGGGGCACGGTGTCCTTGTCGACCGAGATCGCGATCCGGGAGTCGTGGAACGCCTCGTTGGTGGCGAGGCCGCGCAGGACGAGGAGCGCGAGCAGGCAGGCCAGCAGCGACAGCGGCATGAAGAAGCGCAGCGGCGGGGCGGCCAGTCGGCGCGGCCTCGACAGGGACTGCCGGCGGCGCTGGTGGCGGGACAATGACGCTCCTGGAGATGGGTGGTGCGGAAGTTCAGCGGCGCTTGGCCGGTTGGCCCGAAGGCGACGCCCCGTGCGGCGTGGCGGCCGCCGGCTTCGACACGGCGGTCGCGGTCTTCGACGCGGTGGCCGCGGGCCTCGATGCGGTGGCCCCGGGCTTCGACGCGGTGGTCGCGGGTTTCGACGCGGCGGCCGAGTTCTTCGTCTGGGGCGTCGCGGACCGCGCGGCCGTCCGGGGCGAGGACGACGTGGCCGACGGCGTGGGCGACGGCGCGGCCGGCCACGAAGGCTGCGCGGGTACGCCCATCGCCGGGGCGTCCGCCTGCACACCGATCAGGCTGCTGCCCATGGCGACCGCCAGGATCGCGCCGATGACGGAAACCGGCCAGCCGAGGCCTCGCAGCAGACGCCCGCGCAGACCCGACTGGTCGACGAACACCGGGGCTGGAGCAGGCTCCTCGAAGTTCGATCCGGACACGTCAGGCGACGCCTGGTGGGCCGATTCACGGGAGACGGGAGTGATGACTGGGCGCACCTTGCGAGGCCTTTCAGTGCACGGCACGAAGACCGGGGGACAGCAGGGCGCACGCTAATGCACTGGCCTGAATCAACATGGTCTCGATGTCTGGATTTAGCCGATCCGCGCAGATGTTGTTCTCGGATCGAGACCCAGATCGGCAGTACCGGCCAGTAGACGCGCCAGTACGGTCGCCGGGGGTGCGAAGTCCGCCTCGGCGTTCGTGCAGGTCAGCCCGCACCCTAGGATGACCCCCTCGTCCGACCCGTCGTCGATCCCCGTGCAAGGCGTGTGCAGGCACCGCCTCTACGCCCCCAGGAGCCCGTGTGAGCCAGCCCCGCCGCACCTCTCGTCGCCGCGCGTGGATCGCGCTCACCCTGCCCGCCCTGCTGTGCGTGCTCGCCGCGTGTTCCGGCGGCCCCGCCGGCCCCGGTGACGATGCCGCCGCGACCGCCCCCAGCGCGTCGCCGACCCCGTCCGGACCGCCGGGAACCCTGTTCGACGCCTTCCGCTACAGCGGCCCCGAAGACCCCGCGCTCACCGCCCACGGCTGGGAGGTCCGGACCGGCGGGGGCGGCCCGGGGATCAAGGACACCTGGTCCGCCGGCGGCGTCGGCTTCCCCTCCGACCCGACCGCGCAGGGGGGCACGGCCCTGCAACTGCGTTCCTCCACCGACGGCACGAAGCAGGGCACCCAGCAGGCCGAGGTGCAGAGCACCGGCAAGAACCTCTTCACGGGGACCTTCGCCGCTCGGGTCCATTTCAGCGACAAGCCCACGACCGGCCGCAACGGCGACCACGTCGTCCAGACCTTCTTTCCGATCTCCCCCTCGGACTCCTCGCCCGACTACAGCGAACTCGACTACGAGTACCTGCCGAACGGCGGCTGGGGTTCGGTGGGCCCGCGGCTCGACACCGTCACCTGGTACAAGGCCGATCCGCCGGACCGGGTCAGCCACACGCTAAAGCAGCACCTCGAGGGGTGGCACGTCCTGCTGGTCACCGCCGTGAACGGAAAGGTCACCTACTCCCTGGACGGCAAGGAGGTGTTCACGAGCTCCGGCACGTACGTCCCGCGCGAGAAGATGGACGTTCACTTCAGCAACTGGTTCATCGACCTCCCCTTCACGGGTGGTCCGCGCGCCTGGGACGTGAAGGTCAACTGGTTCTACTACAAGGCCGATGAGGCCCTCTCCCAGGCCGATGTCCAGAAAACGGTGGACGGCTTCTACAGCGCCGGTACCCACTTCGTGAACACCGTGCCACAGTCCTGACCCCGGTCCGGGCCCGTCCGACGCGCGCCCGCGTCCCGGAGAAGCCGCGCGGCGCGTGGAGGGCGTCCTCCGCTCACTCCACGATCGCGATCGCGATCGCCGCACCGTCGTGCCGGAGGACGTCCGCGTCCGCCGGACCGTCCGCCGTGTGCTCCCAGACGCGCACGTACGCGGCCTTCGCGGCCCAGGCCCCCAAGTCCGCGGTGTCGGCGCTGTAGTCCTGCCAGGTCCTGCCCCGCTCGCCGCGGCGGCTGTCCGGCCTGGACTCCCACACGGTGACGGTCGTGACCCGGCGCAGCTCTTGCCGGAACAGGTCGTCGGGGTCGGCCGGCGAGCTCGGGGCCCGCAGGGATCCGAGTCGGCTCAGGCCCAGGTAGGCGAGCGA
The DNA here is from genome assembly GCF_053609145.1 of Streptomyces sp. NPDC054961. NCBI lineage: Bacteria > Bacillati > Actinomycetota > Actinomycetes > Kitasatosporales > Streptomycetaceae > Streptomyces > Streptomyces sp. NPDC054961. Next base: position 34,859 of record NZ_JBSGWY010000053.1, on the reverse strand, counting down.
GTACGCGACGGCCTCCCCGCCCGCGTCCCACGGGTCGGGCGGCAACGTGACGGCGTTCCCCGCGTAGTACGTCGCCTCGTACAGCGTGGCGTCGTACGGCGTGGTGTTCTGCGGCGTGGCGTCGTGCGGCGTCGCCGCGGTCGTCGGGCCGGCGTGGTCTGCCATGACCCCATTGTCCGCCGTTTCCGGCGGCTCGCCCGTGTTCCTCCCCCGCCCCGGACGGGGACCACGTGCGCGGGGCGTGCGAGCCGTCGGTTCACACGGTGCGGGTGACGGTGACCAGGACGGTGACGGGAACGCTCGCGCCCTGCTGGGTCAGGCAGGCGGTGACCCCGGTCCGCACGGCCTCGCGCACCTGTCGGGCGACGTCGACGAGGCGACGGTCGGCGTGCAGGACGCAGCGCACCTCCACGTGCCATCCGCCTTCCGGGGTGTGCCGGCAGCGGATGCCGGCCGCCGCGCCGTGCGCGGTGGTTCCCGCCGTCACGGCGCGGGAGGCCGCGAGAGCCAGCCGGTCGGCGAGCGCGGGCTGGAGCGCGGCCACACCGGAAGCTCCGAGGGCCGCCTCGGCCGCCGCCTGCTGGATGTACTCGCGGTGGGAGGCGTTCATCGGTCGCTCAGCTCGAACCGCTCGGCGCGCGGCCCACGGAGGGGTTCCAGTACGGCGTTGATTTCCAGGTCGACGGCGGTGACGGTGAGACCGAGGGAGTGCTCAGCCGCGTAGAAGACGGCCTGGCGCACCTTCTCGGCCCGTTCCCGCAACGGCTGGTCGAGCGCGGCCGCCACCGTGATGGCGACGACGTGGACGGGGAGCCCCTCGCGCACCGGGATCAGGCGGCAGCTGGCAGCGCGGGCGCCGGGGACGGTGTCGGCGGCCCGGCGCAGCACTTTGGCAGCGGCGGTCTCGGCGATGCGCAGATTGCGATCGGGATCGTCGAGCCAGAGCATGGCCCCCAGGCGTACCTCGGCCCGTACCGCGTTGATGACGCGGTTGGCGAGGCGGTGGCCGTCGGGCTGTTCCTCGGCGCGCAGCGCACGAGTGGCCCGGTCCAGGGCGGCCAGCCCTCGGACGGCCTCCAGGCAGTACGGGCAGCTGACGCCGTGCGGGTCCGCCGCACCGGCGGGGTCGCGGGCCCGGTCCCAGGCGTGGCCGAGGGAGCGGCCACAGGGCAGCGGTTCCGCGGCGGCCGGCGGCTCGGCGTCGGGGATCCGGGGCGCCCGCGCCCTCGTGGCGCCCACGCTCTCGGGCTCGTCGTGGAAGGTGGGGTGCGGGTCGTCTAGCGCCATGGGCGCATCGCCTCCATCAGAGCGCGTCGTGCGCGAAAGAGTCTGCCGCGCACCGCCTGTTCGCTGCTGCCCACCACGTGGGCGATCTCTTCGTAGTGCAGGCCGTGCAGTTCGCGCAGGACCCAGCACGCGCGCAGCTCGGGGCGCAGTTCCAGGAGCGCTCGCGCCAGCGCGGCCCCCGCCGCGTCCGATTCGGCGACCCTGGGCGGTGAGCTGTCCGCATCCACGGCAGCGGGTTCGGGGACGACGTCCAGGGGCAGAGGGCGGGGCCGCTGACGCAACGTGTTGAGGCAGCGGTTCGTGACGATGCGGTACATCCAGGTGCCGAACGAGGCGCCGTGGTGGAATTCCGGCAGCCTCCTCCAGGCGCTGAGGAAGGAGTCCTGGACGGCGTCCTCGGCGTCCGCGCTGTTGCCGAGCAGGCGCTGGGCGAGGGCGAGCAGGCGGCCACCGTGCCGGCGGACCAGTACGGCGAAAGCTTCCTCGTCGCCTTCGGAAGCCCGTACCGCCAGGACACCGTCGTCCAGGCGACCGGCGGCGTCCCGGTCCGCGGCGACGTCGGCGATCGGCCGCGGCGCCGGCCGTGGTGCCGGCCGCAGCGGGAGGGCCTCGCCGCCGTACCGGGGCGGGGCGGGTCTGGTCCGATTGCGCATCCGCCGCTCGCTTTCTGCCGGAGACGGTCGTCGCGGCCCGCGTACGCACTCCTCGATGGTATGCGGCGTGCGTCGCACGAGCCCGGTGAGGAATACCGCCGCGGTGTGTCTAAAGCATGAGGGCACCGCACCGGCGCCCGAACGGACACCCTGGGGAGATCCTCATGTCGGACACCATCAACCCCATCGCGGGCGGGAGCGGCCCGCGCCCTGCGGGCAAGGCCCTCACGGGCCACACCGGCGCCGGGACGGATCCCGAGACGCGGGGCCGGACGACCATCGCCGACAGCGTCGTCGAAAAGATCGTGGGAATGGCCACCCGTGAGGTGCCGGGCATCCACAGCCTCGGCTCGGGCATGGCCCGCACGCTCGGAGCGGTGACGGACAAGGTCCCCGGCGGGCGCACCAACGTGGGGCGCGGCGTGAAGGTCGAGGTGGGCGAGCGGCAGGCCGCCGTCGATCTCGACGTGGTCGTGGAGTACGGCGTCGCCATCGTGGACATCGCCGCCGACGTCCGCACCAGCGTCATCACGGCCGTGGAACGCATGACGGGTCTGGAAGTCGTCGAAGTGAACATCACCGTCGACGACGTCCACCTGCCCGACGAGGAGGACGACGACGAGGGCGAGGGCCGCGTGCAGTGACCCCTCCCAGCCCGCGGCGTCCCGCCGTCGGGCCGAGAAGCGAACGACGTGAAATCAAGGTGAGTGAGATGAGCGCAGCAACGACGGGCCTGCTCGCCGGCATGGCCCTGGGCTTCGCCGCATTCTTCGGCGGCTTCTGGGCGTTCCTGCTGGTGGCCTTCCTGGGCCTGCTGGGCCTGATCATCGGCCGCGTGCTGCAGGGTGACCTGGACCTCTCCGACCTCACGCGCTCCCGGAACCGGCAGTGACCTCGCAGCCCGCCGCTGCCTCCCCCGGCGGAGCAGCAGCCACCCGGCCGGTCCTGCCGGCCGCGGAACGCGGCGCCACAGTGATCCCGGTCAAGGTGGTGGCCCGCATCGCGGCCCGCGCCGCGCGGGAGGCTCTGGCGACGAACCCGGACACGTCAGACGTTCACACGAAGCTGGGCGCTCCGAACGCCTCGGTCACCGTCGGGAGCGGCACGGCCCGTCTGGCACTGACGCTGGACCTGCCCTACCCGATCGACCTCGCCGGCGCCTCCCGCCAGGTGCAGGAGTACGTCAGCGAGCGGGTCGCCCGTCTGACCGGGATGCGCGTCACGGAAGTCACCCTCGCCATCGAGCACCTGGTTCCCTCCGGCGGCCCGGCAGGCCGACGCGTGCAGTGAACCGCCCGCAGGCACACCGGGAAGGAGAGCCGGTATGAAACGGGACCAAGACCCACCGGCCGGGACGGAGCAGGCCGGCGCGACCGACGAGGCCACCTCCCGCACGGTGGGACAGCCGGCACAGGAGCCTTCGCCCGGTCCACGACCGCCCGTCGGGCGCCCGTGGTCCGCACGCCGGATACCCGCCGCGGTGACCGCCCTGCTCATCGGGGCCGTGGCGGGGATCCTCCTGTTCGACATCGTCAGGGCCCGTACGGGCCGGGCCACCGCGGCATGGCGCACGGACCTGGCCGACGAACTGGCCACGCGCCCGCTGGATGACACCTGGATACGGATCGGGGCGGTCGTCATGGGCCTCCTCGGACTCTGGCTCCTCGTCCTCGCCCTCACCCCTGGCCTGCGGCACCAGTTGCCCCTCGCCTCCCCCGACGCGCGGACGCGCGGCGTGCTGGACCGCGAGGCCGCGGAACTCCGTCTGCGGGACGCCGCCCTGCGTGTCCCCGGGGTCAGCGCGGCCAGGATCCGGGTCTCCCGACACCGTGCCCGCGCACGGGCGGACGTGCGTTTCCGTTCCCCCGCCGACGTCAAGGCCGATCTCCTGGTCGCTCTGCGCGAGGAGATCGACCGGCTTGCCCTCGCCCGCCCTCCCGGGCTCGCCGTGCACGTACGCCCACGCCGGAAGTGACCGCTCGCCGACATGGCACGGCCGAGCAGCGAAAGACAGGAAACGGATCCCATGAAGAGGAAATCCGCAGTCAACCGCGTCCTGCTGGCCCTGACAGGCATCGTCCTGCTCGGCGCAGGCATCCTGATCCTGGCGGGCGGCTTCGACCTGTACCGGCGCTGGCGGGTGACACCACCCGAGGGCTGGCGCCTGAGCATTCCCCAAGCGGTCCTGCTCTCCGACGCCGATCGCACCCGCTGGATGGACGAAGGTTGGTGGTGGCCCACCGTCATCGCCGTTCTGGCCGTCGTCGTGCTGCTCGCCCTGTGGTGGCTGCTGGCGCAACTGCGCCGCACGCACCCGGGCCACATCCCCGTGGGGGGACCACCCGCCGTGGACGGTGTGGAACTGCGCGAGCGCGTCCTCAGCGACGCTCTGGCCGCCGACGCCGGACAACAGCCCGGCGTCCACAAGGTCCGGGCACGGATGGACGGTTCGGCCAAGCATCCGGAAGCCCACCTCGACCTCACCCTCACCCCCGACGGCGAGCCCGGCCCGGTCCTCCAGGCGCTGGGCGACGGCGCGTTGGAACGCGCCCGCCGATCCACCGGCCAGACCCTGCTCCCCGCGACGGTGCAGCTGCGGGCAACTCCCCACAAGGCCCACCGCGCCGACTGAGCCACCTGCCCGACCGCGCCCCGCGGACCCGCGGACGGGCCTGCTTGTGTACGACCGTGCCCCGGCAGGGGCGTGGGAGGTGAAAGAGATGGCGGCAGGCAAGACCGGCGGTCGTGCTGGCCATCGCCGACATCGATCTCGTCCGTCTCGATCTCGGCCCGCTAGGGCCTCTCTTTCCGCCGCGGAACTGAACCGAGCCGAACTGAGCTGAGCCGAACTGGACAAGTGAACCGAATCGCGCACGGGCCGGAGGGCTCGTCGTGCGTCGTGCTGCACCCGAGTGGAGTAGAGCACCAGCTCGGCGCCGGGAATCCGGCCGCCCGCCGCGCGATGATCACAGCAGGGGGCCTTCGACCGCCGGCACGCGGACGTGCCCGAGCGCACCAGCAACGACGCCGCGGCCGCCACGGCCGGGATGGAGAAGTACACCGATGACCAGCCAGCACGACGGTAACGAGCCCTCTTCCCCCGCTGGAGATCCGCCGGAGAAGGAGCGCACGCAGGGCGCACCCGGCCCAGCCGGAGACCCGTCAGCCGACGGCAGGACCACGGCCAAGGAGAAGACCGCCGAGCTCAAGGAGCACACCATCGCCAGGGCCAGGCAGGCCGGCGCCCAGGTCCGTGAAAAGGCCGGCCACGCGACGGAGCTGGCGAAGAGCAAGACGCCCGAGCCTCTCCTGAGCACGGCAACCCACACCGCGGCGCACGTCCGCGACACCGCGGCGCACGTCCGCGACAGCGCATCCCGCGCCGGACACCTCGCAGCCGACAAGACCCCTGACGCCGTCCGCGAGAGGGCCTATCAAGCGGCGCACGCGGCGGGATCCAAGTGGACCCCCGTGCTCTCGGCGGGGCTCGCCCTTCTCATCTTCCTCCTCGTGCGCCACAGTCGGCGGAACCGCTGAAAGCACCGAAGGGACCGCTCGGCCCTGCCCACGCCGGGGTACGGGGCGGGGGCAGGGTCTGGGTCGGGGTCTGAGTGGGGATCGGGGGCGGGGTCTGGGTCGGGGTCAGCCGCAGATCGCCGGGGCGGGCGACGGGGGTACGGCCTCCAGCCGGAAACCCGTGACGAGGTCCGGGCGGATCCGCAGGGCGCTGGTCGTCTGTGGTGCCGCCCAGGGGCGCAGGAGGCCGGCGTACCGGTCGGCATCCTGCGCGCCGTCGACCGGTCGGGCGTAGCCGGTGACGACGACGCTCCAGCCGAGGTGGGTCTCGGGGTCGATGACGTCCGCCTCGTACGCCACCACCACGCCGGGCGCGTCGGCGGGCGCGTCGCCGGGCGCCGCCCATGAGGCGGGCGCCCCGCCTTCGGGGATCCGGATGATGATGTCCTCGCCCTCGACGCGGTGGTTCACCGGCCGGACGGCGGGCAGCGCGTGCCGCGTGAAGACGATGCGCCCCAGCGACACCGTGGCGAGGAGCCCGAGGGCCTCCGCCGTGTCCAGCTCCCGCATGTGCCGGGCGGCCGCGGTGCCGCCGGTGCGCCCGGCGGGACGCCGTATGCCTTCCTGGTCCATGATGCGTACCTTCGTCCGGCCCCGCTCGGTCATCACGTTTTCCGGCCTCTCCGCCCTCCTCTTGATCCACCGGTGGGACCAGGGCCACAAGGTCCCCTGCCGGGGCGCGGACCCGATCGGCTCGGCGCTCACGAGACGACGAGCCTCAGGTCGCGGTCGGCACCGAGCACCCGGATGGACTGGACCACCCGGGATGGCACGTCGCACAGGAGGAGCCGCGTCCCCGCCGCACGGCAGTGACCGTCCAGCCGGGTCAGGAGGTCGATGCCCGCACTGTCGCAGAAGGAGAGGCCGCGCAGGTCCAGCACGAGGTTCCGGTGCCCGGATCCCGCGAGTTCGCACAGGCGCGGCCCCAGCTGCCCGGCCGTGTAGAAGTCGAGCTCTCCGGCCAGGGCGACGCGCAGGCCGCGGTCGTCCCGGGCCACGGTCCTCAGGTCGATCAAAGCAGTCGTCATGGCGGCCTCCGCGCTGCGTGCGGCTCCGTGGAGTCGCACCCTTCCCGTGCGCCCCCAGTCCATCCGGTGCCGCGCCCGTCCGGGAAGGTCCGGCAGGCCCTCCGGACAGGGCCGAAGGTCCCTTCCCGGAGGGCCCGGCCGGTCCCCGTCGCCGGGAGCCGCCGCCCGACGAGGGCCGGTCCGGCCCGCCGGAGCAGCGGGCGGCGGCCTCCACGGCCGCGTCGACGCTGCGGCTCGTGCACGCGGCTCGTGCACGCGGCCGACCGGGCCGCTCGCCCCCTCCCCGGCTCGCCGGGTGCACCTGTCACCCTCCTGGGACAATGCGGAGGGAAGCATGCTCACGCGACGTCATGCGGATCAGGCGGCGACCATGTCCGACGTACCGAGCGCCTCCGCGCAGGCGCCCATCAAGGTGTTCCTGCTCGACGATCACGAGGTGGTCCGGCGGGGGCTGCGGGACCTGCTCGACGCCGAGGCGGACATCACCGTCGTGGGCGAGGCGGGCACGGCGGACCAGGCCCTGGCCCGCGGACCTGCGCTGCGCCCCGACGTCGCGGTCCTCGACGTCCGGCTGCCCGACGGTGACGGGATCACGGTGTGCCGGGAGCTGCGCTCCCGGTTGCCCGACCTGGCCTGCCTGATGCTGACGTCCTTCGACGACGAGGACGCCCTGCTGGACGCGATCATGGCAGGGGCGGCCGGGTACGTACTGAAGCAGATCAAGGGGACGGACCTGGTCTCCGCCGTCCGGACGGTCGCCACCGGGCAGTCGATGCTCGACCCGGCGACGACCGCCCGCCTGATGCACTCCCTGCGCGACCCGGATGCCTCCAAGACGCCCGAGGACACTCGCCTGGCCGCCCTCTCCGAACGGGAGCGCGCCGTCCTCGGACTGATCGGTGACGGCCTCACCAACCGGCAGATCGCCACACAGCTCTACCTCTCGGAGAAGACCGTCAAGAACCACATCTCCCGGCTGCTGGGCAAGCTGGGAGTCGAACGGAGGGTCCAGGCAGCAGTCATCGCGGCTCAGGTCCACGACCAGGGGCACGACCAGGGGCACGACGGTGCGGGGCCGTCCGCGAGGGCGGCCGGGCGGACAGGTTCCGGATCGTCCGGTCCGCCACGGTGACCCTGGACGCTCGTGTGCCGGGCCGGGCAGGCAGGGCCGGGCGGGCAGGGCGGGTGGGCAGGCAGGCGGGCCGCCGACGGCTGTGGTCACGGCGGCGGCGCGGCGAGCGGCACCCACCACTCGAGACGCGTGCCCGGCTCCTGTGCGCCGCGCGAGGTGACCTCCATGCGGCCGCCGAGCCGTTCGGCGGGCTCGGCGAGATTGCGCAGCCCACTGCGCGGGCCTCCCTCGGGCAGGCCCACTCCGTTGTCCGTCACCAGCACGGTGACGACGCCGCCCTCCACGACGATCGACGCCTCCGCGCGCGTGGCCCTGGCATGGCGCGCGGGCGATCATCTCGTCCGGGCTTCCCGGGGTGCCGGACTGCTCGTCGTGGGCCGCCGTGCGCACCGCTCCCCCCTCGGCGCGCACCTGGGCGCGGTGACTCACGCGGTCCTGCACCACGCGGCCGCTCCCGTGGCCGTCGTCGCCCACGAGTGACGGACGACGTCGTTGTCGGTCCGGGGACGTTCAGCGGCACCACCCTGCCGTGCCCGGGCCGCAGCCCGTGACGGAGCCGATCGGTCCCCGATGGGACCAGTCGGCCCTTCCCCGGAACCCTGCCACCGGCGGAGTCTGGAACAGTCGGCCATCACGGCCCAGGAGGAACGCCATGTCGAACCGGATCACCGTGGGTCTGGACGGAACGGACGTCGGCAGCGCCGCAGCCGACTGGGCGGCCCACGAGGCCGACCTGCGCGGCGCCGGCCTGGAACTCGTCCACGCCGAGGACTGGGCGCAGTACGGACCCTTCGCCGTTCCGCTCCCCGAACCGCGCCGTCAGTGGGCGAAGGACCTCCTTTCGCTCACCCGGAACCGGCTGCTGCGCGAGCACCCCGCGCTCGAGATCAGTACCCGCGGCACGGAGGGCGTCGCGGCGGCTTCGGCCCTGGCCTCGGCCGCGGCGGACGCGGACCTGCTCGTTCTCGGCTCGCGTGGTCGCGGCTCCCTCGCCGGATTCCTCATGGGCTCGACCGGCTCGGCGACGATCCCCGAGACCGACACCCCCGTGGTCCTCGTACGCTCCGCCTCCGTCGACGGCTCGCACCGCCCGGCCGCGCACGTGGACGACGCCGGGCCGGTGGTCCTCGGCGTGGACGTGCGCAGCGACTGCGACCGGCTCCTCGCCTTCGCCTGCGAGGAGGCGGAACGGCGGGACTGCCCGCTCGTCGTCGTCCACGGCTGGTCGCTCCCGCCCGGCTTCTCCCACGCTCCCGGTCCCGGTCTCGGCTCCGGTGCCACCGGGGATGCGTCCGACGGCCTCCAGGGCGGCCTCCGCACCCTGCTGAGTCCCTGGGAGCAGAAGTACCCGCGACTCGCCGTCGATGCGCGCGCGGTCATCGGGAAGCCCGCCCTCCAGATCCTGGACGCCGCATCCGGCGCGGCACTCGTCGTGGTCGGACGGCGCATCCGCCGCTCGGCGCTCGGCCCCCGTATCGGCCCCGTCACCCACGCGGTGATGCACCACGCCACCTCACCGGTCGCCGTCGTGGCACACGACTGAGCCCCCACGACTGAACCCCACCGCGGAGACCCCACAGACAGGACCAGTCCCGTGACCGCACCCCGCATCACCACCGAGACCGTCGCCCAGCTCGTCGGTGACGCCGTCACCGCCCCGTCCATGCACAACGCCCAGCCGTGGAAGTTCGTGTACCGCTCCGACAGCGGCACCGTCGAGCTGCACGGTGATCCGGAACGCGCCATGACGCGTAGCGACCCTGACCACCGCGCTCTGCACGTCGGTTGTGCGGCAGCCCTGTTCAACCTGCGCGTGTCCGCGGTCCACCGCGGCCTGCGGGCGCGCGTGCGGCTGCTGCCCGACGACGCGCGACCGTGGCTGCTGGCCGAGGCGGTCATCGACGGCCCCTCCGGCGAGGACGACGAGCTGGCGGCCCTGCACGACGCTCTCGGCCGCCGGCACACCAGCCGCTTCCCGTTCAGCGACGAGCCGGTGCCGGACGCCGTCATGGACGGCCTGAGGAGCGCCGCCCGTCTGGAGGGCTGCCGGCTGACCCTTCCGGGCGACTGGCACCTGGAGACCGTGCTCGGGCTGGTGCGCGACGCCGAGCACCGGGAGGAGACCGACCCGCTCGTCCGCGCGGAGACCTCTGCCTGGACCTCCGCGCAGCCCACGACCGGCACGCGCCACGACGGCATTCCCGCCGCCGCCTTCGGTCCGCGCAGCTCCGGAAGGCCCTCCCCCGTACGCGACTTCGGACGCGACCGGCCCACGCCGGACCGCCCCTGGGCCGTGTTCGAGAAGCGCCCTCAGCTCGCCCTGCTCGGCACCTCGACGGACACGCGGGTCGACTGGCTGCGGGCCGGCCAGGCGCTGGAGCGCGTCCTCCTCCAGGCAACCGCCGACGGCCTCGCGACGTCGATGACCTCCCAGCCCCTGGAGTGGCGGGAGCTGCGGTGGACGGTCCGCGACCCCGCCGAGGCCATGGGCCACGTCCAGATGGTCCTGCGCCTCGGCTACGGCCCGCAAGGACCGGACACCCCCCGCCGCCCCGTCGACGAGGTCCTGACGGTCGCATGACGCCCCGCAGACGATCCGCTCGGCGAACGATCCGCTCGGCGCCCGCCGGAGGCCACCTCCGTGCCCGCCGCTCGGGGCGCGAGGGCTAGCACGGCGGTGCGGAACGCGATGCCGGCGTGGAGCCGGCCTGGCCGTATCACCGGCCCTCCGGCCTGTTTCAGGACGCCTTCCGGTCGGCGGGCTTCTCGATCTCGGTGGTCATCCGTGCTCCCCGGAAGAGCACCGGGAGCCACAGGAGGCATGCCAGCAGGGGGACCGCGGCGTAGGTGGCCATGCCCGCACTGGAGCCCAGCCCGTCCATGAGCGTGCCGAGGACGAGGTAGCCGATGCCGATGAGCGCCGACTCCACGCATGCGATCATCGACAGCAGGCTCGCCCGGTGGCGCGACGGCACCGCCTCGTTGAACACGTTGTCCACGATCACGGCGGTGATCTCAGGGACTCCGACCAGGACCAGGAACGCGGCGATGGTGACCCAGACGAGGCCGAGGCCGCTCAGGCCGAGCGCCACGGCGAGAGCCAGGAGAGACACCGGGACGATGACCCGGTAGCCGACGCGCCGGTCCGCGCGGTCCGACAGCAGGGGAGTCAGCCCGCCGGCGAAGAATCCCGCCGATATGACCACGCTGACCCATGCGGTGCCCGCTCCCTGATCGGAGAGGGTCTTCTGCGTGAAAATGATGTACGGCGTCAACGTCGCATGCATCAATCCGGACACCACGACGAGCGTCACGAGTGCTGGCGTGGCGACCCGGAGCACGGCCCTCCATGCCGTGGCGTCGCCGTGCCCCTCCTTGGCTCCGTCCCGCTCGTCCACCGCGTCCGCGCCGCGGATCTCGGGCACCCGCGAGGTCAGCACCACCACGGCCAGGACGAGGCAGGCCGCCGGCCCGGCGTAGACGATTCCCCAGGAGATCTGCTGCAGTTGGCCGCCGAGGACGATGGCGACTCCCGAGGTGACCGTCCCGAGCATGGTGAACCGAGATCTGATCTTGACGTAGCCGGCCGTTGCACCACGACGCACGAGCAGGTCGTACAGCAGGGCGGTGTCCGAACCGGATACGCATGCCATGCCCACGCCCTGCCCGATGAACAGCGTCAGGAACACCCAGTAGTGGGTGGACGTCACCTGACCGAGCAGACATCCGGCTATCAGCACCTGGCCGATCACGATGCTGGCACGCCGGCCGATTCGGTCGGCGATGATTCCCGTCGGCAACTCCGCAAGTCCGCTGACCAGGTAGAGCAGCGTCTGGAGCAGGGCCACTTGCCCTGCGGAGAAGCCCCGTTGCTGCAGGAAGAGGACGAACACGCCGCGCTGGAACAGGGCGTTGGCGAGCACGGCGTACACGTAGAACGGGCGCGTGACGCTCCGTGCTCCATCGTCGACTGCAGCCGACCCGTCAAGGGCCTCCCTGGTGCCGGTCATACTGCGGACTCCCCCTGGTGACTCCGGTGATCATCGATCCGGCCGGGGCGGAATGCGGTACGAGGCGAGGCGGCGCCAAACCTGACCCCAACTGGTCATCCATGGGAAGCGCCGGCACCCCGGAGATGATCTCCACGGAACCCCTGCCGGCCCTCCGGCTGAAACGATCTCCACCCTACTGGCCTCGGCCCTGGCGGTGCAGCTGACTATCGCCGCGGCCCCTGCTCCATCGAGCACGACGCGGGCGTTCGCCCAGTGCCGCAGCGGGCGCGGCCAGGTGTGCCGCGGCAAGGCACCCTCGGGGCCCTGCATGCACAGGGCAGTGCGGATGGAGTCCAACCCGTCACACACGTAGGCCATGTCCTCACGCTGCTCCGATGAGTTGTCCCACGAAGCTGTCCCCCGCAGCCGACCCGCCGCGGCCGACCGGCACAGTGCCAGGACCGGTACTCCGCTGCTCCGCAGGAGACGCGGTTGCCCGGTCCGCCGTCCGGAGCCTGCCACGCCAGCACGGCGCACAGCTCGACCCGCCGAAGCCGGGCCCCGACGGCAGCCCGGTGAAGTGCTCCCATGCCGCCCAATACCCACCGGGGCCGATTCACTGACGGTCCTCTGACGCGGTCGGCCGCGTTTCTGACGCGTTGCTGACGCCTCGTGTCCCCGGCCGTCAGTACTCCGTATGAACTCCGGCCGGCGCCGTCAAGATCCTGTCAGGGGCCGACCACAGAGGCACTGGACCGGGGATAGCTTTCGAGTGGCCGCCCCGGACTGCCTCCCCGCATCCGGGCACCATCCTTCTCCCTTGACGGCTCCCCCAGGAGGGCCCCATGTGCCTGTTCCAGTACGACGACGACCCCGAGCCCGAGGAACGCGTCCCGGCCGGACTCTTCTACGTGCCCGTCCGGCCGGGAACTGCCGAGGTGGTGGTCCGCCTGTTCCGTACCCCGCTGGGTGCGCGGACCGCGGTCGGGTTCACGGACCCCGGCCGACTGGCGGCCACGCTCGGCGCGGAGCACCCGTGGATCAGGATCTCCGAACCGGCGCTCCGGGCGATGTCCGAGCCGCTCGGGGTGGAGACGCTGACCGTGGATCCGACGTTCACCGCACCTGCGGTCATCAGGTCCGTCACGGGGTCCGTCACCGGGTCCGTCACCAGTGGTTCCCCCTCGCTCGCCCCCAAGCCTCGGCGAGCCTCTTCGGCCCCGGCCGCGTGAGAAAGGAGACCGTGCGATGACCACAGCTGTCCTTCCGGCCTCGGCATCGGGTACGGACGACCTCTCGGTCTGGCCGGCGTCCACTAGCCGGCTCGCGCACGGCGGCCTGGCCGTCGGCGGGATGGAGCTCGCGGAGGTGGCGGAACGGTTCGGTACCCCCGTCTACGTACTGGACGAGGGCGAGGTGCGCGCACGCTGCCGGACGTACCGGAACGCGTTCCCGGAGGCCGAGGTCCTGTACGCGGCCAAGGCCTTCCTCTCCCGCGCCATGGTGCGCTGGGTCCACGAGGAGGGGCTGGGCCTCGACGCGTGCTCGGCCGGAGAGCTCGAACTGGCCGTCATGGCGGGCTTCCCGCCCGAGCGGATCGTGCTGCACGGCAACGCGAAGTCGCCCCGCGACCTCGACACGGCGCTGCGCCTCCGGGTCGGGCGGATCGTCATCGACAGCCCGTCGGAGATCGCCCGCATCGCCGCAGCCGTCGGGCCGGACGGGCGGCAGAAGGTCATGGTGCGGGTGGTGCCGGGCGTCTCCGCCGGCGGCCATCGCAAGATCCGCACGGGTACCGACGGGCAGAAGTTCGGGCTCTCCCTCAGCGACGGGTCCGCACTGCACGCCGTGGCGCGGGTGCTGGCCCAGCCTCAGCTGGAGCTGACCGGACTGCACTGCCACATCGGCTCCCAGATCACCGAGGTCAAGCCGTACCTCACCGCCCTGCGCCGCATGGTCGGGCTGATGGCCCGCATCCGCGACGCGCACGGCCGCGTGCTGCCCGAGCTCGACCTGGGCGGCGGCCACGGCATCTCCTACCGGCCGGGCGAAGCGGCCCTGGACATCACCGCGCTCGCCCGCAAGCTGCGCGGCGAGCTGATCGGGGCGTGTGCGGCAGCCGGGTTGCCCGTCCCGCGGCTGGCCATCGAGCCGGGCCGGGCCGTGGTGGGTCCGGCCGGGGTCGCCGTCTACCGGGTCCTGGCCGTCAAGCACACCGGGGACACCGTGTTCGTCGCCGTCGACGGCGGTATGAGCGACAACCCCCGGCCCGCCCTGTACGGGGTCCGCTACGCCCCCCGGCTGATCGGCCGCGCCCCCACGGCCGCGCCCCGCACCGCCACGGTCGTCGGCCGGCACTGCGAGGCCGGGGACGTCCTCGCCGACGGGGTGGAACTGCCCGGCGACGTCCGGCCCGGCGACCTCATCGCCGTACCGGTGTCGGGCGCCTATCACCTCTCCATGGCCTCCGGCTACAACATGGTGGGCCGGCCGCCGGTGGTCGCGGTCGGCCAAGGCACCGCCCGGCTCCTGGTCCGGCGCGAGACCCTGGACGACCTCCGCCTGCGGGACATCGGCGGGTGAGGCCGGCTCGCCGATCCTGCCGAGCGTGCGGTGGAACACCCGTCTACGGCTGGTGGACGAGCTCGATCACCGGCCGTAGACGGTGTGAGTCGGCTTCCTTGCGCCGCCCGTCAGCCGGCGTGCACGTGCGGGCGGCGGCTGCGGTCCGGTTCGGCTTCGCGGATGACCTCGCGGGTGACGGGGGCGACCTCGCCCTGGCCGAAGAGGAAGAACCGGAGGAAGTTGGCCATCGGGTTGCCCTCGGTCCACTCGAAGTAGATGTGGGGCCGCTGGCCGGTCTCGTCGCGGACGTGGAGCAGGAGGGCGGCAAGGGCGTTGGGGATGCTGGAGCTTTCCAGGGTCAGGACGCGGTAGCGGTCGTGCAGGACTTCGCCGCGTACGCGCATGCCGGACTCGAATTCGGAGGCGTCCAGGACCGTGACCTCGACGAACACGACGTCGTCCTCGGCCGGGATGTCGTTGTCCGCGCGGATCTGTGCCTTCTTCTGCCGGTACTCCTCCACGTCCCGGTTGTCGGGCTCGTTGGCGATGAACCGGATCGTGCGGTTGGCGGTGTCGCGGATGAACCGCTGCGCCATGTCGTCGAACTCGATGTGCGTGACGCGCAGCTCGAAGACCCGGGCGAGGCGCGAGAGGAGGGAGAGCGCCATGATGCCGCCGATGAAGCAGGCGCCGATCTTCACGCCGTCCGGGCGCTCCACGACGTTGACGGCGGTGGTGTAGATGAAGACGGCCGAGATGATGCCGAAGCCGATGGTCCAGCCCCGTTCCCCGGCCCGGCGGGCCGCGATGGTCACCGCGACCGCCGCCGAGGTGATCAGGACCAGGACGCCCGTGGCGTAGGCGCCGCCCTGTGCGTCGACGTCCGCGTTGAAGATCCAGGTCACGAGGAACGCGACGAGGGTGAAGACGATGACCATGGGGCGCAGGGCGCGGGCCCACTGCGGGGCCATGCCGTAGCGGGGCAGGTAGCGCGGCATCAGGTTCAGCAGGCCGGCCATCGCGGAGGCTCCCGCGAACCACAGGATGCAGATGGTCGAGATGTCGTAGACGGTGCCGAAGGCGGAGCCCAGGTACTCGTGGGCCAGGTAGGCCAGGGCACGGCCGTTGGCTTCGCCGCCCGGCTGGAACTGGGCGGCCGGGATCAGCAGGGTGGTGATGAGGCTGGAGCAGATCAGGAAGATGCTCATGATCACGGCCGCCGTGGTCAGCAGCTTCTTGGCTCCGCGGATCCGTCCGGCGGGCTTCTCCTCGGTGTCCGCGGGGTCGCCCTCGACGTGTGGCATGACCGCGACGCCGGTCTCGAAGCCGGACAGGCCCAGCGCGAGTTTCGGGAACACGACGAGCGCGATGGCGATCATCATGAAGGGGTTGCCGTGCTCAGCGGTCAGCGCGGTCGTCCAGTCGGTGATGACCTGCGGCTCCGTGAACACGTTCCACAGCCCGACGGCCACGACGACGACGTTCAGGCTGAGGTAGGTGGCCACCAGGACCACGGCGACACCGATGGCCTCGCTGAACCCCTTCAGGAACACGCCGCCGAGCAGCGCGATCAGGATCAGGGTGATCAGGACCTCGTGGCCGTGCAGGGTACTGGTGAGGTGCGGGTTCTCCACCATGTGCGCGGTCGCGTCGGCGGCGGAGAGGGTGATGGTGATGAGGAAGTCGGTCGCCGCGAACCCGAGCAGGGTCAGGACGAACAGCTTCCCCTTCCAGAACGACAGCAGCTTCTCCAGCATGGCGATGGATCCCTCGCCGCGCGGGCTCTCCTCGGCCACCCGCCGATAGACGGGCAGCGCGCCGAAGAGGGTCAGCAGCACGAGCACGATGGTCGCCAGGGGCGAGAGCAGACCGGCCGCGAGGAACGCGATGCCGGGCTGGTAGCCGAGGGTGGAGAAGTAGTCGAGACCCGTCAGGCACATGACCCGCCACCACGGCCGGCCGTGCGGCTGTGCCGCCGCCTCCTTGGCTGCGGGCGAACTGTTCTCGGCGGTCAGGCCTTCCAGCATCCACGCGCGCAGGCGCGAGGAGCGGGCAGGGGTGGCCATCGTCGGGCGCTCCTGTCGTACGGCATGGATTCGGCCATCGGAGTCGACGGCTGGGCCAGCGTACGCAGCGAGAACTCAGCCAATACGTCTATAGCCCAGCCCGACGGAATCCTGACGCCCTCTTAACGCCTTTCCTTCCGGTGGCGTAGCGAACGCACCCACCCTTGGAGGCGAAACCCGCACGTCGGGTGAGGAGACACGGAGATGCCGAAGGCCGGAACCTGGTCGAGGCCTTCCGTTGCGATGTGCCGGACGGCCCCTTTCGCGAGACTGACGGCGAGTACCGCGCGGACGGGGCGCGGCCCGCACATCGGGGCCGGTCGGCCCCCGCTCCGGGCCCACACGTCCCTGCCCTCGAGGATGCCGGGTGCGGAGACTGGAGGGGTCAAGGCCCGCCCCGCGCCTCCGGGCGTCGTGGGCAACCCCTCGACCACGGCGAAGGAGCCGGTCATGCCCGCAGCCCGCTACACCGTCAGTGACGTCATGACGCACACCGCCATCGCCATAGGTCGGGAGGCGTCGTTCAAGGAGATCGTCGAGCTGATGCACGAGTGGAAGGTCAGCGCGGTCCCCGTTCTGGAAGGCGAGGGCCGCGTCGTCGGCGTCGTCTCGGAAGCCGACCTCCTGCCGAAGGAGGAGTTCCGCAGGGACGAGCCGCTGCTGCCCGACGAACTCGAGGAGGCCTCGAAGGCCAGTGGCGTACTCGCCGAAGAACTCATGTCGAGCCCGGCCGTCACCGTCCACCCGGACGCCACCACCGCCGAGGCCGCCCGCATCATGGCCCGCAGGCACGTCAAACGCCTGCCCGTGGTCAACGACGTCGGAATGCTGGAGGGCGTCGTCAGCCGCAGTGATCTGCTGAAGATCTTCCTGCGGCCGGACGAGGAGCTGGCGGAGGAGATCCGGCAGGCTGTGCTGACCGAACTCTCGCCGGGTGTGCCGCTGGATTTCACTGTGGAAGAAGGTGTCGTCACCCTGCGGGGACAGCTGCGTGACCGCGCTCTGGTTCCCCTCCTGGCTCGCGCCATCAGCGCGGTCGAAGGGGTCGTCGATGTGCGGATGGAGCTCGACCGGGCGGCTTCCGCCCGTGCTGAGGCGAAGTGACTGCCGACCGGCCCCGAGAGAGACTCTCCCTGACGGCGGGTTCACCGATGCGTACGTCCCCTGAGCTGAGACAATCCTGGTGAAGGCTCGCACAGCACGGTTGTGATCAGGCGGCGAACATGTCCGATGTGCCGGATGCCCCCTCAAAGGCGCCGATCAAGGTGTTTCTCCTGGACGACCACGAAGTGGTGCGGCGGGGCCTGCGTGACCTCCTCGACGCCGAGGCGGACATCTCCGTCGTCGGCGAAGCAGGGTCCGCGGAGCAGGCGCTGGCTCGCGGGCCGGCCCTCCGCCCGGACGTCGCCGTCCTGGACGTACGCCTGCCCGACGGCGACGGAATCACCGTCTGCCGGGAGCTGCGCTCGCGGATGCCGGGTCTGGCCTGTCTGATACTGACGTCGTTCGACGACGAGGACGCCCTCCTCGACGCGATCATGGCGGGGGCCGCCGGCTACGTGCTCAAGCAGATCAAGGGATCGGACCTGGTCGCCGCCGTACGGACGGTCGCCACGGGCCAGTCCATGCTCGACCCTGCCACCACGGCCCGTCTGATGCGTTCCCTGCGCTCCCCCGAAGCGGCCGGGGAGCCCCAGGACGCCCGGCTGGCCACCCTCTCCGAACGCGAACGTGCAGTGCTGGCGCTGATCGGTGATGGTCTCACCAACCGCCAGATCGCCAAGCAGCTCTACCTTTCGGAGAAGACCGTGAAGAATCACATCTCGCGGCTTCTCGGCAAGCTGGGAGTCGAACGCCGCGTCCAGGCGGCCGTCATCGCCGCGCAGTTCCGTCGCGAAGGCCACGGGGGCGGGACCTCGCCCCCGAGACGCTGACCTGCCCGCCTGAGCACGGGACCCGGCCAGTCGCCCCCGGGACCCGGTCGGCCCTACTGCTCGCGGTCGCGCACGGCCAGGCTGGAAGGGCGGACCTCACTGTCTGGACTGCCACATTCAAGGACATCGTGCGGGCGCTGCGCGAGCACGAGGTGTCCGCCGTGGCGGTCACCGACACCGCGGGCCGCCCCCTCGGAGTGATCTCCGAGGGCGATCTGCTGCCGAAATCCGCCGATCAGGGCGACTGGTTCCGCTCGCTGCCGCGCCCAGAACCGTGGGAGAGCGACAAGGCGGCCGGCACCACGGCGGAGCAGCTCATGTCAGCGCCTGCCATCTGCGCGCAGCCGGACTGGACCGTTGCGGAGGCCGCCCGGCTCATGGAGAGCCAGCGGGTGAAGAGGCTCCTGGTCGTCGACGACGCCGACGTGCTGGTCGGCATCGTCACCCGTGGCGACCTGCTGCGGATCTTTCTGCGCGACGACGATTCCATCCGCCGCGAGATCACCGCGGACGTCCTGGACCGGACCTTGCGCCTGGAGCCCGCAGCCGTGTCCGTCGAGGTGGTGGACGGCCAGGTGACCCTGCGCGGCGCAGTGCGTTTTCGGAGCCTCGTCCCCGTCGTCGAGCGGCTGTGCCGGACCGTCGACGGCGTCGTGCGGGTCACGCAGCAGCTCGCGTGGGAAACGGACGACACCGACACGGGCCGCTGAGGCGGCCGGGGCAGACCTCCCGGCCCGAGCGGGGCCCGCTCGGGCCTCGCCTGACACGGACACCCACGCCTACGGTGAAGTGAAGGGGAGGGAGTCCGCGAAAGGTCTCCACGATGAAAGTGACCGCAGCCATGTCCGCCCCCGCGGTGTCCGTCGCCTCCACGGCGAGCATCGGCGAGGCGGCCCGCCTCATGGACGTGCACGGCGTTGGCGCTCTCGTTGTGATGCAGGGCGAAGCACTGTGCGGCATCGTCACGGACCGTGATATCGCCGTGCGGGCCGTGGCCACGGGGCTGGAGCGCGACGAGCCGGTCTCCAGGGTCATGACGGCCCCGGCCGTTGCCGTCGACGCCGGAGATGACATCCATGCCGCGTACCGCACGCTGCGCAGCCGCGGTGTCCGGCGGCTGCCCGTCCTCGATGGTCGGCGCGTCGTGGGCATGGTGACCGTGGACGACCTGCTGATGGACGTCTTCCGGAGAGTGGCGGACCTGCTGGGCCCCGTCGCCTGGAGCGTCCTGGAGCAGCCGCCCGGCCCTCAGGACGAACTCGGCCCTCGGACACGAGCTGACGGAAGGAACCCACCCGCTTCTCGCGGATCCTGATCGTGCGGTGCACGGCCGTCAGCCGCTTCTCCGCATCCTCACCGGGGTCCTTCCGTCACCTTCAGCACATCGCGCCGCGCCCCACCAGGGCCGATCGGTTCCCTTCCGGCCCCCGGACAGCCCTGCCCACCACGCTCGGCATACGGCCGACCCGCCTCCCAGCGGGCCGGTTCGTCGGGTCGGCCGCTCATGCGGCCGAGGTGAGCTCGCTGCTGATGTGGTGGGCCCAGGTCTGGATCCGCTCCGGGTTTCGGAAGTCGCCGCCCTTGCCGTGGTGGACCAGGGCCTTGGCGACGAGTCCGGGGGTGTCCGCGGTGAGGCTTCCTCCGAAGGTGATGTGCTCGCGGGCGCCCAACCGTTCCCTCTGCCGGGCCACGGCCGGTACCGGCAGGACCTCGTGCTGTCCGCGGAACTGTCGACCGGGCCACTGCTGAACAGGAAGACCCGGCGGTGCCTGAGGTAGTGCTCGTTGCGTTCGGCGCAGGGGCGTGGGAAGAGGCTGCGCCTCCGCTCCCTCGGCGCCGACATGGGATGCTCCTGGTTCTCCGGCGCCGTGCGACGGGCGCCCTCTTGCAGGGTCTTCACCACCACTGTGCGGCACCACGCACACTCCGGAGCAGCGCGTTACACATCGTCGGCCCGGAGCGCGAAGCCGGTGACCACGCCCGGTCGGATCCGGACGGCACCCAATTCCGGAGCGTCGGGCCAGGGCGTCAGCAGGTGTGCGTAGCGGTTCAGCTCGGCGGGATCGGTGACTGCGCTCGCGTATCCAGTGGCCACCACGCTCCAGCCCCGGCCCGTGCCCGGATCGATGGAGTCCGCCTCGTAGGCGACGACCACGTCGGAACCGTCCTGTGCCGCGAGCACGGCCGCGAGGGTCGAGCCGTCCTGCACACGGACGATGATGTCGTCGCCGTCGAGGAGATGACTGACGGGGCTTATGGCCGGAAGCGCGTGCCGCGTGAAGACGATGCGGCCCAGCCCGACGGACTCCAGCAGCCGCAACGCCTCTTCGCCGCCGAGCTCGGCCGTGCGCCTGCCTGCCATGCGGTCCGCCGGAGCGTCGGAGGGCTGGTCTGCCGGGCGGCTGCTCTTCATCGTCGGCATCCTCGCTTCGCCTGGCGGGCCACAGACCGGGGCCGCCGCCGGAGATCCGGCTACGCCCTCGTGCCGGGGGCGGTGCCGCGCAGCACCATCAGTCGGTGCTGGTACTCCTCGTCGTCGATCTCGCCCCTCGCAAAACGTTCTGCCAGCAGGTTCTCGGCCGTGTCGGACGCGGCAGCACGCGGGCGGGACACAGCCCGCCCAGCCTCGTCCTGCCGGAAGGCCCTGGCCACCAGGACGGCTACTGCCACGGCCAGGGCCAGGGCGATCATCGTGGTGAAGGACATGGCGAACCATCCCCAGGCCCCCATGCCATGACCGTTCCAGTACATCTCGCACCTGCCATGTTCGACGGGAACCGCGGCCGCGAACCGGCCGTCTGCTGTCCAGGGTCCGCGCTCCTTCCCGCCCGGGCATGGGCCGTTCGGTCCCCTGCGGGGGCCCACATGACCCATGCCCGGCCAGGCACATGCGCCGAGACTGGAAACGGAACCGACCAGGAGGCCACTCACCCGTCTCTTCCGTGAAGGTGGTCGTGCGGACAGGTTCTGGATCGTCAGGTCGGGCACGGTGACCCTCGACGTGCACGTCCCCGGGCGGCGCCCGGCCGTCATCGAGAGCCTGGGAGCCGGTGAGCTGGTCGGTTGCTCGTGGCTGTTCGAGCCGTACGTCTTGTGACGGTGAGTCCTCGGAGCCGGCTTCGGCCGAGTGTCACGCTGGTGGCTCGGAGAGCGGCACCGACCACTCGAGGCAGGTACCGCAACCGCCCGGTCCTGGCGAGGTGAGGTCCATCCGGCCGCTCAACCTCTCGGCTCGTTCCGCGAGGTTGCGCAGTCCGCTGCGGCGGCCCCCCTCGGGCAGGCCGACTCCGTCGTCGGTCACCCTGACGGTCAGGGCCCCGTCGGCCGCGACGACCGAGACCTCCGCCCTGCTGGCCCCGGCGTGGCGGGCGACATTGGTCAGGGCCTCGCTGAGCACGGCGAGCACCTCGTCGGCGACGGCCGCCGGCACGTCGGTGTCCACCAGGCCCTCCATCCGCAGTGCTGGCGCGAAGCCGAGGGCTGCGGCGGCTTCGTCCACCGCTCTGACGGTGCGGAAGCGCAGTTTGGGTGAGCCTCCGGCGGGTTCGTGTTCGCGGAGTCCGAAGATGGTGGATCTGATGATCTTGATGGTGGCGTCGAGGTCGTCCACGGCGCGGGCGAGGCGTTCGGACGCCTCGGGGTGGTCGACGAACCGCTGGGCGCTCTGCAGGGTCATGCCGGTGGCGAAGAGCCGTTGGATGGCAAGGTCGTGGAGGTCGCGGGCGATGCGGTCGCGGTCTTCGAGCAGGCTCATCTGTTCGGCGTCGCGGCGCCGGTCGGCCAGTTCGAGGGCAAGGGCCGCCTGGCCGGCGAAGCCCGGCAGGGAGGCGACTTCGGCCGTGGCGAAGGGCGGGCGGCCGTGACGCCGGGCCAGGGCCAGGATGCCGCTGAGTTTCTTGTTCGCCCCGACGGTGACGGCGACGGCGGGCCCGAATTCCGCCCACCGCTCGGGCTGGACGGTTACGTTGGCGTCGCTCGCCACATCCGCGACCGTGATCAGCCCGCCTTCGGCCAGTGCCGCCTCGGCCAGCGTCCCGGCAGCGCTCGGCAGCACGACGCCCCGGTGTGCTGCGGCACCGTATCCGAGGGCCAGGGACCCGCGGAGTTCTCCCGATGCGCCGAACAGATACAGGACGCCGAGGTCGGCGCTGGTGATGTCCTTGGCCCGCTCCAGCATTCCGGCGAGGACCTCGTCCTGGGGGATCCCGGAGAGGAGGGCACTGGTGATGTCCGAGCTCGCTTCCAGCCAGCGCCCGCGCAGGCGCACCTCCTCGAAGAGGCGGGCGTTCTCGATGGCAATGCCGGCTGCGACGGCGAGCGTGGACAGGACGGCCTCGTCCTCCTCGTCGAAGGCGACTCCGCCGCGCTTCTCGGTGAGGTAGAGGTTGCCGAAGACCTCCTCGCGCACGCGGATGGGCACGCCGAGGAAGGTGTGCATCGGGGGGTGGTGGGGCGGAAAGCCGTACGAGGCGGGGTGCTCGGCCAGCTCGGACAGCCGCAGGGGTTCGGGGTGCCGGATCAGTTCGCCGAGGATGCCGTGGCCGGACGGCAGGTCGCCGATCTGGGCACGGAGATCGTCCGTGATCCCGACGGGCAGGAACTGAGCCAGCTTGCGGTCGTCACCGATGACGCCCAGCGCGCCGTATTCGGCGTCGACGAGGACGACGGCGGCCTCGACGATGCCGTTCAGGACCTGTGGCAGGTCGAGCTCCCGGCCGACCGACATGACGGCCTCAAGGAGCCCGTTCAGCCGGTCCCTGGTGCCCCGGACCTCGTCCATGCGCACCTGGAGCTCGTCGAGGAGCTCGTCCAGCCGCAGCCTCGGCACGCCGCCCGGGGTAGGCCGGCCGTGCGCGCTCATGTCCCACCTCCGGCCCATGGTGACGGTGGGGGCCACGGTGCCCACCACCTCCACGGTAGTCCCGGCGGGCACGGCTTTCCGTTCAGACAGTGTGCTGCTGCTCCGTTCGGCGGGGGCGTCCACGCTCGGTGTGCAGGTGTCGGACGTGTGCGTCGGGGCCAGGGAAGAACACGGTGGTGCGGCCGGTGTCGGACCAGCGGACTTCGTAGGGCGGGGTGCCGTCGTCATGGTGCAGGGCGACGACTTCTCCGTCACGGCCGGGGGCTCCGACGGTGGGACCGTCGACGACGATCTGATCGCCCACTTCGGCGTGGACGCCGTGTCCGGGTGCGTGGGTCTTCATGATCATGCCTTTCTGTGGAAGGCGCCCCGTACGAGGCGCGCGGCGGCGAACGCCGCGAGGCCGGCGGCGAGGGCGAGCGCCGTGCCGGACCGGCCGACGGGCTCGGTGTCCAGCAGCGACCGCAGCGCGGGAACGTGGAGGGCGGCAACCGCGAGAAGTGCGGAGGCCGCCACGGAGGCGGGGAGGCAGAGGTTCCGGGCAGTGAGGAGCCGGGCCCGCAGCCCCAGGGCCACACCCAGCTGGGCCGCGAGCAGGGCCAGGAAGAGCGTGCTCTGCCAGGGCACGTCCATCGCACGCGCGGCGAGCCCGGCGCCCAGGCTGAACGCCGTTACGGCCACGGCGAGGACGAGGAGGCGCTGCCACACACCCGCGGCGAGGATGTGCTGTCCGGGAGGTCGGGGCGGGCGGTGCATGGCATGCGGGCTGACGGGTTCGGCGCCCATCGCCACGCCCGTCAGTCCGTGGGTCAGGAGGTTGATCCACAGGATCTGGCCGGCGCGCAGGGGCAGGGACAGGCCGAGCAGGGGGCCGGCCAGCATGACCAGGATCTCGGCGGTTCCTCCGGCCATGGCATAGACGAGGAAGCGCCGGATGTTGTCGTAGACGCGGCGGCCTTCCTCGACGGCGGTGACCACGGTGGAGAGTTCGTCGTCCGTGAGCACGAGGTCCGCCGCCTGGCGGGCCACTTCCGTACCGCGGGCACCCATGGCCACGCCGATGTCGGCCTGACGGAGCGCCGGACCGTCGTTCACGCCGTCCCCCGTCATCGCCGTCACGGCACCACGGGCGCGCCAGGCGTGCACGATGTCCAGCTTCTGCCGGGGGTCGGTTCGCGCGAACACCCGTACTGCGGTCAGGTCGGTTTCCGGTGCCGCGGTCAGCTCGGGGCCGGTGAGGACCTCACCCACCGTTCCGTCCTGGACGAGGCCGGTGCGTACGGCGATGGCGTGGGCGGTCGCGGGATGGTCGCCGGTGATCAGCACGGGTGTGATGCCCGCCTGACGGCACGCCTCGAGGGTCGTGGCGGCCGTCGCTTTCGGCGGGTCGCTGATGGCTACGAGGCCCAGGAGGGCGAGCCCGTGCTCGGCCTCGGGAACGGGCCGGTCCCAGACGAGCCGTTCGGCGCCCGCCACGGCCAGCACGCGGTACCCGTCGGCGGCCAGGCGAGCGGCGTGGCTGCGGGCCCGGTCCACGAGTTCCCGTGGTTCGGCGAGGACGGTGGGCGTGAGCACTGATTCCGGCGCTCCCTTGAGGCACACCAGGACGTTTCCGTCGGGAAGGTGGTGCAGGGTGGTCATCCGCTTGCGCAGGCTGTCGAAGGGTGCCTCGGCGATTCTGGGGCAGGCTGCGCGCAGCGCAGCCCGGTCCGGGCAGTCTGCCTTTGCGGCAGCCGCCAGAAGGGCGGCCTCCATGGGGTCGCCCACGGCTGTCCAGGCGTCGGAGCCCTCACGGGGTGGCCGCAGGCTCGCGTCGTTGCACAGGGCCGCGGTCGTGAGCAGCTCCCGCAGCGAACGGAGTTCTTCGGGCGTCAGGGGGCGGCCCGCGCGGGTGAGGCGTCCTTCCGGGGCGTAGCCGGTGCCGGAGACATCGGCCGTGCCGGAGGCCGTCCACAGCCGCTGGACAACCATGCGGCCCTCGGTGAGGGTGCCGGTCTTGTCCGTGGCGAGGACGCTCACCGATCCCAGTGTCTCGACCGCCGGCAGGCGCCGGACGAGCGCGTTCCGTGACGCCATCCGGCGGGCTCCCAGCGCCAGGGCGAGCGTGACCACGGCGGGAAGGGACTCCGGTACGGCGGCGACGGCCAGGCTGATGGCGGTGACGGCCATGGTGCCCAGGGACAGGCCGCGCGCCAGGCCGAGGGCGAAGAAGAGCACGCACAGGGCGAGGGTGACGATCGCCAGGATGCGGCCCAGAGAGGCGAGCCGGCGCTGCAGGGGGGTGGGGTCGCGTCCCTCGTCGAGCAGTGCGGCGATCCTGCCGAGGGCGCTCGAAGAACCTGTGGCGGTGGCCGTGGCCACCCCTCTGCCGCGTACGACGACGGTACCGGCGCTGAGCGACCCGTCGACCGACGTGTCGACGGGCTCGGATTCGCCCGTGAGCATGGACTCGTCCACCAGCAGCGCGGATGCCTCGGTGACATCGGCGTCCGCCGCGACGATGTCCCCTTCCCCCAGCAGCAGCCGGTCGCCCGGCACCACGAGGGCTGCGGGCACCTCGTGCGGAGCACCGTCGCGCAGTACCCGGGCGTGGGGGGCGGACAGGGCGGTGAGCGCCGCGACGGCGCGGTCCGCTCGCACTTCCTGCGCCACTCCGACGGTGGTGTTGAAGACGACGACCAGACCGATGACGACGGCGTCCGGGTGGTCGCCGATCGCGATGGTCAGCAGCGCGGCTCCCAGCAGCACCATGATCAGGGGGTCCCTCAGCTGCGCCAGCACCCGTTCGTGGAGCGGGGTGGGTCGCGGGGGCGCCACTTCGTTGCGGCCGTACCGGGCCAGCCGGCGTTCCGCCTCGGCCTGTGTCAGCCCCGGGCCCGTCGGAACCGCGGCGGTCCGTGTGTCGGTCGTGCGGCTGGTCATGGCGGTTTCATTCCGCCGGAACGGTGATCACGGGGCAGTGCGCCCGGTGCAGCAGGCCGTGGACGACGGACCCGAGCCTCATGCCGGTGTACCCGCCGCGGCCCCGTCGGCCGACCACGACCGACAGGGCGTGCTCGGCCGCACGCGCGAGTTCCTCGACGGGGTGCCCGGCCAGGATCTCGTGCGTGACGTGGACGTCCGGGTACTTCTGTGACAGACCGGCAGTGGCCTCGGCGAGCAGGACGCGTTGAGCGCCCAGAGCCACTTCCCCGTCGTCCAGCATGAAGGCCGGCGGCTGCCACACGCAGACGGCGCGGAGCGCGGCCCCGCGCAGATCAGCCTCGTCGAACGCGAAGGCGAGCGCGCTCGTGGCGGTGGCACTGCCGTCAATGCCTGCGACGACGTAGGGCGGCTGCTGACTGATGTGTTCCGAGTCGCCCACGACGACGACCGGACAGCGAGCCTGGGCACTCATGGGCACCACGATGGATCCGGCGCTGAAGAACTCGGCGGTGCGGCTCAGGTGCCGTGAACCCAGCACGGTCATGCGCGCTTCCTCCGCCGCGCCGCCCAAGGCGGCGACGGGAGGTCCTCCCCGCATCTCCACGCGCACGTTCACCTCGGGATGCCGGCCGCGCACCCAGTCGCGAGCCTGTCCGAGTCTGTCGGCGCCCGCCTGTCGCAGGGCAGTCTGGCCGGGGGTGTCGTCGACGTGATGCGTGTCGTGCTGGGGCGGTACCGCGAGGACCAGCCGCAACGGCAGCCGGCGGCGCTGTGCCTCGTCGGCGGCCCACGCCACGGGCAGGTGCCAGTCCCTGGCCGGGTCGATCCCGACGACGATGTCGCGACCCTGGTGGGCGTTCATGACCTGCTCCCGAAGTCGCTGCCCGTCCGCGGAATGAGGAGGACGGGACAGTGCGCGTGGTGCAGGACACTGTGCGTGGCCCGGCCCAGGCTGCGGCCGATGCCCAGGGAGCCCGGCACCCGGCGGCCCCCCATGACGAGCAGGTCGGCCTGGCGGGAGGCCTCGACGAGGACGCCGGCCACGGTGATGCTCTTCTCCGCGTCGGCCCGTACGTCGAGATCAGGGAACTCGTCACGGACCGCGTCCGAGACAGCACGCAGGACCCCCGCGTGAGCGCCGGCGATCGCGTCGACGTCGTCGAGCATGCCGACCACTTGCCCGACGGACTCCATCATGTTCCAGACGTGCAGGATCCGCAGCGATCCCTTGCGCAGTTCGGCCTCGCGAGCGGCGTACCGGGCGTACAGAAGGTCGTTCTCGTCACGGACGGCCGCGAGGACGGTGCCGGTCTCCTCGGCCCCGTCGACACCGCGGACGACGATGACCGGGGTCATCGCCGCTGCTGCGACATCCAGGCCGACCGAGCCGAGCATGAGGGATTCGAACCCTCCGTAGCCGCGATGGCCCACCACGACCGTGTTGTGCAGGGCACCGACCCGGTGCAGGCTGCCGACGGCGTCCGTCCGGCTGAACTCCGTGGTCACGCTCAGACCGGGATACTCGGCCTGCACGGCGTCCGCGGTGTCGTCCAGGAGCTCCCGGCCGTTGGCGCGGACCCGTTCGATGGTTTCCACCGACACGTACAAGGCCCTGCCATCGGTGTCGGCCGCGTAGATGATGTGCAGGGGGCGGTTTCGGCGCACGGCTTCCCCGGCTGCCCACAGGGCGGCGGTGCGTGCCGCCTCCGATCCGTCCACGCCGACGACCACCGAGCTGGTGTCCGGAGTGCGGAATGTGCTTTCCACGATTCCTCCCAACCGAGAAACCCGTGAGGGACACCACCCACGCTGGCATCGGAGGCAGCCCGGTGCAGAGGGCCGCTCGGGACCGTGGCCGGGGCCAAAGGTCCCCATCAGCCCGTGCCGGGCCCTCCGTCCGGACCCCCAGGGTCCTCCTGGCCCCCGGACGGGACCGTTCGGCCCTCGCACGGGGGCACGCACCGGCGGATGGTGGGGCACAGCGACCCGACACGTGCTCGCGTGACGCGGCGGAGCAGGAGGACACGATGAAGCACATCAAGGTGGGCGACCTGATGAACGGCGAAGTCGTCTCCGTGACGCCGGGCACCTCTTTCAAGGAGGTCGCGAAGCTCCTCGCCCAGTACGACATCTCCGGGCTTCCGGTGCTTGACGACGACGACCGAGTGGTGGGTGTGGTCTCGCAGACCGACCTGCTGGCCCGCGCGGCACCGGACCTCCATCAGGACCAGGAGAGCGACCGGGTAGAGCCGCCCACGGCCGGGGGCATCATGTCCGCGCCTGCAGTGACCGTCCGCGCCGAGGAGACGGCCGCCGACGCCGCCCGGCTGATGACCCGGCGGGGCATCGAGCGCCTGCCGGTCGTGGACGAGGAGGAGCGCCTCGTCGGCATCGTCACCCGCAGAGACCTGCTGCGCCTGTTCGTACGCCCGGACTCCGAAATCCGCCGACGCGTCACCGACGAGGTACTCGGTGAGCTGCTCGGAGTGCAGGCAGGTGACGTCGCGGTCCACGTGGTGGACGGCATCGTCACCGTGGACGGCCGGGTCGGACGGCGAAGCCAGCTCACCGCACTCGTCGGTCTCGTCGAGCGGCTCGACGGGGTCGTCGCGGTGACCTCCCACGTCACGGCCCGCATCGACGACACGCCGCCTTTCCCGGCCGGCCGCACCCGCCACACCATGCCCTGGTGACGTAGCCCGCCCGCACGAAGGGATGACCGTCCATGGAAGACCACGTGACCGTCGGAGTCGACGGATCCCCGGAGAGCCGGGCGGCCGCGCGCTGGGCTGCTCAGGAGGCCGTCCTGAGGCAGGTACCCCTGCGCCTCGTGCACGCCGTCGACTGGCCCCTGGACCCGGTTCTCCCGGGCCTGGGGCGCCAAGACGTGGATCGCTGGGCCGACCGGGCCCTGACGCAGACCGCGGAGGAACTGCACCGCCGCCACCCCCACCTGGAGATCACCACTCGCTGTCTGGCGGCGCGTCCGCCGGCCGCTCTCGCGGCCGAAGCGGCCGGGGCCGGACTGCTGGTCCTGGGCTCACGGGGCCTGGGCGGCCTGGCCGGGTTCCTCGTGGGCTCCGTGGCGATCTCCACCGTGGCCGCGACCGGGACACCGGTCGTCCTGGTCCGGATCGCCGACAGCCACGAAGGACCGCCGGTCGTCTCCGGAGCCGAGGTGGTCGTCGGCATCGACATCCGCGAATCCTGTGACCCCGTGCTCGCCTTCGCCTTCGAAGAGGCGGACCGGCGCGGCTGTGGACTCGGGACCGTACACGGCTGGAAGCTGCCGCCCGCCTACACCTACGTCCCCTTCTTCGACCCGGACAACGAACGCGACATCGGCAGAAGCGTTAGGCACAGGGTGGAAGACATCCTGCTGCCCTGGCGAGGCAAGTTCCCCGGGGTGGAGGTCGGTCACGACGTGTTCATGGGGTCAGCGGGCGACCGTCTGGTCCGGGCCTCACAGGGCGCCGCGATGGTCGTCCTGGGCCGCCGACTGCGCCGCTCGCCGCTCGGCGCCCGTCTCGGACCGGTGGCCCACGCGGCCCTGCACCACGCGGCTGCTCCGGTGGCCGTCGTCGCCCACGAGTGAGTACACGAGGGAAAGGCGAGAGCGATGAACCGGCACCCGCGCACCGTAGGCGACGTCATGACGCGTTCCGCGATCTCCGTCGACCGGACCACCGCGTTCAAGGACATCGTCGAGACGCTGCGCACGTGGAACGTCAGCGCCCTCCCGGTCGTCGCCGAGGACGGCAAGGTGGTGGAAGTCGTCTCGGAGGCCGACCTGCTGCTCGACGCACCGCGCGCCGACACGGCCGACGCCACCACGGCGGGCCGGCTGATGACCAGGCCGGCCGTGACCGTGGCGAGAGACGCCACCCTCCGCGCCGCGGCCCGTCTGATGGCCCGCAGCCATGTGAAGCGTCTGCCCGTCGTCGACGGCGACAGGCGGCTGACCGGGGTCGTGAGCCGCGGCGACCTGCTGAAGGTCTACCAGCGCCCCGATGCCGACATGGGGTCCGAGATCCGCGAGATGATCGCGTACGAACTCCTGCCGAGCCTCTCGGCCGAGGTACACGTCCATGTGGACAACGGGATCGCCTACCTGTACGGATCACTGCCGGACCCCGCCATGGAGGACGCTGTCAGGCGGGCCGCGGGAACCGTGCCGGGCGTGGTGGCCGTCAGGTCGGACTTCACCGTTCCGGTGTCCGCGTGAGGGACGGCCGTCATGAGGCACCGCAGCGTCTCGGCCCTGATGACACCGTCCCCGGTCACGGTGCGGCGTACGACCGCCTTCAAGGAGATCGCGCGCCTGCTGGAGGAGTTCGACATCACCGCCGTCCCGGTCGTCGACGCATCGGGGCATCCGGTGGGTGTGGTCTCCGAGGCGGACCTGCTCCGTCGCGGTACGGCGACGGCCGAGGGACTGATGACCAGCCCGCCGATCACCGCCCGGCCCGAGTGGAGCGTGGTCCGGGCGGCCCGGGTCATGAGGCGGCACCAGGTGAAACGGCTACCGGTGGTCGACGCGGAGGGCCGTGTGATCGGCGTGCTCAGCCGAAGTGACCTCATCCGGCTGTTCCTCCGCAGCGATCATGCCATCCGGGAGGAGATCATCGAGGACGTCCTCACCCGGACCCTCGGCATCACCCCGTCGGCCATCACCGTCGTGGTCGACGACGGTGTGGTGACGCTCAGCGGCGCGCTGCCACAGCCCGAGCGGATGCCGGCAGTCCTCCGGCTCTGCCAGAGCGTCGACGGCGTCGTCGACGTCGACAGCAGGCTCACCTGCGGAGCGGGGCACTGATCACGAGCAGGCCGTCCGGACCGGGGAGGG
Organism: Streptomyces sp. NPDC054961; assembly: GCF_053609145.1. Taxonomy (NCBI): domain Bacteria; kingdom Bacillati; phylum Actinomycetota; class Actinomycetes; order Kitasatosporales; family Streptomycetaceae; genus Streptomyces; species Streptomyces sp. NPDC054961. Next base: position 3,994 of record NZ_JBSGWY010000053.1, on the reverse strand, counting down.
GCACCACCTACGCCGCGACGGCATCCCGGCCGCCGCGTTCGGGCCGCGCAGCAGTGGAGGTCCGGCCCCCGTGGGCTCAGAGACCGCAACGGTGCTGCGGGTGACCACGCCAGCGCGACGAAGTCGACGGCGAAGCCGACCGCTCCGATCGCGATCGTCGGCGCGGTGGTGCGAGCGGGCCATCCGGAACCACGACCCGTGCATCTCCTGCTCCGCGCGTTTTCTGGAACTGGACGTCCAGCGCACGCAGGGGGTGGAGGAGTGAGGAGTGCTCCCGCTACTCGACAGTGACTTCCGGTCGCACGATCGTCACCGGACACGGGGCGTGCAGTGCCACCTGCTGGCTCACCGACCCCAGGAGTGCCCGGCGGAAGCCACCGCGGCCGCGGCTGCCCACCACCAGCATGTCAGCCTCTGCCGCCGCGTCCACCAGGACGTCGGCCGGGTGCCCGTGCACCAGACGCTCGTGCACCTGGGAGGCGCCGTCCTCGCCCAACACGGTACGGACCTCCTCGACCAGCAGCCGTTGCGCTTCTTCCTCGTCGAATTCGGTGTCCACGGCAGGGGCCGACCACGATGCTTCGCCGGGTACCTCCCAGGCCGTCACCGCCTCCACCCTGCCTCCGACAAGACCGGCGTAGCGCATCGCCCAGCGCAGCGCGGTCTGGGACGAGGGCGACCCGTCGAGGCCCACCACGATCAGCGGGACCTCAGGTCGTGTGTCCATGGCCTTTACCCCTTCCGACGCTCTCCCTCCCAGCGTGTGCGAAGCGCGGTCGCGCCGCCACGCGAACAGGCCGCGGGGGTCCGTCGAGGTGAGATCGCCACCTATTCGGCGGACAAGCGGAACCACCGCTCCTGACCTGCTCCAACGTGTTTCCGGCGGCCACCGGGGAGGATGAGCGGCACCGGTCCGTGGAGCGACGCCGGCACCTCTACTCCGAGCCTGCCGGGCCGGAAGCGGATGCGGATGTCCCGGTGCCCGAGGTAGCAGACCGAGAACGCGGAGGCGGGAATCTTGGAGAACGGCACGGGGTCGATGTGCAGACCGTCCGCGCCGGGCCCGAGCCCCACGACTGCGCGCTCGACGAGGTCGAGGGTGCCCGCCATGGCGCCGAGGTGGATCCCCTCGCCGGTGGTGCCGCCCTGGACGTCGGCGATGTCGCTGAGGAGGGCCTCCCGGCAGTACCCCCAGGCGTCCGCGCCCTGCTGCCGGGCGAGGATCCAGCCGTGGACGAGGCTGCTCAGGGTCGAACCGTGGCAAGTGCGTCGCAGGTAGTACGCCACCGTACGCGCCCACAGCTCGTCGTCCAGTGGATACCCGAGCCGCCTGAACAGGCGGGCGAGTTCCGCCGGACGGAAGAGGAAGCCGAGCATGAGCGTGTCGGCCTGTTTGGACGCCTGGTAGCGGTTCGGGCTGTCACCTTCCGCCTCCAGGATGCGGTCCAGGCGCCGGATGTCGTGGTAGCGCGCCCGGTAGGTGTCCCAGTCGAGTTCGGCGAGGTCTCCGTATCCGTGGAACTGGCTGATCACGTCGCGGTGGTGGGGCACGTACATGCGACGCGAGATCTCCTCCCAGCCCTGGAGGCCCTCCGCGTCAAGGCCGAGCTGGGCGAGGAGCTCGGCGCGCCGGGCGGCCGGGACCTCCCGGTACAGGTCGAGGGCGCGGGTGATCACCCAAGCTGCGGTGACGTTGGTGTACGTGTTGTCGTCGATGCCGGGCGCCGCGGCGTCGGGGTAGGCGTCGTGGTATTCGTCCGGACCGACGACACCACGGATCCGGTAGCGGCCGAGGCCGGCGTCCCAGATGGCGGCGCCGGCCCAGAAGTGTGCGATGTGCAGCAGGAGTTCGGCGCCGGGGCCGTGCATGAACCCGGTGTCGCCGGTGGCCAGTCCGTATTGCCACACGTTCTATGCGACGACCGATCCGACGTGTCGCTGGAGGTGGGAGTGATCGGGCAGCCAGCGGCCGGACCGGGGGTTGAGATGCAGCCGCTGGGTCTCCTCAGTGCCGGAACTGCCGCTCTGCCAAGGGAACATCGCCCCAGAGGAACCGGCTCGCCGTGCCTCCTCCTGAGCGGCGGGGAGCCGCCGGTGGCGGTACATCAGCAGGGCTCGGGCGGTCTCCGGGAAGTGCAGGGCGAGGTAGGGCAGGACGAACAGCTCGTCCCAGAAGACGTGGCCGCGGTACGCCTCCCCGTGCAGGCCGCGGGCGGGCACCCCGGCATCGAGTTCGGCGGTGTGCGGCGAAAGGGTCTGCAGGACGTGGAATGCGTGCAGGCGCAGGATCCTGCCGGTCTCCCCCGGCGTCCGCTGCCCTCCTTGGCTCCACAGCCTCGACCAGGCCGCCCGGTGGGAGGCAAGCAGGGCCTGGAAGGCGGCGGCGTGCTCGGCGTACTCGATGCTGCGCCGCACCGGCTCCGCCAGGGGGCGGTCGAGCGAGGTGAACAGGGCAGCGGTCTTCACCACCACGACGTCCTGGCCGCGCCGCAGGGGCAGGACGGACGACTGCGTCGCGGCGGTGGCCGTACACGTCCCGGCCACGGCCGCGAGGGGACGGACGGACAGGCGGACGGCGAGGCCGATCCGCACGGCGGAGGCGGCCGTGCGGCAGGACAGCCAGGCGGTACCCGCCGCCTCCACGCCGACCCGGTGCCCGACCAGATGCCGCCCGGCCAGGGGGCGGTAGCGTGCCACGCCTTCGTTGACGACGTTTCCGTCAAGGACGGAGGCGACCTCGATACGGCCGCTCCATCCGTAAGCCCGGATGACGGTGCGCTGCGCGGCCAGGCAAGGATCCCCCATGTGGACGAGGCGTGTGTGGGTGACGCCCAGGCGGCGGCCCTCGGTATCGAGGAAGAGCATGCGCCGGGTGAGCGTTCCGGTGCGGAGGTCGAGCGAAACGTGGTAGTGGCGCAGGGTCGGGTGGTCCGGGGTGAGCCAGTCGCCGGGCGGCGCGTCATCGGGAAGGCAGCGGTAGCGCAGAGCGGTCCAGTCGGGCAGCCGGACCATGTCCTCGTTGGAGACCGTGCGGCCGGCGACGGTGGAGGTGAGGCGGTCGTAGCAGCCGGCCAGGTAGGTGGCCGGGTAGTGGATGTCGTCGGCGGTCGTCTCGGGGGCCGATCCCCTGGTGGCGAACCGCCCGTTCCCCAGCGCACAGAGCGACTCCACCAGCCGTTCCGACTTGGGGTCGTAGCGCTGGTACTCCCAGCGCCATGATCCGTTCATCGCGGGTGTCCTTCGAGAGTGGCCGGCAGGCCGTCGAGTCCCGGCAGTCCGAGGTCGGCGCCGTGCGCCGTACCGGCTGCCGAGGCCAGGAGTGCCCCGTCGGTGTCGAAGACGACCGCACGCACGCCACTCACCAGTCGTGCGTCACACGACGGCCGGTCAGCCGGACGGGGGTGAGGTTCATCCATTGATCACGCTCCCCGCCGGCCCAGGGGCTGGAGCGGGCCGTGGCGTTCAGATGCCGGAGCAGGCCGGGATCGGTGACCCCTTCGAGTGCGCCGACCGCGAGTACGCTCCAGCCGCTGGCCGTCACCTCGTCGATGTTGTCGATCTCGAAGGCGGCTTCCCTCCCCGCCGACCTCGCCACGACGGAAACAGCCGAGGTGCGGAAGGCCACCCCGGTTCCCGCGACCAGATAGTTGACGGGCAGAACCGCGGGCCCCTCAGGTGTGAAGACCGCGATGCGACCTACCCCGTGGGTGCCCAGCAGCTCCCGGCATTCGTGCTCGTCCAACGGCACCAGTGCGGTGTCGCGGCGGGCGGTGGATCGGCCGGGGACCCGTTCGGCGCTCGCGCCGGTCAGGTCGTCGACCGTGACGCCGAGTTCGTCGGCGACCCGGACGAGGGTGCCGATGGAGGGCGAGGCGGCATGCTCCTCCAGGTAGGCGATGTAGGGTCTGTTGCGAAAGTGGATCTTGATCGGTGATGATCTTGGTGTGGCGCGTGGAGATCTGACGGATGCACAGTGGGCAAGGCTGGAGCCGTT
>NZ_JBSGWY010000052.1:47624-53538 GCF_053609145.1 Streptomyces sp. NPDC054961 | reverse complement strand
CCCGTCGAGGCCGTGAACTCGTCGGCGACCTCCCGCGCGATCCGGGCACCCGCCACCGACAGCTCGTGGTTGCGCTCCGCGATGTCGTACTCCGCGAGCGCCGCGTAGTTCGTGCCGAAGGTGTTGGTCTCCACGCAGTCCACACCGACCGAGAAGTACTCCCGGTGCACGTTCGCCACGATGTCCGGACGCGTCACGTTCAGGACCTCGTTGCAGCCTTCCAGCTGCTGGAAGTCCTCCATGGTCGGGTCCTGCGCCTGGAGCATCGTCCCCATGGCCCCGTCGGCCACCACCACACGGGTCGCCAGCGCTTGGCGGAGCGCTGCGACCCGGTCCGCCCGCGCCATCGGTTCCGGTGTCATCACAGCGCCCGCAGGCGGTGCGCGAGGTTCTCGACCGCGGCCGCGCCGTACCCGGCGGTCAGCCGCTCCAGGAGCGCCCCGGGGTCGAGCGCGTACTCCTGGGTGCCGCGGGACTCCAGGGCCAGCGCCGCCACCCCGCTGCCCAGCCGGGCCGCGTCCTCGTGCCCCAGGCCCCAGGCCAGCGCGGCCAGGAAACCCGAGCGGAAGGCATCGCCCGCGCCGGTCGGGTCGACCGTCCGGACGGAGGGCAGCGGGGGCACGCTCACCGGCGCCGCGTCGGCGCGGGAGATGCGCGATCCCTTGGAACCGTCGGTGGTGACCCAGGTTCCGACCCGGCTCAGGATCTGCTGCTCGGTCCAGCCGGAGCGCTCCTGGATGAGCACGGACTCGTACGCGTTGGTGAACAGGTGGCGCGGCCCGTCGAGCAGCGCGCGCACCTCGTCCCGCTCCAGCCGCGCCAGCTGCTGGGAGGGGTCGGCGACGAACGGGATCCCCAGGGCGACGCAGTCCCGGGTGTGGCGCAGCATCGCCGCGGGGTCGTTCGGGGAGACGACGACGAGGTCGACGGCGCCGGTGCGCCGCACGAGTTCCCCGAGGTCGATCTTGTGCGCCTCGGCCATCGCACCGGCGTAGAAGAAGCCGATCTGGTTCTGCTCGGTGTCCGAGGCGCACACGAAGCGGGCGGTGTGCAGGGTCTCGCTGACGCGCACGCCGTCGGTGTCGACGCCGTGCTCCTTGAGCCAGAGCTGGTGGTGGTCGCCGAAGTCCACCCCGGCGGCGCCGACCAGCAGCGGCGACAGGCCGAGCGAGCCGAGCCCGAAGGCGATGTTGGCGGCCACACCGCCGTGGCGGATCTCCAGCTCGTCCGTCAGCAGGGAGAGCGAGATCTTGTCCAGCTGCTCCGCGATGAGCTGATCGGCGAATTTTCGCGGAAAGGCCATCAGATGGTCTGTGGCGATGGAACCTGTCACTGCGATGCGCATGTCTGCTCTCCTCTGCCGACACGATGGGCGGCCGCGAGTCGCTCGTCGGGGTGGCTTCAGAGGCCGGCGGCCTCGCGCAGCTGCTGCGCGCGGTCGGTGCGTTCCCAGGTGAAGTCGGGGAGTTCGCGGCCGAAGTGGCCGTAGGCGGCGGTCTGGGCGTAGATCGGGCGCAGCAGGTCGAGGTCGCGGATGATCGCGGCCGGACGGAGGTCGAAGACCGCGTCGATGGCGTCCTGGATCTTCTGGACGGGGACCCGGTGGGTGCCGAAGGTCTCGACGAAGAGACCCACGGGCTCGGCTTTGCCGATGGCGTAGGCGACCTGGACTTCGCAGCGTGAGGCGAGGCCGGCGGCGACGACGTTCTTGGCGACCCAGCGCATGGCGTAGGCGGCGGAGCGGTCGACCTTGGAGGGGTCCTTGCCGGAGAAGGCGCCGCCGCCGTGGCGGGCCATACCGCCGTAGGTGTCGATGATGATCTTGCGGCCGGTGAGGCCGGCGTCGCCCATCGGGCCGCCGATCTCGAAGCGTCCGGTCGGGTTGACCAGCAGGCGGTAGCCCTCGGTCTCGAGCTTGATGCCGTCCTCGACGAGCTGCGCGAGGACGTGCTCCACGACGAACGCGCGGATGTCGGGGGTCAGGAGCGCGTCGAGGTCGATGTCGGCGGCGTGCTGGGTGGAGACGACCACGGTGTCGAGGCGGACGGGCTTGTCGCCGTCGTACTCGATGGTGACCTGCGTCTTGCCGTCGGGCCGCAGGTACGGCACGGTGCCGTCCTTGCGGACCTCGGTCAGGCGGCGCGAGAGGCGGTGCGCGATGTGGATCGGGAGCGGCATCAGCTCCGGGGTCTCGTCGGTCGCGTACCCGAACATCAGACCCTGGTCGCCGGCGCCCTGCTTGTCGAGCTCGTCCTCATCGCCCTCGACCCGCTTCTCGTACGCGGTGTCCACGCCCTGCGCGATGTCGGGGGACTGCGCGCCGATGGACACCGACACGCCGCAGGAGGCGCCGTCGAAGCCCTTGGCGGACGAGTCGTAGCCGATCTCCAGGATCGCCTCGCGGACGAGGGCGGGGATGTCGGCGTAGGCGCTGGTGGTGACCTCTCCGGCCACGTGCACCTGCCCTGTGGTGATCAGGGTTTCGACGGCCACGCGGGCCGTGGCGTCGTCCCGCAGGATCGCGTCGAGGATGGAGTCGCTGATCCTGTCGGCAATCTTGTCGGGGTGGCCTTCGGTCACGGACTCCGAGGTAAACAGGCGCAGGGACACGGACCCTCCAATGGGAAGCCAACGGGGCTTTGTCGGTCGGGCCAGGGTGGAGGCCCGTTCTTCAAAGTGACTCGAAGGCTGCTGAAGCCCGCACGACGCACAGGACCCCGGACCCGAGCGGCGTGCGCTCGGATCCGGGGTCCGCGGCCGAAGGGCGGGGCGGGAGGTCAGCTCTCGCCGGCGGCACGGACCGCCTGCGGTGCCTCTTCGCTCGCTCCGTCGGCAGGGGCGGCGCCCTCATCGCCGCCGGCCCATTCGGGCTCCCGCGGCCGCTTGGGCAGCAGGAACGTCAGCAGGAAGCCCAGGACGATGACGCCCACTTCGTACCAGAGGACCTTGCCGGTCGCCTTGGCGTAGCCTTCCTCGCGCGCCTTCACGGACGCGTCGGCCAGCGCCTTGCCGACCTTCTCGGCCGCACCGGCGGGCACGGCCGACGCGGGGACGATCTCCTTGCAGGCCTCGGGGACCTGCCCCGAGTCGCCCTCGTCCGAACTCGCCTTCGCACAGGCACGGAAGTTGACCGCGATCTGCTCCTGCGCGGGCTCCGCCACTCCGACGGCGGCGAGCTCCTTGCGTAGCTGTGGCAGCGCGGCGTCAGCGCCCGGCACCGCCTGCGAGGTGAGCAGGTTGAAGAAGAGCACGCCGATCACGGCGACACCCGCGGCCGCGCCGAGCTGGTCGGCGGTGCTGAGGACGCCCGAGCCGGAGCCCGCGTGCTCCACCGGCACCCCGCCGAGGACGATGTCCACGACCGGGGAGATGACGAAGCCGAGGCCGAGGCCGAGCACCGTGAGCGAGGGAGCCAGGTTCCAGCCGCCCACGTCGGCGCCGTAGTGGTTGATGGTCCAGATCAGGGCGACCATGCCGACACCCATGATCACCATGCCGATGCTGAGCACCTTGCGGCCCATCTTGAGCGCGAGCACCGCGGAGAAGGAAGCGGTGATCATCGCGCCGAAGGAGAACGGGATGGTGGCCAGACCGGAGGCCAGCGGCGAGAAGCCGAGGCCGACCTGGAGGTACAGGGTGAAGGGGAAGAACAGACCGGCGATGATCGCGAAGAAGCTCAGCATCACGATGAGGCCGGCCACGAAGGACCGCTCCTTGAAGAGGCTGGGCTCCACGAGCGCCGAACCGTCCCGCGCCGCCTTGCGGACCTCGTACACACCGAAGACCACGAACAGCGGGACCGAGCAGGCCATCGCGATGAACGTCCACGCGGGCCAGCCGGATTCGCCGCCCTGGATCAGCGGGAACAGCAGGGCCAGCAGGGCGGCCGTGATCAGCGCGACGCCGACCAGGTCCAGCCGCTTGATGTGATCCGAGCGCGACTCGCGCACGTACATCCCGACACCGATCAGCGCGACGATGCCGATCGGCACGTTGACCAGGAAGATCGGCCGCCAGGACCAGCCGATCAGGTCGGCGTTGACCAGGACGCCGCCGAGCAGCGGGCCGATCATCGCGGCGATCCCGGACAGGGCACCGAACAGGCCGAAAACGGCTGCTCGTTCCTTCGGCGGGAACGCCACCTGGAAGATCGAGAGACCTTGTGTCATCACCATGGCGCCGCCGAAGCCCTGCAGCACCCGCGCGGCGATCAGCATCTCCGTGCTCTGCGCGACACCGCACAGCAGCGACGCGAGCACGAACGAGACGATGCCCGCCGTCAGCAGGCGCTTGCGTCCGAGCATGTCGCCGACGCGGCCGACCGTGATCAGGCTGAGGGCGAAGGTGAGGGTGTAGGCAGCGGCAACCCACTGGAGCGCGGCTTTGCCCGCTCCCAGATCCGTCTGCAGCACGGGAAGCGCCACGTTCACGATCGTCGTGTCGATCAGGTCGAGGGCGATGGCCACGAGGATCACGGTGGCTGCACGCCACCGTTGCGGATCGGGCTCCGTCTCCCCTTCTTGGTACACCTTGTTCTCCGCCTCGGTCACGGTGGCTCTCCTTGATAGACGAGTGGCCGTCAGCAGTGTGGCGATGGCGACTCGAGGCGCGCTAGAGAGCGTGCCGGTCTGTTCCGGCCACAACGGCGCCCCCGGGCCGGGCTCCATCGGGAGTTGAGGAGCTACCCCGACCATGCCCCCGGGCAGCGGCGCCGGCCGCTCCGGAAGGGGACCTGCGGACATGAGGCTGTACCTGCTGAGGCTGGGCACCATCGCCGGACTGGAGGCGCCGGTACCCGGCTATCTGATCCGTACCGACGAGGGCGTGAACGTCCTCGTCGACACCGGCGCCCCCGTCGACCCGTCGCCCGGCGCGCGCATCCGCGTGGACGCCGGCCAGGACGTGGTGACCACGCTCGCGACGCTCGGACTGACGGCCGACGACATCTCCTACGTGGTCTGCTCGCACCTGGACCCCGACCACGCCGGCTTCCACGCGTCCTTCCCCGGCGCCGAGTTCGTCATCCAGCGCGCGCACCTCGAGCTCGCCCGCTCCGGAACCGACCCGCGCTTCGAGGCCACCCGCGCCCTGTGGGACCTCCCGCAGCTGAACTACCGGACCGTCGACGGCGACACCGAACTGCTGCCCGGCATCGAGCTGCTGGAATCCGGCGGCCACGTCCCCGGCCACCAGTCGGTACTGGTGCGCCTGCCCGGGACGGGCCCGGTGCTGCTGGCCGTCGACGCGATCCCCATGGCCATCGCCATGGACCCGGACGACCGGCCCGTCTTCCCCTTCGACCAGGACGAGAAGGCGGTCCGCGAGAGCACCCGCAAGCTCATCGGGGTCGCCTTCGACGAGAACGCCCTGATCGTCCACGGCCACGACGCCAAGCAGTGGGAGTCGCTGCGCGTGGCGCCCGAGTACTACGCCTAGGAGGATCGGCATGAGCGGCGAACGCATCCGGGTGGTCATCTACCTCCGCGCGCCCGAGGGCGAGGCGGAGCAGCTGGAGAAGACCTACCGCGAGATCAGCTGGGTACGGGGCGAAGGCGAGGGCACCGCGATCGCGGGCCTGATCCGCAGCGAGCTGCTCCGGGACGTCGACCGGCCCGGGGAGTACCTGCTGCACAGCGAGTGGGAGACCCTCGAGGCCTACCGCACCTGGCAGTTCGGACCCGACCACAAGGACAACCCCTCGGCGCTGCGGCCCTACCAGGACCGCTCCCGCGGCCGGCACTACGCCGTCTACGGGATCACCTCCGAGGACTGATCCCCCCGTCCGGAACGCACGGAGGGGGGGCCCGGGCCCCCCCCCCCGGGGGGCCCCCCGGGGGGGGGGGGCGCCGGGGGGGGGGGGGGGGCCGCCCCCCCCCGCCCCCCCCCCCCCCCCACCCCCCCCCGCGCCCGCGCG
>NZ_JBSGWY010000052.1:30972-47616 GCF_053609145.1 Streptomyces sp. NPDC054961 | reverse complement strand
GGCGCGTGCGGTCGTCCTTTTCCTCTTGTGCGGCCTCCCCTTTGTTTTCCCTCTCCCCCCTCGCTTCTCCCTTTCTTCCCCCCCCCCCCCCCCCCCCGGCCCCGCCTCCGTCGCGTACGGCGTCAGTCGACGGGCTCGGCCGGCTCCACCGGCGCCTCCCACACGACCAGCATGAGCGCGCCCTGCTCGGTGCGCGGCGCGTGCACGCTGCCCGGAGGCATGACGAGCATCGAATGCGCCGGGTGGCGGCCGTCCTCGGTGATCAGCTCGCCCTCCAGCACCAGGATGATCTCGAAGCTCGTGTGCCGGTGCGGGGCCGCGCTGGCGCCCGGGTGGTACCGGACCAGGGAGGCGGCGGGGCCGCCCGGTCCGGTCTGCGCGGTCGTGTAGAGCGGGAACACCTCCACCCCGACCCGGCCGTCGGCGGTCATCGGCGTGAACTTCAGCTTCCGCTCCAGCTCGCCGGGCCGGTCCAGGCCCTCGACCAGCAACGGCGCGCCGGCCGGAGTGTCGTTCTGCGTGACGGTCATCTCGTCGGTTCCCCAGTTCCTCGCGGTGCCACGGATGTCGACGGTGTAGCCGGTGCCGCCCGGGTACTGGTGGAGCCGACGCCGGTGGAGCCGGCGCCGGTGGCCGTCGGGCCGCTGCCCGTCCCCGACGGGTACGGGGCGGCGGCCGCGGGCGCGGCGTACAGCTCCCGGACCGCCTGGCGGCGGATCTTGGACGAGGCCGTGCGCGGCAGACCGGCCGCGAACCGCAGCCGCTCCGGCCGGGCCACCGAGGACAGGGCCAGGGCGGCGTGCGCCAGGATCTCCGCGGCCAGCGCCGCGTCCGGCTCGTGCCCCGGAGCGGGGACCACCACGGCCAGCGGCACCAGACCGCCCTCGGGATGGGCCACCGGCACCACGGCCACCTCGGCGACCGCGGGATGGGTGCGCAGCGCCGCCTCCGCCTCGTACGGCGAGACCCGGTGCCCGTAGGACTTGAACACGTCGTCGCGCCGCCCCAGCACGCGGATCCACCCGTCCTGCGTCCGCTCCCCGAGGTCCCCGGTCGCGTACCGGCCCTGCCCGAGCACCCGTTCGGTGCGCTCGGGATCCTCCAGGTAGCCGGCCATCACCCCGACGGGCCGCTCACCGTCGAGCTCGACGCAGATCTCGCCGGACTCGGCAGGCTCCCCGCTCTCGGGGTCGCACAGGACGATCCGGTAGCCCGGCAGCGGCCTGCCGAGCAGGCCGGCCCGGGGCGCCGTGCCCGGGGTGGTGCCGATCAGGGCGGTGGTCTCGGTCTGCCCGTAGCCGTCGCGCACCGGGACTCCCCAGGCGGAGCGGATCTCGTCCGCGAGGCCCGGCGGCAGCGGTTCGCCCGCGCTGGTGGCCTCGCGCAGCCGGGGGGCCGCCGCGCCGAGGTGCGGCCGCAGGGCCTGCCACAGGCTCGGCGGAGCACAGAAGCTGTCCGCCGCCCGGTCGCGGAGGATCCCCGGGAGCAGGGCGGGGTCCGGCGGGCCCTCGGGCAGCGCCACGATGGTGGCCTCGGCGTTCCACGGCACGAAGAAGCTGCTCCAGGAGTGCTTGGCCCAGCCGGGGGAGGAGACGTTGACGTGCCGGTCGCCCGGCAGGAGCCCGTTCCAGTAGAGGCTGGAGAGGTGCCCGGCGGGGTAGCTGAGGTGCGTGTGCGCCACCAGCTTGGGCGCCGCGGTCGTCCCCGAGGTGAAGTAGCAGAACGCCACGTCCTGCGACGGGGTCGGCCCGTCCGGCAGGAACCGGCCCGTCTCGCCGTCCGCGTCGCGGTAGTCCGTCCAGCCCGGGACCGCGCCGGACACGCAGATCCGTACCCCGGGCACCGGCACGCCCGCGAAGACGCCCGCTGACGGGGCCCGGCACACCACGTGGTCGATGCGCCCCCGGACGACCCGGTCGGCGGCCTCGGCGGAGGTCAGCTCCGGATGGCACGGCACCAGCACCGCGCCGGTCTTCATCCCGGCGAGCAGCACCTCCCACAGCTCCCGCTGGGTCCCGAGGACCACCATGAGGCGGTCGCCGCGGCGCACGCCGAGACCGGTGAGCCATACGGCCACCGCGTCCGAGCGCCGCGACAGCTCCTCGTACGAGATGCTCTCGGCGCCGCCGTCCCGGTCCAGCAGCTCCAGCGCGGGACCGGAATTGCCCGCCGCGACCACGTCGAACCACTCCAGCGCCCAGTTGAAGTGCTCCGGGCGCGGCCAGCGGAAGAGCCCGGCCGCGGTGTCGAGGTCGCTGCGGTGGCGCAGCAGCAGGTCACGGGCGGAGCGGAAGCCGTCGGAGGCCGCGGTACGCCGCGCCGCCCAGTACGGGGCGGCGGCGGCGTCGGCGTCCTCGACGGGAGGTGCGGGGCGCGCCCGCGCCGGTAAGGACGCCCGCGCGGTCACCGCTGGTCCTCCTCGTCCTCGGCGGAGAGGATGCCCCGCCAGCGCTTGCCGACCACCAGGCCGCTGTACTCGCTGCCCTGCCTGCGGGCCCCGGACAGCGCGTCCTCGGCGATCGCGTCGGCGTCGTTCAGGAACTCGCCCCAGACCCCGGGCCGCGCGCTGCCCACCTGGGTGAACCAGCGGGTGAACTCGGCCGGGATGCCCAGGACGTAGACGCCCTCCTCGGGCCTTCCGTCGGCGCGCACCGGGTGGAACGGGGAGCCGGTGACGTGCACCCCGCCGGTGGCGAACTCCTCGCCGTCGTGGTCCCGGTTGACGTAGGCGGTCAGTAAGCCGGACTCGTAGAGCCGCGAGTTCAGACCGCCCGGCCTGCGGCGCAGGTCGGGTTCGGGTATGCGGGCGTCGACCACCGCGTCCAGCAGGGTGAGGCTGCCGGCCACCTGCGGGGACTCGATGGTGAAACGTCCGGCCCCGGACGCTGCCCCCGGGTCGGCGGCGAAGCGCACGCCCGGCCCCGCGATCCGCAGTACGCCCGACTCCATCAGCGCGAGGACCTCGTACAGCCGGACCATCGGCGGACCCGTCGTCAGCTGGGAGACGAGCGGTACGAACTCCTGGAGGAAGTCCCGGCTGTGGGAGGCCGGCGTGAGCCCGGAGAAGTCCACGGCGGTGCGGATCACCCCGCGGACATCGCGGATGGCGTCCAGGCAGGCCTTCACCGGGCCCTCGGAATTGCCCTCGCGCGCCAGCTCCAGGTCATTGAGCAGGAACGAGACCAGTTCCCGCTGGAATTCCTCGGCCCCGGCGAAGCGGCGGCCGCGGAACGGCCGCGCCCAGGCCTCGATGTCCACCGGGGGCAGGTCGCCCATGCCCCGGTGGGCGGCCACCCGGGCCAGTACGACCCCGGGGTCGCCCGGGTCGTGCAGGACGACGTCCTGCACCTCGTTGGCGAACTTCTCCGCGATGTCCGGACCGTAGAGGCCCTTGAGGTAGGTGGAGTAGTAGACCAGCCCCACCTCGGTCAGCAGCCAGGGCAGCACGTCGCGCCGGAAGTCCAGGCGTCCGCGGTCGCGCAGGGCGCGCATCCGCTCGTGCGTGAACAGCCGCGGACGGTAGGTGTAGTGCGGGCCCTTCTGATTGCGGCCCCGGGCCAGCAGCGGCACCCCGCCGCGCGAACCCGCGACCAGCTGCGGCTCCCGCCCGCTGGGGAGGTAGCGCAGCCCCTCGGCCCCACCGCCGCCGTTCGGTACGTAGCGGCCGCCGCGGCCGGTGGTGAGCGCGGAGACCACGTCGTAGAAGGACAGCCCGAGGCCCAGGATGCCGACACGGGATCCCGGCTCGATGCCGTCCAGCGGCATGTCGATCGCCGAGTCGCCGCGCACGTAGCGCAGGTGGGGGTGGTTGTCGGCGAACGCGGCCAGCTCCTGCTGGTCGGAGCGGAGCTCGGGCAGCGGGTGCCCGGTCGCCAGCACCACGCGGTCGGCCCGCAGGTGGCGGCCGTCGCTCAGGGAGAGCAGGTACCCGCCGTCCGGCTCCTTCTCCATGGCTTCGACGGACTGCCCCGATATCCGGCGCAGCCGCAGGACGTCGGCCGGAAGACCCTGCTCGACGCGGTCCAGCGCGTAGGAGAGGTAGCGGCCGTAGACGGCGCGCGAGGCGCACTCGTCCGCGTCGGCCGCCTCCGGGTCGATGGTGCGCCACCACTCGTACAGCGAGGGTCCCGCGCCGGCCCGGTGCGGGCCGCCGTCGGGCCGGCCCGAGAAGATGGTGACCTCGCCGGACACCGTGTTCATCAGGGACCAGTCGGGCTGGTCGGTCCGCCAGATCCGCCCGGTGCCGACCTGGTGGGCGTCCACGGCGTAGACCTCCACCGGACGCCCCGGCGGCTTCTCCGAGAGACGGGCGGCGAGCCGTTCGAGCACGGACAGGCCCCGCGGCCCCGCGCCCACCACGGCGATGCGGTACGGCTCCTCGTCCTTGGCGTCGGGCAGTTCGAGCGGGGCGCCGGTCCAGTCGGCCTCCGCGGCGGCGTCCAGACCCAGCAGGTCGTGGCGGTCCGCGGTGTACCGGAGCATCTGCAGCAGGCGGTCGGCGGTGACCGCGCCCTGCGGCGCCGTGCGGCGGGCCGCGGGCAGGGGCAGCCGGCCGGTCCGGGTCCAGTACAGCCGGCCCTCGCCGTCGATGGCCGCCTGCGTCAGGCCCTTGTTGTCCTCGTGCAGGCAGAACGGCACGTCCAGGATCCCGGCCGAGAAGGCCCGTACCAGCGCCTCGCCGACGTCGCTGCTCAGCGAGAGGGTCGCCTCGATCATGGCGCGGGCCTCGGCCAGCACCTCGCCCGGGTCGACCTCGTGGCCCCAGGGGATCTGGCTCTCGGACCGGGCGCGGGAGGAGAGCGCCGAGGCGGAGCGCAGCGAGGCCAGGTTCTCCTCGACGGTGGGCAGCCGGATGGCCTCCACCGGCGTCTTGACGATCATCCGCTGGGCGCCGCCGCGGACGGCGAGTTCGGCGCTGCGGTCCATCAGGAGCTGCGCGCCCTGCTGGGTGCCGGGGAAGACGCCCATGTACGTGTAGAGCACGATGTGCCAGTCGATGCCCTCGGGCAGCCATTCGGCGGCCAGCATGCGCAGGGCGGTGAGTGCCTCGACGTCCTGGCGCACGTCGGTCTGCTGCGCGTAGCTCAGCGAGACGCTCGGGACTCCCTGCTGGGCGAAGAAGAGCGCTTCGAGCAGGCTCATCGCGACGAGGAGGGACGGCGGGCACAGCTGCCCCATCAGGCAGCCGCCGAAGGTCTCCAGATGGGCGCGCAGGCCGCCCGCGCTGCTGAGTTCCGCGAACTCCGACGTCGCCTCGCGCCAGTTGGTGACGGAGGTGGCGAGCGGGGTCCGTCCGTAGGGCAGGCAGTACGAGACCGGACCGCCCTCGCTCGCGGACAGCCCGGCCTCGGCCATCGTCCGGAAGATCGCCCGGGGGGTGGCCGAGCCGTGCCGGACCTGGACCGGCCGGCCCGCGCCCTCGGCGGCCACCCTGATGGTGGTCCGTGGTCCGTGGACCACGATGGGGAAGCCGTTGAGCCCGTTGCCCGCGGCGAGCGCCGCCCGCGCGTGGTCGTGCTCCCCGACGCGCGTGTAGGCGTCGAGGGTGATGGTCCCGACCGTGGGGAAGGGCAGCGCACGGACGGCGCGCAGTCCGGCCGCCATCGTGTCGGCGTCCGCCATGCCCATGCGCGGCTGGACCACCAGCCGGCCCGCGGCCGCCGACCGCCGTACGAAGTCTCCCAGGTCGGCGGGGCGGTTGGCCTCGGCAGGGCCGTTGCCTCCGTGCGGAAGCATCTGCGTCATAGCGCTCTTCCCTCCGTCGCGCGGTGCTGCTCCGGCCTGGCCTCGGCGCTGCGCTCCGCCGGCAGGGACAGGGCGGCCTCCGGGGTCCCGCCGGGCAGCGAACCGAGCAGCCGGCTGACCAGGGAGGGGTCCGCGGTATCGGTGAACACCGCGTCGAATCCGGCCTCTACGAGCTCCTGGGCGGCCTGGTCGCCGGTGCCGCCGGTGATCCCCAGCTTGCCGCCGATGATCACCGGCGTCTCCCCGGCCACCGCGTCCGCGCGGAGCGCGCGTATCATCCGGGCGCCGTCGAGGCAGCCGTGGCCGTTGACGGTGCTGATGACCACTGCGTCGGGGCGGATCCTGCGCACCGAGTCGATCAGCAGCTGGTCGGGGACGCACGGTCCGAGATTGACGACCTCATTGCCCATCTCCTCGAGCAGAAGCTGCAGGAAGACGAGATTCCAGGTATGGGAATCCGAGGAGACCGTAGACAGCAGGATCCGCCGCCGTCCGTCTCGTGGGACCACCGTCCTCATATGTGTGCTCATCTCTCTCTCGTGGACTGATGAAGGACAGGCAACGGCAGGTCAGCGCAGGGTGATGAGCTTCCACATGCCTTCGAACGCCCGCTTGATCAGCGTTTCACGGTTACTGATGAAGGAGGTCACCAGGTACTGCCCGGGCTCAAGTGACTGGGAAAGAACGGCAGTCGAGCCGGGGGAGAGGGGGGTGATTCCGGACGGAACGCCGCTGAACGGGTACACGGACGGCTGTTGGCCGTGGGCCAGCGCGTCCATGCACGCGGCGACGTCGGCGGCACTGGCCCCCGGGGTCACCCGCAGGAACATCACTTCGTTGAGCTGAGAGGTCTGGTTCACGACGGTGAACTCGCCCCGTGCGTTCAGGGTGTTGCCGATCAGGTAGCGGCCGAGCGGGCCCTCGTCGTACGCGGCGATGAGTTCCGGGGCCCAGCGGGGAATCGCGACGGCGGCGCGCGTCGGCGCGCCGACCTGGATGCTGCGCACGAGCTCGGGGCGGGCCGGGTTCAGCAGCGTGTAGTCGAGCAGGTGGTACGTGCCGGGGGTGAGGATCCAGGAGATCTCGATCTTCCCGCTGGCCTTGGTGACGGCGGGCCCGCCGAAGTACTGCGCCTCGGAGTCGATGAGCGCCAGCGCGGCGTGCCGCGCGGCCGGGTCCGTGGAGGTGGCGGCGGTCTGGTAGTGCGTCAGGAAGGCCGTCAGGGTGACGCCGGCGCGCAGCCGGACGAGCCCCAGCGGGCGCTGGACCTTCTCGTCCGTGGTGCTCGCCACGAGGGTCACCGGGCCCGCGGGCACCCGGTCCGTGGTCAGCCGGATCCCGTCGACGGTGGCGACGGCGCCGATCACGGCCGTGTCGGAGCGGTGGCGTTCGTCCTGCCCGCCGTGGGCCAGGGCGGGGGTGGCCGACAGCAGGGTCGCGGCCCCCGCGCCCATGCCGATCATTAGTCTGCGTCGTGCGAGTCCGTGCCCAGAACCCTGCGAGTCCGCGGCGCTTGGGGTCGCGTGCATCTGCGGTTCCTCCTCCGTCCCGGCCATGCCGGCCGCGACGCTGCTGGCACCCGGGGGTGCGGATTGGTTGTCCGGGATGCGGCATGCTCCGCAGAGCGCCTCAAGAGCGACTTCAGGCCTTATCGAGAGCGGGGCCCGCCACCGGGCCGCGCGGGGCTCCCGTGCGAGACCGGATGCAGGCGTTCTCTAGCGGTCTTCGGCACGATGCGGCGGGTCACGAGAACCGGCGACACGCCCAGCAGGAGGCTCCATGTCCACCCGTACCGCGGTCGTCACCGGTGCGAGCAGCGGGATCGGCGCCGCGACCGCGCGCCGGCTCGCCGCCGAGGGCTACCGGGTGGTGCTCACCGCGCGGCGCAAGGACCGCGTCGAGGCGCTCGCCGAGGAGCTGACCGGGGCCGGGCACGAGGCCGTGGCGCACGCCCTGGACGTCACCGACCGCGGAGCGGTACGGGACTTCGCGGACGGCCTGGACCGGGTGGACGTCCTGCTGAACATCGCGGGCGGCGCGATCGGCACCGAGACCGTCGCCGAGGCCGACCCGGACGACTGGACGGCGATGTTCGCGGTGAACGTGGTCGGGGCCCTGCACGTCACCCAGGCACTGCTGCCCGCCCTCGTCGCCTCCGGCGACGGCACCGTCCTCGTCCTCTCCTCCACGGCCGGCCTCCTGCCCTACGAGGGCGGCGGCGGCTACGTGGCCGCCAAGCACGGCGCGCACGCCCTGGCCGGCACGCTGCGGCTGGAACTGTGCGGCAGCCCCGTACGGGTGATCGAGGTCGCGCCCGGCCTCGTCCGGACCGAGGAGTTCGCGCTCAACCGGTTCCGCGGCGACGCCGAGCGGGCCGCCGCGGTGTACGACGGCGTCGCGCAGCCGCTGACCGCCCAGGACGTCGCCGACACCGTGGCCTGGGCGGTGACCCGCCCCAGCCACGTCAACATCGACCTGCTGGTGGTCCGGCCGCGCGCCCAGGCGGCCCACCACAAGATCCACCGCGGCTGAAAACCGTCCCCCGCGCGGCCGGTGCGCACCATCGGCGCTCTAGCGCGGAGCGAGCCGACTCGGCCTGAATGCGCTGAGGAGACACCCGGGAAGAGGAGAGAGCGTGCTGACGCGCAGACAACTGATCAAGGCAGGCGCAGCCACCGGTCTGATCGCCGCGGCGGCCCCCGCCGGGGTCGCCCTCGCCGGCACCACGGCCGCGGCCGGGCCGGCGAGCCTCTTCGCCGTACCGCTGCGGATACCCAAGGTGCTGCGCCCCGCGTCCCACGGGCGCGGCGGCGGGGCCTGGGCCGGGTACGACGTCTACCGGCTGACGACCAGCGAGGTGGAGAAGACCATCTTCGCGGGCACCCGGACGAAGATGCGGCTCTTCAACGGCGAGCTGATGCCGGTCATCCGGGCCACCCGCGGCCGGCCCGTCGTCATCGAGCAGGTCAACGCCCTCGACGTGCCCTTCTCCATGCACCTGCACGGCGGCCACGTCCCGGCGTCCTCGGACGGCCACCCCAACAACCAGGTGTCGCCCGGCGGCAACAGGGTCTTCTACTACCCCAACAGCCAGCGCGCCTCGACGATGTGGATGCACGACCACTCCCACGACGCGCACGCCGAGAACATCTACCGCGGTCTCGCCGCCTCGTACATCCTCACGGACGACTTCGAGGAGCGGCTCCCGCTGCCCAAGGGCCAGTACGACGTGCCGCTGCACCTGCGCGACGCGCGGTTCGCCGACGACGGCTCGCTGGTCTACGAACCGGACGGGTTCATGACCCGCTCGACGATCCTGGTGAACGGCGCCCCGCGCCCGTACTACGAGGTCGCCGCGCGCAAGTACCGCTTCCGGCTGGCGAACACCTCCAACGAGCGCGCGTTCCTGCTCCAGCTCGGCGAGGGCGACGAGATGACGCACATCGGCTCCGACGGCGGCCTGCTGCCCGCCCCGGTGTCCGCGCGCGTGCTGGAGATCTGGCCCGCCGAGCGCCAGGAGATCGTCATCGACTTCTCGCGCTACCCGGTCGGCTCGAAGATCGTCCTGCGCAACCTCATCGGCTTCGCCGGCGAGGCCCCCGAGGTCATGCGCTTCGACGTCGTGCGGCGGGCCGCCGACCCGAGCCGCGTGCCCGACATCCTGCGGCCGAACCCGGACATCGGCACGCCCACCGTGGAGCGCAAGTTCGTCATGAACTTCGACCCGGCGACCGGGCACCACCTGATCAACGGGCAGCACTTCGACGTCAACCGGGTGGACCTGCGCCCCAAGGTCGGGGTCACCGAGCTGTGGACCGTCGAGAACACCGACGTCCGCTTCGGCATCCCGCACTCCATGCACACGCACCTGGAGCACTTCCAGGTCGTGGAGCGCGACGGCGTGGCGCCCGCGCCCGGCGAGGCGGGCCTGAAGGACACCGTCACGGTCATGCCCGGCAAGACCGTCAAGTTCAAGATCAAATTCACCGACTACACCGGGCTGTTCATGTTCCACTGCCACCTGATGGGCCATCTCAACATGGGAATGATGGGCCAGATGGCTGTGGAGAACTGACCCCGCCCACCCTCCTGAACGCGCCGCACGTCAACGAATCCTCTCTGGGAGGAAGGCTGTGTCCGACGACACCGGGGGGCTGCGCTTCCCGTTCCAGCTCAGTCAGCTCTTCACCCCGCCACCGGAGTTCCAGCAGCTGCGCGAGACCTGTCCGGTGGCCCGGGTGGAGCTGCCGACCGGGGACTGGGCCTGGATCGCCACGCAGTACGAAGACGTGCGCGCGGTACTCAACGACGCCCGGCTGAGCCGCGCGGCCGCCACCCGACCGGGGGCCCCGCGGCTCGGCCCGGCCAGTCCCGAGCCGGACTCCATCATGGCGATGGACCCGCCCGACCACACCCGGCTGCGCAAGCTGCTCGCCTCGGTGTTCACCGGCCGGCAGGCCGAGCGGATGCGCGCGGGCATCGTGCGCACCACCGAGGAACTCCTCGACGTCATGGAGGAGTCCGGGCAGCCCGCCGACCTGGTCCCGATGCTGGCCAGGCCGCTGCCGATCACCGTCATCTGCGACCTCCTCGGCGTCCCCGAGGCGGACCGGGAGGCGTTCCGGGACTGGACCGACGCGGCGCTGACGCTCGCGCCGAGCGCGGCCGGCGCCGTCACCGACGCGAGGACCCGGCTGGCCGAGTACCTCGCGGAGCTCGTCGAGGTGAAGCGCCGGGTACCGGGTGAGGACCTGCTGAGCACCCTGGTCGAGGCGCAGGCGCAGGACCGGGTGAGCCCGGGCGAGCTGATCGCCGCCGCGGCGACCCTGATCACCGCCGGCTACCACACGGTGGCCAACTCCTTCGCGAACTCGATGGTGGCGCTGCTGCGCCACCCCGAACAGCTCGACCCCCTGCGCGGGGCGGCGCAGTTCCCGCTCGCCGCCGTGGAGGAACTGCTGCGCTGGACCCCGGGGCCGGTCAGCGGCGGCACCATCCGGATCGCCACCGAGGAGGTCAAGGTCGGCTCCGTGATCGTCAAGCCCGGTGAGGCCGTCATCCCCTCGACGGCCTCCGCCAACCGGGACGGGGCCGTCTTCCCCGGCGCGGACGAGCTGGACCTCACCCGGGCGGAGAACCGGCACATCGCCTTCGGCCACGGCATTCACCGCTGCCTGGGCGCACCCCTCGCGCGCATCGAGCTCCAAGTGGCCTTCGGAGCCCTGCTGCGCCGCTTCCCGGGGCTGCGGCTCGCGATCGCGGAGGAGGAGCTCGTCTGGGGCGGCGGCATGATCCGCGGGGTCAGCTCGCTACCCGTCGCCTGGTGACGGAACCGGACGGCGGGACCTCGGGGGAGGAGGCAGGGGCGGGCCCGGGTGCGGCCGGGGCCGCCCCTCCCCGGCCTGCCCGGCCGCCCGTCGCGCCGCCTGCCCGGCCGCCCGTCGCGCCGCCTGCCCGGCCGCCTGCCGGGCCGCCTGCGCCGCCCGTCGGGCCGCCTGCCCGGCCGCCCGTCGGGCCGCTTCCCGCGCCGCCGCCCGGGATCTCCCGGGTCACCTCCCTGAGCAGCTGGTTCACCCGCGAGGTGAACGCGTCGAGCACCTCCAGCTGCGCGTCGTCGTACGACTCCAGCAGCGAGCGCATCGCGTCCTTGAGCGGGAGGAACGCCTCGGCGACCTCCTGCTCGCGGCGTCCCGTGGACACGACGATCACCCTGCGGCGGTCCTCGGGATCGCGCACCCGCTCGATGAACCCGGCCCGTTCCATCCGGTCGAGCACCGCCGTCGTCGCCGACGTGCTCATCCCCGTGATCTCGGCGAGCCGCCCCGCCGTCAGCCGGGGTTCGGTTCTCGCCAGGTCCACGCACTTCATGTCCGTCGGGTTCAGGCCGAAGTGCTGGGCGATGGCCTGGTGGAGCAGTTGGCCGCGTCCGCCGTTGTCGCGCACCCCGTCCTCGATCCGGGCAATCAGCTCTGACCTGGGGGTACTTGGAAGAGTTGACATGTGGCACCTCCGGGAGCACCATTTATTTCGATGAATCGAGATTTCCCATCCATGGAGAAGTCCCACGTGTAGGAATAGCTTAACGATGAGGGGAAGCGATGAACATGTCGATGGCGGAGCAGGCCAAGTGGATCGTCACGGGGACCGTGGACGCGCCGGCCGAGCAGGTGGCCCAGGTCCTGCTGGACGTCCGGGAAGGCGATGCCGGGGTGGAGGGCAACGCCCTGGTGCTCGCCGGTGACCACGCCAAGGAGACCGGCGGGCTGACGCTCGAGGGCGGGCCCGCGAAGTTCACCGGCCGGTTCGGCGACTCGGGCGAGGACTACCTGGAGGTCGACGTCGACCGCGAGGCGCACAGCGTGCGCGTGCAGACCTGGTACGGGGGCACCTACACCGTCGAACCGGCCGACGGGGGCACCCAGCTCGTCCTGCGCGTCCACAACCTGGTGCCGAACTCCAGCCGGTTCGGCCAGAAGGTCGCCCAGATCGGCGTCGAAGCCCGGCTCGAGCGCCGCCTCCAGGCCGTACTGACGGCCATCGGCGAGCGCCTCGGCTGCGCCACCCGCGTCGGCGCGGCCCTGAAGTAGCCGCACCGCGGGCAGCCGCATTCGGCCACGACGCGGCCCACGGCCGCCGTAGCCCCAGCAGCCGCAGCCACTCGGGTTCTCCATTCCCCCGCGGACCCGGGTGGCTGTGCCGCGCCCGGGGCACGGCGGCCGCTTCGGCGTCCGTTCCGGCCGTCAAGGCCTTCTTAAGCCAATCGCGAGGTCGCGGTGTGAGTCTCTGCGCGACCGAACGGCCGCCTGGCCGAGCGGTGTACGAGGAGGCATGCATGAGAAAGGACCGACCGGGCCGCGTCCGGGCCGCGTGCGCAGCGATGCTGGGCACGGCGCTCACGCTTGTCGCGGTGGCCGCCGCCCCCGCGCCCGCCGCAGGACGGCCCGGCCCCGCCACGACCGACGACACGCTGCTCGTGAGCGTGGGCGTGGGCGGGCAGCCGGCCAACGGCCCCAGCGAGAGGGCCTCGATCAGCGGAGACGGGCGCCTGGTCGTCTTCGCCTCGCACGCCAGTAACCTGGTCCGCGGAGACCGCAACGACTGCAGCGACATCTTCCTGCGGGACGTGAACCGCGGCACCACCACGCGCGTGAACGAGGGCCGCGGCGCCGAGTCCAACGGCTGCACCGGCATCGACCCGATCATCAGCGCGAACGGGCGCTACGTCGTCTACTCCGCCGACTCCACCAACCTGGTGTCCGGCGGCACCGACGGCAAGTCCCACATCTTCCGCACGGACCTGTGCACCGGCCAGACGGTCCTCGTCTCGGCGGCGGCCGACGGAACCCAGGGCAACGGCGACAGCATGCGCCCGACGATCACCGCCGACGGACGGTACGTCGCCTTCGCGACCTCCGCCGACAACCTGATCCCCGGCGACACCCCCGCCAGCGTGTGGGACACCGTGGTCCGCGACATGAACACCGGCGCGATCGTCCGCACCAGCCGGGCCGCCGACGGAACCCCCGGCGACGCCGCCTCCGACGGCACCCAGATCAGCGCCGACGGAAAATTCGTCACCTTCTTCTCCAACGCGACGAACATCGCGCCCGGGGACACCAACCACAAGGTCGACGAGTTCCTGCACGAGCTCGCCACCGGAAGGACCACCCGGCTGTCGGTGTCGCCCACGGGCGTCGAGTCGGACCAGATCACCATCGGCGGCACGATCAGTGACGACAACCGCTACACCGTGCTCAACTCCCACGCCACGAACCTGACGGCACAGAGCCCGGCGACCGGCCAGAACCACACCTACCTGCAGGACCTGCAGACCGGTGAACTGCGCCTGATCGACAAGGGCGCCGACGGCATCCCCGCCCCCGGTGGCACGTTCTGGGCCAGCATCACCGGCGACGCCCTGCACATCCCGATGTCCTCCTCCGGCCCCAACCTGGTCGGCGGCGACACCAACGAGGTCCGCGACATCTTCGTCGCCGACCTGCCCGGCGGCGAGCTGCGCCGCGAGAGCGTCTCCAGCACGGGCGAGCAGGGCAACGCGGCCAGCTACTTCCCGGAGGCCGACCAGGACGCCTCCACCGTGGTGTTCACCTCGTACGCCACGAACCTGACGGCCGGTGACACCAACGGCCAGCCCGACATCTTCGTCCGCCGGCACCCGTGACCCCGGCTCCCACCACCGATACCACCGCCATGCAGAAAGGGACGCACACCATGGGGATCACCCTCGGCGGGCGCAGGCGCACCGCCGCACTCGCAGCGACGTTCGCGCTGCTGACCGGCGGCCTCGCCGCCGGCATCGCGCAGGGCGCGACCGGTTCCGAGACGGCCGCCACCACGGTCCCCGGCACGGTCGTGGTCAAGGAGGACGCACACGGCAAGGTGTTCACCGCCGAGGCCTCGGTGCGCAACAAGCGCGACCTGGTCGCGGAGGTCCAAAAGCGCCGCGCCGAGCACCAGAAGGCGCCCAAGGCCCCGGCCCCCGCGGCCCCGGCCGTGGCCGCCGGCGACGGCGGCGGCCACGGGGACCAGAGCGGCTTCCCGGTCCGCGACCAGTGGCTGAACTCCACGCGGTCCGAGCGGATCAACGTCCCGGGCGGCAGCCAGGGCGAGCTCGTCGCGTCCGGCGCCAGCTTCGTCAAGGTGCCGTTCATGGAGTACTACGCCATCTTCACGGACACCTCCTCGGACGTGGCCTGGCTCGGCACCCGCCCCTTCAACGCCGACAGCATCGAGCACACCGACAGCTGGCGGATCGGTTCCGTCGGAGCCCCGTTCTGGGTGGTCGGCGCGCCGCAGGGCGCGTCCGTCCGGAGCACCGGCAGCCTCGCCGAGGCGAGCTGGAGCACCAGCGTGCAGAACAACTGGTACAGCGAGCACGCCTACGACCAGGTCTCCTTCTACCCGCCCAGCCAGGACGACTACTCCAACGTCTTCCGGATCAGCCACTCGGTCACCGGAACCTTCCAGTTCGGTTCCTCCTTCTTCACCGTGACCAGCCAGGACAGGGCCTACAGCTGATGTCCACTGCCCACCGGCGCCCGCACCGCTCCCCCCGGGGAGCGGTGCGGGCGCGTTGCGCCGCCGTGCTCCTCGCCGCCGTGGCCGCCGTCAGCGCCTGCTCCCCGCAGCCGGACGGCGCCGCGGCCGGCCGGTCCGTCGCGCCCGCCGCCGTTCCCCCCGTGGACACCGCCGCACTGCTCCTCGACTCCTGGGTGAGCGACGGCGGGCGCGGCTGGTTCGTGGACGGCGCCCAGTCCGCCGCGAACTCCCCCTTCTCCCTCTACGAGACCTCCTGGCGCTTGCGCCTGGCCGCGCAGGCCGGGACCCCGGACGTCCACGTGGACCCGGCCCGGCTCGCCCTGTGGACCGGCGGCGCCCAAGAGGGCCGGATGGCTTCCTCGGGGCTGCCCGCCGTCGCCCAGGTCGGACTCAGCGTGGACGCCCTCCTGGCGGCCGGCGGCAGCGCCGACCGCGAACGCGTCGGCCGCACGCTGGAATCCCTGCGCACCGGCGGCGGCTACCGGACCGGCCCGGCCGCCACCGCCGCCGACCCCGGATCCACCGCCGTGGCCGTACGCGCCCTCACGCGCCTCGGCCTGCCCGTGCCCGCTCCGGTCCGCGAGGCCAACCGCGCCGCCCTGGCGGCCCTGACCCCGGGCGATGCCGCCCAGAACCCCAACGCCACCGCGGCCCTGCTGCAGAGCGCCGGCCTGCTGCGCGGCTCCGCCGCGGTGCCCCCGCACACCGCGGGGCTCGTCACCGCGACCCACCGCGCGCTCACCGCGCTCGGCGCCGATCCGGTCCGGCTCGTCTCCGAAGCCACCCTGCGCGACGCCGCCGGGCAACTGGGGGTGGCCCTGCCCGCGTTCGACCCCGCGGCCTGCGCCGGTCTGGTCCGCCCGGACGGCGGCATCGCCCTGCCCGGCGCCACCCGCAGCGATCCGCAGGCGACCTCCGCCGCGCTGGGCCTGGGCTGCCCCGGGGTACGGGCGCCGGCCGCCGGCGCGCACTCCCGGGCCGGCTGGCCCGCGGAACAGGCTGCCGACGGCGCCCTGGGCGCCACCGCCGCCGCCGTCGCGCTCGCCGCGCGGAGCGGCAGCACGGCCGAGTTCGCCCCCGGCATCGAGCGGCAGATCCGCGAGGTCTGGCTGCCCGCCGCGGCCGGCCGCAAGGCCCCGTACGACACGGCCGCCCTGGTGGAACGCGTCGACCTGCGCCTGATCTCCCGGGCCCTGGGCGCCGCGGCCGCCCGCGCCGTCGACGAGGCGCTGCCCGCCCCCTCCGTCACCGGCCTGAAGCCCGAGGACGACGCCCGCCTGCTCCTGACCGCCGTCGACCTGAGCGGTTCCCCCGAGGCCGAGGCCCTCGTCTGCCAGGCCGGTTCGGTCTACCGCACGGCCGCTCGGGCCGCCGCCGCGCGCACCGCCCCGGACGCCGGGCACTCGGTGGTCCGCGCCGCCTGGCTGCGGGCCGCCGCCGACCGGTGCGGGGACCCGGAGCTGGCCCGCCAGGCGGCGGCCGAGGCCTCCGCCCAGCGGGTGGCCGACGGCGTCTACCGCGCGGGCAAGGACGCCTCCTTCGAGGCCTCGGTCCTGGGCGTCTGGGCGGAGCGCCCGAGCGCCGACGCCGCGGCCGGCTGGACCCGCGCGGGCCTCTGCTCGGGCGACCGCTGCGCGGAGACCCCCCAAGCCCTGACCACGTCCGACCACACCCCCCTGCGCACCCTCGCCACCCTGCGCGCGGCCCGCACGGGCGACTACGCGACCCTCTTCCCGCTGGCCTTCTGACGGCCCGGGCCCGGGCGGCGGGGGGGGGGCGCGCGCCCCCCCGGGCCCGGCGGGGGGGCCGGGGGGGGGGGGCGGAGCACCCCACGCGGGG
>NZ_JBSGWY010000052.1:29612-30962 GCF_053609145.1 Streptomyces sp. NPDC054961 | reverse complement strand
CCCCGCCGGCCCCCCCCCCCGCCGCGCGCCTGCGCCCCCCCGCGCCCGGCGCCACACCGCCCGCCGCCGCCGGGCCCCCGGGGGGCCGGCCCCCCCCCCCCCCACGCCGGGGCCGCCGGTCAGGGCCGGTCCTCCCCGGCAGTGCGGGACGGGTCCGTCGCGGGCGGGGGCGAGGTGCGCTCCGGCGGCGAAGTGCGGCGCCGACGCCGACGGCGGCGGGCCCGGTCGACGGCGGCGAGGACGAGGGCGACCGCCAGACCCCCCAGGAATTCGGCGAGCGCATCGCCGACGAGGGTCACCGTGCGCCTGCCCGGGTCGCCGCGGCGGCCCGGGCGCGCTCGGTGTGACGCTTGCCGAGACGCTGGAGCTTGCGGCGGACCCGGTCACCGGTGTCCTCCGGTCGGGCCGCGCCGGCGAAGCGCGCCGCCTCGGTCCAGGTCCCGATGGAAGGGTGGGCCCAGGCCATCGCGACCCGGCGCTCCGACGCGTCGAGCCCGCGCAGGACGGTGTCGATGCGCTCGTCCTCGAAGGCGGTGTCGAAGACGAGGTCGTCCATGCGGGGTTCGGCGGGGACGAGGTCATGGAGCGTCAGGCCGTCGCCGATGGGACGGTCGAGGAGCTGGACCCGGGACTTGCGGACGGTTCGTTCCCACAGCGGCACCAGTTCCCGGTGGATGCGCCGCGCTTCGCTCTTGATGCGGCCCAGCACCGACGGCTCGAGGCTGCCGCCGCGTGCCAGGGGAGCGGCCCAGTCACCCAGCAGCGCGTCACGGGTGGCCACGTCCCAGTGGGGGCCGCGCGACAGCACGAGTTCCTTGCTCGCGAACTTCTCGGCGCCGCTGCAGCCGCAATCGCGGCCCAGGGCCCAGTCACGCGCCTGCAGGGCCCTGTACGTGCTCGGATAGCGCGTGAGGTCGTCGGGCGTCAGAACCTTCAGCCGCCGGCCGGGTTCGGAGCTGCAGGTCCGCCAGACGCCCTTTCCCGAGGGGTGGTGGCCGACGGTGACGCTGTCGTCGGAGCCGACCACCAGAGCGAGGTCGTCGCTCCACGGCAATCCGAACTGGAGCCACGTGTGCGGCGTCCCTGGTGCCGGTGCGGGCGGTTCTGAAGGGGGCGTGTGGGGCACGGGTCGATCTCCCGAAGTCGTCTGAATCGCATATACACCTCTCAGGGACCGCAAGGGCGTGCATCGGCAATGAATCTCGGGATCCGCCGTGTGATCCGGGTCACACGTCATGACGGGAGCGGGGGGGCGCGCCCCGCCCCCCCCCCCGGGGCGCGGCCGGGGGGGGGGGGCGCCCCCACCCCCCCCCCCCCCCCCCCCCCCCCCCCCCCCCCCCCCGCGCCCCT
>NZ_JBSGWY010000052.1:0-29603 GCF_053609145.1 Streptomyces sp. NPDC054961 | reverse complement strand
GCGCGCCAGTCGTACACCTGAAGCTTGGGCCTCCCTCGCTCCCAGAGTTCTGCGGGGGCGCGCCGCGCCTCACCCGCCCAGCCCCGCCCCCCCCCCCCCCCTCTCCTCTGTGGCACCTGCTCCTACCGCGCCGCGGCCACCGCCCGGCCCAGCACCGCCTCGAGGTGCCCCTCCAGCGCCGCGCCGTCGCGCGCGCCGCCACGGAAGGCCACGTACCCGTCCGGCCGCAGCAGGAGGACCGCCCCGCGCTGCGCGCCGAACGCCGCGCGCAGCGCGCCGTCCGGGTCCGCCAGGGTCTGCGTACCGCCGCCGACCGCGCCGCCGAAGGCGTTGCCCACCACGCGGGCGGTGACGCCCGCCCGGCGGGCGGCCGGGGCGAGCTCCTTGGCCGCGAGGCCCGCGGACTCCGGGTCGGCCGGGTCCGCGGGGAAGGCGAGCAGGGTCCAGGAGCCCCGCCCGATCAGGCGGAACAGCCGGCCCTCGGGGGAGTGCAGCGCGGCGTCCGGCACGCGGTCGCCCGCGACCGGTCCCGCCCCGTCCGTCGCCCCGGCCGCCGCCGCGCCGTCCGGCCCCCCGCTCAGCGGGCTGTCCGGGTAGGCGAGCGGCAGGCCGGTGTGGCCCGACCCCATGTGGTCGAGCGCCTCGTACAGCCGGTCGAACGGCGGCACGGGTCCCGTACCGCCCCAGTACGTACGGTGGTTGCGCTCGGCGAGGCCGAGCGCCACCGGCCGGCGCTCCGCCTCGTAGCTGTCGAGCAGGGTGTCACCGGCCTCGCCGCGGACCACGGCGGCGAGCTTCCAGCCCAGGTTGAAGGCGTCCTGGACACCGGTGTTCATGCCCTGCGCGGTCACCGGCATCAAGGTGTGCGCGCTGTCGCCCGCCAGCAGGAGGCGGCCGTCGCGGTAGGAGCCGGCGACCGCGTTGTACAGCCGCACCCGCCAGTTGAAGCGGGCGTCGTGGAACTCCAGGTCGTACACCCCGGTGACCCGGCGCGCGGCTTCCAGGACCTCCTCGACCTCCGGATCGCCGGTCCGCCCGGTGTCGGCGACGCCGATGTAGAAGCGGTGGCGTCCGTCGGGCAGCGGCGCGCTGCCCAGCGAGCCCTCCCGCGTCAGGAAGAGGTGGCAGTGGGAGGGGTCGCCCGGGAGCGAACCCGTCCAGCGCGCGTCGACCTGGAGCAGCTGGGTGCCGGAGTAGTGCTTCTTCTCCCAGGCGCAGTCCATCGCGTCGCGCACCGAGCTGTGCGGGCCCTGCGCCCCCACCACCCAGCCCGCGCGCGTCAGTTCGCTGCCGCCGTCGGCCGTCTCGAGGCGCACGGTGACGCCGTCGTCGTCCTGCGCCACGGGCACGGCCGTGAGGCCGCGCTCCACCTCGACGCCGAGCCCGGACAGGTGGCGGGTGAGCATCGCCACAGTGTCCTGCTGCCCGACGAGCAGCGGCCGCGGGTACGGGGTGCCCGGCTGGGCGGCGTCGCGGACGTGCGGCGGGTACCCGGCGAAGTGGTGGGTGCGGAAGGTGTACGGCACGCCCGAGGCGAGGTACTCCTCGACCGGCAGGCCCATGAGGTCGAAGACCTCCAGCGAGCGCTGCCACACGGTGCAGGCGCGGGTGCCGGTACGCGGCTCCGCACGCCGGTCGACGATCCGGACGCGCACGCCCCGCCGGACCAGTTCGATGGCGGTGCAGAGCCCGACCGGGCCCGCACCGACCACCAGTACCTCGGGACCGGGTGTCCCGGGCGTCACGCCCGCTCCCATTCGAGGAGCGAGTGGTACGAGGGCAGTCCGGTGACCCCGCGCAGCTTGAGCCCGGCCTGCGCGGCCAGGGCGGCGAACTCCTCCACGGTGCGCTCGCGGCCCTTGTTGAAGACGAGCATGCGCAGGTCGTACTCGGTGTTCAGCTGCTTGCCCTCGTCCTCGGCGATGACCCGGTCGACGATCATGACGCGGCCGTTCTCGCCCGCGGCCTCGGCGCAGCGCTTCAGGATGGCGACGGACTCCTCGTCGTCCCAGTCGTGCAGGATCTGGCTGAGGACGTACATGTCCGCGCCGGCCGGGAGTTCGTCGAAGAAGCTCTGGGCGACGAGCTCCGTACGGCCGGACAGGCCGGCGGCCTCGAAGCGGGCGGCGCCGCCCTCGACGGTCCCGGGCAGGTCGACCACCGTGCCGCGGGCGGCGGGAGCCGCCTTGAGGATCTCCGCGAGCAGGGCGCCGGTGCCGCCGCCGATGTCGGCGATGTGGCCCAGCGAGTCCCAGGGGTAGGCGCCGGCGGCGGCGGGGGCGAGCTTGCCCTGCACGGCGGCCATCTGGTCGCTGAAGGTGTCCGTCAGCGCCTGGTCGTCGGCGAGGTCGTCCCAGAAGGGACGGCCGAAGACCTGGTCGTAGCCGGGCTCGCCGGTGCGGACGGCGTGCAGCAGGCCGCCGCAGGCCGCGAGGTCGATGCGGCCGCTCGCGCCCTCGAGGTCCAGCCAGTGCCGCATCCGGGAGGGGTGGGCGTCCAGCAGGAGCCTCGAGGTGTCGGTGAGCGCGTAGGTGCCGGCCGCCGTCTCCTCGAAGATGCCGCGGCAGGAGAGGAACCGCAGCAGCCGGCCCAGCGAGTCGGCGTCGGTCGCGGTCTTCGCGGCGAGTGCGTCGCGGGTGTCGATGCCCGCCGCGATGTGGTCGGCGATGCGCAGGGTGGCCGCCACCCGCACCCCGATGGGGGTGAAAACGTCCAGGAAAGCCGGGCGCCCGCCCGGACCCCGCGGTGTCGTCTGTGCCTGGTTGTCGATGGGAATGCACCTCTTCCGAAAGTCTCCGGTGCCTCTGACGGGCGGGCCGATGGTCCTGAAGGGGACTCGACACCGGCTCAAGCGCGGCTGGCGGGGTTGACACGGCCCACTAGATCTCTCTAAATTAGAGATGCACGGAAACAGAGAAGCACTAAATGAGAGCGAAAGGCTCCGTCATGAAGACCAGCACCGCCACCGGTCCCCGCGTCCGCGACGAGGTCCGCGTCCTGCTCGACGAGCTGTCCGGCCACTGGGACCGCGCCGACGCCCGCGGCTACGCCCGGCTCTTCACCCCGGACGCCGCGTACGTCCAGTTCAACGGGGTCGTGCTGGACGGCCGGGTGCAGATCGAGGACATGCACGACCTGATGTTCCGCACGATGCTCTACGGCACCCGGCTGCTCTGCGACACGATCGAGAGCGTCCGCCGGGTCGACGAGAACACCGCGGTGGTCGTCTCCACCGGAGCGGCGCTCTTCCCCTGGCAGCGCGAGATCACCGCCAAGCGGCTGTCACGGCAGACGATGGTCCTGGTCCGCGAGGAGGGCCGCTGGCTGATCGCGTCCTTCCAGAACAGCCGGGTGAAGCCCTTCCCGACCACCGGACCGCTTTTCCAGGTGGCCTCCAAGGCCGTACGCTTCCGGGTCGACCGGGCCCTGCGCGCCCGGCAGGCCCGCTGACCGGCAGGGAATGGCCGCACACGTGCGAGTCCTCGCCAGTACTCTGGCCGCACCGGACCGGCAGAGAGGCAGCTCGAGGATGCAACCGCAAGGCGACGGGGAAGACCGCTCCTCCGGCACCGGGGACCGCTCCTTCGGCACCCTGATGTCGCTCGCGACCGCACTGCGGGTGCAGGCCGCGCGGACCGTCCTCTTCCAGTCCGCGGTGGCCCAGTCGGTGGGCCTGAACGCCACCGACTTCAACTGCCTGAGCCTGCTCGACCTGGAAGGCCCGATGACCCCCGGCCGGCTCGCCGAGCGCGTGGGACTCAGCCGGGGAGGAGCCATCACCGCGGTGATAGACCACCTTCAGAAGGCCGGATTCGTCCACCGCCGCCCCGACCCCGCGGACCGCAGACGGGTCATCGTCGAGGCCGTCCCCGAAGCCTTCGCGGAGCGGGTCGAGACCGTCTTCGCCGAATACCGCGCCGCCCTCGGGAAGCTGCTCTCCGAACTGACCCCGGAACAGCAGCAGCTGCTCCTGGAGGTCACCACCAAGGGCAACGAGATCTTCCACACCGAGACCCTCCGGCTGCTCTCCCGCGAACCGGTGAAGGCCCCGAAGACCACCGCGGTCTCCTGACCCCACCGCCCGCGGCCCGCCGCCCCCGGGCCCCCGTCCTCCCGACCCCGTCATCTCCCGAACCCCGTCACCTCCCGCCTCCCGGGTCCGCCGCCCCCTGAACCCACCGCACCACCGCGGCTCTAGCGCGTCACGTCACACTCCGGTCACCGGCAGCCCTGTCCGCCGGGCAGAGCCACACCGGATGAGGTGACCCCGACCGTGCTGACCGCCCACTACTCCATCACCCTGCCGGCCGACTACGACATGACCGGCATCGCCCGGCGCGTGGCCGACCGTTCGGCTCCCTGGGACCGGCGGGCCGGACTCCTGATGAAGGCCTTCTGCGTCTCGGAGGTCGCGACCGAGGGCCACAACAGCTACGCCCCCTTCTACATATGGGCCGATCCGGCCGAGTTCGGATCCTTCCTCACCGGAGCCGAGTACGCCGGACTGTGCTCCGCGTTCGGCCCCGTGCCCGTCCGCACGGGCGTCGTCCTGCAGCAGCACCTCGGCACCGGAGGCACCTCGTACCTCCTCTCCGAGAGCGAGCCGCTCGGCCCCCTGACCGACCTGAGAGCGACCGCGCGCGCCGAGGAGGCCCGCCACCTGGCCGTCCTCGAAGACCCCGCCGTCCACTCGCACCTCACCGAACTCGACCCGGCCGCCATGACGGTGACCCGTCGCACCCTCCTGCACGAGGGACACGACGCCCCGCGGCCCAAGGACGGCGTCCGCGTGTTGCGCGTACTCCACCTGTCCCGCCCTCCGCAAGACCAGGAACAGACACAGACCCGGCCCCAGACGCACGACCAGACCCAGAACCAGCAAGACAACCAGAACCAGTCCACCTGACGTCCAGGCACATCCGCCCGGCGCTCGAGCGAGGCTCCGGCCGCACTCGACGCCGCTGTGGAGATCTGGGCGAGTTGCCTAGACAAGGAGTGCATGGTGACCACCACCCCCGTCAGGGGCGTCGGCAGCTCTGCCACGCCGCCACCCCCGCGCAAGACCATTCTGGAACGGACCTCGGCCTTCAGCCAGCGCCACCGCTGGACTGCCCTTTTACTGTGGACAGTCATTCTGGTCGGTGTCTGGGGCGGAGCCTCGGCCGTCGGAGACAGTTACCACGACGACTTCTCGCTGCCCGGCACCGAAACCCAGCAGACCCTCGAGGTCCTGGAGGAGCACGGCTCCCCGCAGGTCGGCGACAGCGTGGAGATCGTCCTGCGTGACGAGGCCGGCCTCGCCGGCGCCGACACCCAGCAGCGGGTGACCGCCATGCTGGACGAGGTCGCCAAGCTCCCCAAGGTCGCCCAGGTCCAGAGCCCGTACACGGAGACCGCCGCCGTCTCCAAGGACGGCACGATCGGCTACGCCACCGTCGTCCTCAAGGGCAAGACCGAGGACATGGAGAAGGCCGACACCCAGCAGATCCTCGACACGGCGCGCAAGGCGCAGACGGACCAGCTGCAGGTCGAGCTGGGCGGTGACGCCGCCCGCAAGATCGCCGAGCAGGAGAGCGGGGCCGCCGAAGGCACCGGCATGCTCGCCGCGCTGGTGATCCTCGCGATCATGTTCGGCACGATCATCGCCGCCGGACTGCCCATCATCACCGCCGTGTTCGCCGTGGGCAGCACCCTCGGCGGGATCGTGATCGTCTCGCACGTCTTCACCATCGCCAGTTACACGCCGTACATCCTGATCCTCGTCGGCCTCGGCGTCGGCATCGACTACGCGCTGCTGATCTTCGCCCGCTACCGCGCCGAACTGGTCAAGGGGGCCAGCCCGGAGGACGCCTCCGCCAAGGCGCTCGACATCGCCGGCCGTACGGTCTTCTTCGCCGGCTGCACGGTCATCGTCGCCCTGCTCGGCCTGGTGGCGCTGGGACTCGGTTCCCTCCAGGGCACCGCCGTCGCCCTCGCGCTGACCGTGCTGGTCACCATGCTGGCCTCGCTCACCCTGCTGCCCTCCCTGCTGGCCATCTTCGGCAAGCGGTTCGCCCGCCAGTTCACCGCCAAGGCGCAGAAGCGCGTCGCCAAGGGCAAGTCCGCCGAGGGCGGGGCCGCCTGGCGCCGCTGGGCGACCGGTGTGCAGCGCCGCCCGCTGGCCGGCCTGCTGCTCGCCGTGGTCGCCCTCGGCGCACTGGCCGCACCGGCCCTCGACATGCGCCTCGGCTTCGCCGACGCCGGCAACGACCCCGCCGCCTCCACCAGCCGTCGGGCCTACGACCTCCTCGCGGACGGTTTCGGCCCCGGCTTCAACGGTTCCCTCGTCGTGGTCGCCGAAGGTGACAGCCAGGCCGGAGAGGCCCTGTCGGCCAAGCTCAACTCCACCCCCGGCATCGCCGCCGCCACCCCCGCGTTCCCGGCGAACGACCAGAAGGCGTTCACCGTCATCGTCTTCCCCAGCTACGCGCCGCAGGACGCCAAGACCTCCGACCTCGTGCACGAGCTGAGGGACAACGTCCTGCCCGACCTCGCCAAGCAGCACGAGGCGACGTACCTCGTCGGCGGTGCCACCGCGGCCGTCGTCGACTACTCCGACACCGTCGCCAAGCGCATGCCGGTGTTCATCGCGATCGTCGTCGGCCTGTCGCTGGTGCTCCTGGTGATCGTCTTCCGCTCGATCCTGATCCCGATCAAGGCCGCCCTGCTGAACCTGCTGAGCATCGGCTCCGCGCTGGGCGCCATGACGCTGGTCTTCCAGAAGGGCATGTTCGGAGTCGAGCCGGGTCCGATCGAGGCCTTCCTCCCGATCATGATCTTCGCGATCGTCTTCGGCCTCTCCATGGACTACGAGATCTTCCTGGTCTCCCGGGTCCGCGAGGAGTGGGACCGCACGAAGGAGCCCGACACGGCCATCCGCGAAGGCGTGGCCCACACCGGCTCGGTCATCGTCGCCGCCGGCCTCATCATGATCTCGGTCTTCGGCGCCTTCATGCTGGGCGGTGACCGGATGCTCCAGCAGTTCGGCTTCGGCATGGCCGTCGCGGTGTTCGTCGACGCCATCGTCATCCGCCTGCTGATCGTCCCGGCCGCCATGCAGCTGATGGGCCGCAAGGCCTGGTGGATCCCGGCAGGCCTGGACAAGGCCCTGCCCAAGCTCAACATCGAGAAGCACGGCTGATTTGCCTCACCCCGCACAGGGCGGCCCGGGACGGACTCCGTCCCGGGCCGCCGTGCGTCCGGCGCCCGTGCGTCCGGCCGCCGTGCGCTGCCGTCGTCCGTGCGCCGCCGCGGCCGCGTCCGCCGGCGTGCGTCCGCCGCCGTGCGTCCGTCGCGCCGGTCGTGCGCCCGTCAGCACCCGGTGTCCGCGCAGGTCCGGCGCTGCTGTAGTCCATCGCGAGCCGCAGGCGCTTTCCTGACGGTGTGCGGGGCGAAGCGCCAGGGCGGCCCCACCGACGGCGAGCATCCCCCCGCCCCGTCGCCGGTGGACCGCCCTGGATCCCCCCTTCCCCACTGCGGCGCCTGGGCCCCCCTCCTCAGGCGCCGCACCCTTTTCCCGGCCGGTACCGCCCTTCGCGATCCGCCCCGGGCCGGTGCGATCCGTCACCGGGCCTCCCGGCGCCCGCTCCGAGCCCGCCCTCGAGCCCGCGCCCGAGCCCGCGCGCTCCCCTCGCCTTCCCCAAGCCGTCCGCGAGCCGTCCGCGAGCCTCCGTCGACCCGTCCCCGAAGGACCGCAGCGACCCTCTGCCCCTGCCCGGGTGAAAACCGTACGCACGAGAGGAGACGAAGACCGATGGCCGCCCCGACCCAGCCCCGCCTCGCGCCGCATCCGTCCGAACAGTCCGCCACCGGACTGCTCGGCCAGCCCCGCTGGTTCCTCACCCTGTGGGGCACGGACATGTGGGAGCGCTTCAGCTTCTACGGGATGTCGGCCATCCTCGTCCTCTTCGCGACCGCCCCGTCCGCCGACGGCGGCCTCGGCATGTCCAACGAGGACGCGGCCCTCCTCTTCGGCCTCTACATGGCCTCGGTGTTCATCGCCTCCGTGCCCGGCGGCTGGATCGGCGACCGCATCCTCGGTTCGTACCGCGCCGTCCTCTACGGCGGCGTCCTGATCGGACTCGGCCACCTCTCCATGGCCGTGCCCGTCACCGGGTTCTTCTACCCCGGTCTGCTGCTGATCGCCGTGGGCACCGGCATGCTCAAGCCGAACATGGCGAGCCTCCTCAGCGCCTTCTACGACCGCCAGGACCGCGCGGGCCGCGACGCCGGATTCGCCATCTTCTACATGAGCGTCCAGGTCAGCGCCCTCATCGCCCCGCTCGTCGTGGGCGCCGTCGGCGAGGGCGTGAACTGGCACCTCGGCTTCGGACTGGCCGCCCTGGGCATGGGCGCGGGACTCGTGCAGTACGTCCGGGGCGCCCGCCACTTCGCCGGAGTCGGCAGCGCGCCCGAGCGCTTCGCGACCCCGCTCCAGCGCACCCGCGTCCTGCGCTTCTCCCTCGCGGCCGCCGCGCTCGTGCTGGCCGGCTACGGGACGGACGCCCTCCTGGGGGCCTTCGAGATCGGCCACGTCATGGCCCTCATCGGCCTGTTGTGCGTGGTCTCGCCCGTGGTCTGCTTCTGGCGGCTCATCCGCAACCCCCTGCTCAGCGCGGGGGAGCGGACCCGGGTCAAGACGTACATCTGGCTCTTCCTGGCCTCGGCGGTCTTCTGGGCGCTGTTCCTCCAGGGCGGCTCGGTCTTCACCCTCTTCGCCAAGGAGTCCACCGACCGCGAGGTGTTCGGGACCACCGTGCCCGCCAGCTGGTTCCACGCGGCGATCCCGTTCTTCGTCCTCGTCACCGCGCCGGTGTTCGCCTGGCTGTGGAAGCGTGCCGGAGACCGGATCCCCACCGCCGTGAAGTACGCCGTCGGCATGGGCTCCACCGGCTGCGCCTACCTCCTCATGGCGCTCGCCGCGCTCGCCGCCTCCGGCGGGGAGCGCGTCTCTCCCCTCTGGCTCGTGACGTCCTTCCTGCTCCTCGCCGCCGGCGAGGTCGCCTTCGCCCCGGTGGGCATGAGCGCCACGACGGCCATCGCCCCCGCCACCTTCACCAGCCAGATGGTCTCGCTGTTCTGGCTGTCCGGGGCGCTGGGCGGCGGGGTGGGCGGCAACGCCCTCAAGGTCTCCGGCCACGAGGTCCCGGGCCCCGGCTACTTCCTCGCCCTGGGCCTGGCCGCCCTCGTCGTGGCCGGCTCCCTGGTCCTGGCCCGCCGCCCGCTGACCCGCCTGCTCGGAGTGTGATCGGAAAGCCGCATGGCCCGGCCGCCGTTCGGCTGCCGGGCCGGTCGTACGAGAAGAACCGGGTGCGGTCGGTCAGCGGTGTCCGCGATGCCGTCAGGCCCGGCGACTACCGCGCGCCGGCCCCGGCGGGAGGCGTCCGGTCCCCGGGGATCTGCTCGAGGGCCCAGCGGGCCCATTCCCGCTTCATCGCGCTGCCGCGCAGTCCGTACTCCAGCACGAGCCGCCCGGACACCGACAGCGGGTCACCCGTCCAGTCGCGCGAGGCCAGCAGGCCCTCGAGCTCGGTGATCTGCTCGGCCTCCGCCTCGGCGATGCGCACGAGCTGCGCGCGGGCCTGATCGGGCGGCAGGAGACCGAGGAAGAAGACCCGCAGCATCCACTCGCTGCGCAGCGGCTGGGGCTGGGCGGGAGTGGTCAGCCAGCGCTGCAGCTCGGTACGCCCTTCGGGGCGGAGCGTGTACTCCTTGCGCCCCCGGGGGCCTTCGGCCGAGACCTCGACGAGTCCGGCGTCGGTCATCCGGGTCAGTTCCCCGTAGACCTGACTCTGCGTGGCCCGCCAGACGTTGGCGAGCGTGGTGTCGAACAGCTTCATCAGGTCGTAGCCGCTGGACGGCCGCTCGGCGAGCAGGCCGAGGAGTGCGTGGCGAAGGCTCATGACCCCACCCTACCTTCCACTCTTGACAGGTCACAATGGCAGCTTCTACATTCGACCTGTCATTACTGGAATATCCCGTAGGCGGCCCGGACCCTCCCCGTCGGACGGCCCCGACCACCCGAGCAGAGACGGCAGAAGCCATGAAGTCGAACCCCCTCCTGAGCCTGGCCCCCTGGATCGTCTTCACGCTGGCGGCCGGCAACGGCGTCGCCGCCCAGTGGTCCGCCGCTCTCGCGGCCCTGGTCGCCCTCGCCGCCGCGGTCCCCTCGCTGCTCGCCGGCCGCCCCAAGATGCTGGACGCCATGGGGATCGCGACCTTCGCGGCGCTCTCCGCCCTCGCCTTCGCCGGCGGGCACGGAGCCCAGGCCTTCGTCACCGACAACGGCCGCACCGTGGCCACCGGCGCCCTGGCGGCGCTGATCTTCCTCACCCTGCCCGTGCTGCCCTTCACCGAGCAGTACGCCCGCGAGGAGGCGCCCCGGATCGTGTGGAACACCCCCGCCTTCAAGAAGACCAACCGCCTCTTCTCCGCGGCCTGGGGCGGTGTGTTCGCGCTGATGACCCTCGCCCACCTCGTCGCGTCGACCGCCCCCCACAACACCGGCCTGGACGTGGTCTGCAACTGGATCGTCCCCATCGTCGCGGTCCAGCGGATGTTCACGTTCATGAAGCGCTACCGCGCCCGGCAGTCGGCCCCGCGGACCGCGTAGCACCGCGGCCCCGCGCCGGTCACGGCGCGGGACGGTCCTTCCGGGAGTCGCCGCCCCCTGGGTAAGGTCGGCTCCTGACTTCTCGTACGGGGGTGGGGCGTCGTGATCGAACTCGGTGTGTTCTTCGGTGTGATGGGC
This sequence comes from Streptomyces sp. NPDC054961, assembly GCF_053609145.1. Classification (NCBI taxonomy): domain Bacteria; kingdom Bacillati; phylum Actinomycetota; class Actinomycetes; order Kitasatosporales; family Streptomycetaceae; genus Streptomyces; species Streptomyces sp. NPDC054961. Next base: position 18,814 of record NZ_JBSGWY010000052.1, on the reverse strand, counting down.
CTGGCGGCGCTCTGGATGGTGCGGACCCTGCTGCGCCGCGGCAACCGGCGCACGGAGACCGCGGAGGGCCTGCGGATCGAGCAGGCCCGCAGGGAACAGGCCCACCGCGACCGGAACGCGTACAGCGCGACGGCCCTGCACAACTCCCCGACGCACGGCATCGACCCCAGGCCCTGACCGGCGGCCCCGCGGGCAGGGGTGCGCGCCCCGCGTCAACCGGCCCCTCAGCGCGCCGGCGGCGGCGTGGAGCGCGCGTAACGGTCCGCCAGCCGGCGCAGGTGGAGGACCAGTTCCTCCGGCCCCGTGACATCGAAGTCGAAGTCGAGCAGGGCCAGATGGACCGCGAGGGTCTGCACCGTGTCGGCTCCGGTGACCAGCACGCAGCTCTGCGCGTCGACCGCCTCGACCGTGCCGACCGCCGGGTTGATCCGCTCGATCACCGCCCGCGCCGGCGCGTGCACGGTCACCCGCGCGTGGTGGCGCCAGGCCGCGCCCGACACCCGCCGGGAGACGTACGCCGCCACGTCCCCGCCCGGGACCTCGCGCGGGGCGAACCGCGGCCCGGTCGGCGTACGGGGCTCGATCCGGTCGGCCCTGAAGGTCCGCCAGTCCTCGCGTTCGACGTCCCACGCCACCAGGTACCAGCGCCGCCCCCAGTTCACCGCCCGGTACGGCTCCACGACCCGACGGGTGGCCGAACCCGCGTGGTCCAGGTAGTCGAACCGCAGCCGCTCGCGGTCGCGGCAGGCGGAGACCAGCACGCTCAGCACGTCCGCCGACACCGTCGGGACCGGCCGGTCCGCCGGTACGGCCACGGTGTAGGCGGCCAGGGCCCGCACCCGCCGCCGGAGCCGCGAGGGCAGCACCTGCTCCAGCTTGCCCAGCGCCCGCAGCGCGGTCTCCTCCGCACCGGGTACGGCCCCCTGTGCGGCGGTGCGCAGCGCGACCGTCACCGCGACGGCCTCCTCGTCGTCGAGGAGCAGCGGGGGCATGGCCGCCCCGGCACCCAGCCGGTAGCCACCCGTGGTTCCGCGCGTGGCGTCCACGGGATAGCCCAGCTCGCGCAGCCGGTCGACGTCGTTGCGGACGGTACGGCCGCTCACCCCGAGGCGCTCGGCCAGTTCGGACCCCGGCCAGGCCCTCGGAGTCTGCAGGAGGGACAGCAGGCGCAGCAGTCGTGCGGAGGTGTCGGACACGAGGCCCACCCTCCCGATTCATTAGGAACGTACCGTGCCTATATCGAGAATATCGTCTTACCCATGGAGAACAGCAGCAACACCGACGCCCGGATCCAGCCCTTCCGCATCGACGTGCCGCAGGACGAGCTCGACGACCTGCGCGCCCGCCTCGCCCGCACCCGCTGGAGCAGCGAGATCCCCGGCACCGGCTGGACCCGGGGCGTGCCCGCCGACTACCTCAAGGCCCTGGCCGCGTACTGGGCCGACGGCTTCGACTGGCGCAAGGCGGAGGCCGAGCTCAACGAGTTCCCCCAGTTCACCACCGGGATCGACGGCCAGAACATCCACTTCCTCCACGTCCGCTCGCAGAACCCGCAGGCCGTCCCGCTGCTCCTGCTCCACGACTGGCCGTGCTCGTTCGTCCAGTTCACCGACGTCGTCGCACCCCTCGCGGAGCACTTCCACGTCATCGTGACCTCCACCCCCGGCACCGGCTTCTCCGGCCCGCTCGCCGGGGCGGGCTGGAACACCGGCCGCATCGCGGGCGCGTTCGTCGAGCTCATGGCCCGGCTCGGGTACGACTCCTACGGCGTCCAGGGCACGGGCGGCGGCGCCTGGATCGCCGCCGAGATGGGACGCCGGGCTCCCGACCGGATCATCGGCGTCCACGTCAACGGCCTGGTCACCTTCCCCTCCGGGGACCCCGCCGAACTCGAGGGCCTGACCGCGTCCGAGCAGGAGCGCCTCGCCCGGCTGGAGGACTTCCAGCAGGACAAGATGGGCTTCGTCGCCATCCAGTCCACCCGCCCGCACACCCTCGCCCACGGCCTGCACGACTCACCCGTCGGCCAACTGGCCTGGATCGCCGAGAAGTTCAAGGAGTGGACGGACCCCGCCTGCGAGCTCCCCGAGGACGCTGTGGGCCGCGACCGGCTGCTCACCAACATCAGCCTCTACTGGTTCACCGGCACGGCCGGCTCCTCGGCGAACCTCTACTACGAGTCGGGCCACGACCCGAGCGCCTGGTCCCCCAAGCCGCGCGGCACCGTCCCGACCGGTGTGGCCGTGGCCCTGCCCACCGACATCGCCATCCGCCGCTTCGCCGAGCGGGACCACCACATCACCCACTGGACGGAACTGGACCGGGGCGGCAACTTCCTCTCGATGGAGCAGCCCGAAGCCTTCGTCGAGGACGTCCGCGCCTTCTTCGCCGCGCCCGGCGCCTGAAACGACGAAAGGCAAGGAGGGGTGACCACTCCTTGCCATGTTCAAGATATAGCGCACCAGGGGGCTTGCGGCAAGGCCCCTCTCCTCCCGCAGAATCACTCCCTGAAGCCCGGACCTGCGGAAATGAGAACCTTGATGATCGACGTGATCGTTGTCGGCGGTGGACCGACCGGTCTGATGCTGGCCGCCGAACTGCGACTGCACGAGGTGCGCGTCGTCGTGCTGGAGAAGCTGACGGAGCCGACCGAGCAGTCCCGCGGCCAGGGCCTGCACGCGCGCAGCGTCGAGGTGATGGACCAGCGCGGCCTGCTGGACAGGTTCCTCGCGGTCAGCGAGAAGTTCCAGGTCGGCGGCCTCTTCGGCGGCATCATGAAGGCGTGGCCCGAGCAGCTGGACACGGCCCACCCGTACGGCGTCGCCACTCCGCAGCCGGTCACCGAGCGACTGCTGAACGAGCGCGCCCTCGAACTGGGCACCGAGATCCGGCGCGGCTGCGAAGTGGCGGGGCTGAGCCAGGACGAGGACGGGGTCACCGTGGAGCTCGCGGACGGCACCCGGCTCCGCTCGCGCTACCTCGTCGGCTGCGACGGCGGCCGCAGTACGGTCCGCAAGCTGCTCGGCGTCGGCTTCCCCGGCCAGGCCGCCACGGTCGAAACCCTGCTGGGCGAGATGGAGGTGACCGAGGATCAGGCGGTGATCGCCGCCGCCGTGAAGGAGGTCAACAAGACCCAGATCCGCTTCGGCGTCGTCCCCACCCAGGGCGGGCTGTGCCGCGTCATCGTGCCCGCCGACGGCGTGTCCGAGGACCGTACGGCCGAACCGACCCTCGAGGAGTTCAAGGAGCGGCTGCACGCCTTCGCGGGCACCGACTTCGGCGTGCACTCGCCCCGCTGGCTCTCCCGTTTCGGCGACGCCACCCGCCAGGCCGAGCGCTACCGGGTCGGCCGGGTCCTCCTGGCCGGCGACGCGGCCCACATCCACCCGCCGACCGGCGGCCAGGGCCTCAACCTCGGCGTCCAGGACGCCTTCAACCTCGGCTGGAAGCTGGCCGCCGCGGTCGACGGCTGGGCCCCGGAAGGCCTCCTCGACACCTACGAGGCCGAACGCCACCCGGTGGGCGCCGCCGTACTGGACAACACCCGCGCGCAGATCACGCTGATGGGCGGCGAACCGGGCCCGACCGCCCTGCGGGCGCTGTTCTCGAAGCTGATGGACTTCGAGGAGGTCAACCGGTACGTCACCGGCATGATCACCGCGGTCGACGTCCGCTACGACTTCGGTGAGGGCCCCGACCTCCTCGGCCGCCGCATGCGGGACGTCGAACTGAAGCAGGGCCGCCTGTACTCCCTCATGCACGAAGGCCGCGGCCTCCTCCTGGACCGGACGGGCCTCCTCTCGGTGGAAGGCTGGGCGGACCGCGTGGACCACGTCGTGGACGGCACCGAGGACCTGGCCGCCCTGCCCGCTCCCGCGATCCTCCTCCGCCCGGACGGCCACGTCGCCTGGGCCGGCGCGTCCCAGGAGGACCTCCTCGCCCACCTCCCCACCTGGTTCGGCGCCCCCGCCGACCAGCAGCCGGCCACCTCGGACCGCTGAGCGGTCCCTCCGGGGCACCACCCCACCCTGCGATCCGCCCGCCCCGCCCCGCCCCCGGGGGCGGGGCGGGCCTGCTCCGCCCCCGGTCAGGGCGCGTCAGCGCCCGGAGGTCCGCTCACGGCGTCCGGCCCGCTCGCGGCGACGCCGCCTGACGGAGCCTCGGCCTTCGTGTGCAGGATCTCGCGGGCCTGTTCCGCGGCGCGGGTGATGCTCTCGTTGACGAAGTCGACGAAGCGGGCGATGTTCTCGAGGCGGATCGCGGCCGGGGTGTCGGGGCCGAGGACGGTGACGCCCTCCCGCGCGGTCTCGACGAGCAGGGCGGTGGCCCGGACGCTGGCGATCATCGACTGGTACCAGACGTCGTCGTCCACGACGTAGCGCTCGCGGCGGCCCTCTTCGCGTTCCCGCCGGACGAGACCCTGGCCCTCGAGGAACGCGATCGCCTTGGAGACGGACGCCGGGCTGACCTGGAGGCGCCGGACGAGTTCGGACGCGGTGAGGCTGCCCGCGTCTGTGGTGTAGAGGCAGACCAGCACCCGGGCCATCATCTTGGGCGTGCCCGCCTGCATGAGGACGGTGGTGAACGTCTCCTCGTACGCGCGCAGGGCCTCGGCGTCCCGTCCGTGCTCCTGCGGGGGCGCCTGCGGCCCCCGGGGTGCGGCCTGCCCTCGCCGTTGGGTACGCGCTTCCGTCGCGCGGTGGGCCAGGTCGGCGCGGTAGGCGGTGGGGCCGCCGTTGCGCAGGACCTCGCGCGTGACCGTCGAGGTCGGACGATCGAGGCGTCTGCCGATCTCCGCGTAGGCGAGGCCGTCGGCCAGCCCCAGTGCGATCTGCCGGCGTTCCTGCTGGGTGAGTCTGCCTCCCGGCATCGTCGGTCTCCTTCGTCTCCGTGGGCCTCGAGCATAGCGTTCACCTCCAGTCCATTGCAACGAACACCCCTCCTCGTTGCATTCGCTTCGAGAGCGGTCGCAACGATTAATTGCCGCTGACCAGCGAGAATGCAAATAGCGTGCAACGAACTTCTTGCCGGGACTTGGAATGCAACGTAGCTTTTCCGTCATCGGAAACAACGAGTCGCAGGAGAAGAAAATGCAGAGCAAGTTCACCACCCCCGCCCCGATCGCCGCCGTCCTCGACATCCCCGCAGGACGCATCCGGTTCATCGCCGCCGACCGCGCCGACACCACGGTCGAGGTCCTGCCGGTGGACGCCGCACAGGGCCAGGACGTCCAGGCGGCGGAGCGGACCACGGTCGAATACCGCGACGGCGTCCTGCGGATCGAGGCCTCACCCGCGAAGAACCGGATCCTCGGCAGCTCCGGCCGCGTCGAAGTGACCGTCCAGCTGCCCGCCGGCTCCCGGGTCGAGGCGAAGGCCGCCGCCGCCGAGCTGCGGGGAGTCGGACGTCTCGGCGACGTCACCTTCGAGGGCGCCCAGGGTGCGGTCAAGCTCGACGAGACCGCGGGCGCCCGCCTCACCCTCCTCGCCGGCGACGTCTCGGTCGGCCGCCTCGGCGGCTCCGCGGAGATCAGCACCCAGAAGGGCGACCTCAGCATCACCGAGGCCATGGGGGGCACGGTCACGCTGCGCACCGAGCACGGCGCGATCTCGGTCGGCGCCGCCCGCGGAGCCTCCGCCACCCTGGACGCCGACACCGCCTACGGCCGGATCCACAACGCGCTCCGCAACACCGACGGCGCCGCCGCCGGCCTGAACATCCACGCGACCACGTCCTACGGCGACATCACCGCCCGCAGTCTCTGAACCGCGCCCGGCCCCGAGGGCCCGCCGGAACCAGGAGGAGGTGCGCGGCCGCACCTCCTCCACCCCCACCGCACCACTTCCCACCCAGGAGAAGCACCAAAATGTCACTCGACCGATCCGCCGGAACCGCCATGGTGCCGATCGACGACACCGCACTCGCCGTCACCGACACCGGCGGCCCCGGCCGCCCCGTGGTCTACCTCAACGGCTCCTACGCCGACCAGTCGCACTGGCGGCGCGTCATCGCCGAACTCGGCGACGACTACCGGCACATCACCTACGACGAGCGCGCCCGCGGCAGATCCGAGCGCGCCACGGACTACTCGTTCGAGGCGTGCCTGCGCGATCTCGACGCCGTCCTCACCGCCAGGAACGTGGAACGGCCCATCCTGGTGGGCTGGTCCTACGGAGCCATGATCGCCGTGCACTGGGCCGCCCGTCACCCGGACCGCGTCCTCGGACTGGTCTCCGTGGACGGCGCCCTGCCGCACGCATGGCTCGACGACGCGGGCCGGGAGCAGATCCGCAGGCTCTTCCGCCGGCTCAGCCCGCTGTTCCCCCTCGCCCGCCCGCTCGGCCTCGCCGCGCGCATGAGCGCCGCACAGCACGCCGAGATCAACATCGAGGCCAACGAACTGTGCGCACCCGCCGCCCTCGACCCGGTCCTCGACCGCCTGGCCGTCCCGGCCCGGTACGTACTCGCCACCGGCGGCAACCTCGGCGGCGACGCGGACCTGATGGAGAAGATCCGCGCCAACCTCGACCCGGCCCTCGTCCGCAACCCGAACATCCAGGTCAGCGCGAAGGTCCCGAGCAACCACTCCAAGATCCTGCGCAAGGACTTCCGCGCCGTCGCCGACGCCGTACGCGCCCTCACCGCCTCAGAGTCCGTCTGACGGTGCCCGAACCCCAGGTCCGGGCACCCGGACAACTCCTCGGGAATCCTCCGTGGACACGCGGCGCTTCGGGGTACACGACCCGCCATGGCACCGAAGCGCGAACTCCTCACGTCCTTGCGGGCCGCACGCCAGCTGCGCCGGGTCCGCTCCCTCTACCTGTCCGGAACCCTGCTCTGGGCGGCTGCCGCGACCTGGGCGGGATGGCTGGACCCGGGCAGCCGTCAGATGTGGGTCTCCGTCCTCCTCCTGGCCGTCTTCGCCGGCTTGCTGGTCACCGCGTCCGCAGGGCTGCGGAACCTCCGCCCCACCCCCCTACCCGCCCACCACGCCGCACCGCGCCGGTCCGCCACCCCCGCCTGACGCGTGCGCGGGAGGTCAGCCGACGGGAGCACCGGCCCCGAGCCCGCGCGGCGGGCCGTTCCCCGACGCACGGCGCCGAGCGGCCGAGCGCGGGTGTTAGCTTCCTTCCCGTGACGAACCACCAGGAGGAGACGAGGGCGGCCTACGACGGGATCGTCGAGCTGTACGCGTCGCTGTTCGCCGACCGGCTGGAGACGCGGCCGTTCACCCGGTCCATGATCGGTACCTTCGCCGAGCTCGTGCGCGGAACGGGAAACCCGCGGGCAGCCGACGTCGGGTGCGGCCCCGGCCACCTGACGGCCATGCTGCACGACCTGGGGCTGGACGCCTCCGGACTCGACCTCTCCCCGGCCATGGTCGCCCACGCCAGGCGGGCCCATCCGACGCTGCGGTTCGACGAGGCGCGGATGGAGGCCCTGCCGGTCGAGGACGGCGCGCTCGGCGGCGTACTGGCCCACTACTCGCTGATCCACACCCCTCCCGTGGACCTGCCCGCGCTGCTCGCCGAGCAGGTGCGCGTCCTGGCCCCGGGCGGCCTGCTCCTGGTCTCGTTCTTCGCGACCGAGGGACCGGAGCCGATCCGCTTCGACCACAAGGTGACGCCCGCCTACTGCTGGCCCGCGGACCGTTTCGTCGAGCTGCTGACCGAGGCCGGGCTCGTCACGTTCGCCCGGCTGCTCCACGACCCGGCCTCCGAACGGGGCTTCCTGGACGCCCACGTGATGGCCCGTCTCCCCTAGACCGTCTCTCTCGGCCGGCACGATCCGAAAGAGACGGCCCGGGGGAGCGCGAGGCCGGCCGCGATCAGGCTGCCCCCCGCGCAAGCCCGATCCCCGATCCCGGATCCCTTACCCCCACGGTCGTGGCAGGACCGGGAGCCGGTCACCGTCGCGGCAGTGGGTTACTCGCCCTGGAACTTGGCCAGGATCCACTCGCCGAGTTCCCTGGTCATCAGCGTGTGCCCCTCGTTCTCACTGGCGCACATGAAGGCGTCGAGTTCGCTGTCGGAGGGGTCGATCTTGCCGTACAGCGTGTCGTGGTCGTCGATGTCGCCGGCCGCCACCGCGCTCACGCTCGGGACGAACGTGCTCGTGTTGTAGGTGAGTTCGGCGGGCTCGCCTTCGAGGAGCCCCGCCAGGAAGGCGGCGGTTCCGAAGTTCCCGGGGCGGCCCGGGAGGTTGTGCGCTTCGGGGAACAGGCCGCCGGGAGCGCCGTCCATGTCGGGCAGGCCGCGGGTGGTGACCGGGATCTCGGTGGCTCCGGCCTTCTTCAGGACGGCGACGATCTGTTCGCCCGTCTTCTGGGTGTCCAGATAAGTGCCCGCCAGCTCCGCACCGGTGGTGCGCATCGCCGTCACGCCGGCCGGGATGTTGTTCCCGGCGCCGGTGCCCGTCCCGTTTCCGACCCCGAGCAGGCGTACGCCCTCGGGCCAGCTGCCGACCCGCTCGAGTTCGGCGAGGAAGTCGATGCGGGCCCGGTCCTCGCGGGGCTCGGCGCCGACGGTACCGATGTGCCAACGCAGCAGTTCCCGGGCGGCCGCGCTGTTGACCAGCACGGAGAAGCTGCCGAGGAGCTGGCCGAACCCGGGGATGGAGCCCCAGTTGTCCTTCACCCAGTGCGCGAACGCCTGTACCCCGATGGGCAGCCAGGCGCCGCGGTGAGGGGTGTCGTAGGAGAGGTAGGTCGAGGTCTGGTGGTCGTCACCGTCGTGCTGCATCTTCGCGAGGGCGTACCGCGTGACCAGCCCGCCCATGCTGAAACCGCCGACCGTCAGCTTGGCGGTCCCCTCGCGGTCGTCGATCGCCTTCTCGATGCACTGGATCGCCACGTCGGCATTGTCGATGATGGACGCGGACCGCTCGTCGAAGCCGAGGAGAACCAGGTCGAAGCCCGCCTGCCGCAGCTTGGAGACGAAGGGGTACTCGCCGTTCTCCAGGGCGTTCCACAGGGCGTCGGGGTCGCTCTTCCCGGCGGAGAAGCCGTCGGAGAGGATCACCGGCTTCCTGACCCGGGTCTGGCCCGGCGTGCTGTAGAACACCCAGGCGGTCCCCCCTTCGAGGGGCCATGTGGTGTCCCACGCGGAAGTCCTCGGGTACACGGGCTGAGCGCCCGGCATCGCGTGGTCCCAGATGCTCACAACAGACATGGACATGGATCCAGTTCCTCCGTCTCGTGGTGCGGCCGGGCTGCGCCACCCGTGAGGCCGCCGCTTTCAGGGCGAAAGCGGACCCATGATGGCGAGGCTCAGATCCCGCTGCCAGCAAATCCGCACCACGTCACTCTTGCGGCCAGCAGCCCTTTCCGTGCAGGTCACAGGGCTGATAGGGAAGAAACGATGATGCGGGCCCGAAGGTCCGAGAGCATTCGGCCGGGCGCGAAGTACGTCGGGGACCCGCCTTCGAGCGCCCCCGTCGGCGCGGCCCTGCCGCACCGTTCCCCGGTCGTCGCCTACGAGGAACCCGGCCGCGGACCCTGGGTGCCGCAGGTCCTCCGCACCGCTGGCCGGACGGGCAGGCCGGCGGCCGAGGGCTCGGGCCGCCGCTCGCGCGCGGATTCTCCCGGCGCACCGCGTCGGGACCTCGCGTCGCCGTTCGAGGCCGCGCGGATCGTCCATACGGAGCACCGGCCGCGGCGAAAGGCATGTTTCGCTGATCGTCGGGCATCACCCCCAGGTCTAGGCTCGGCCCGTGGAACAGCCCGAGCAGCGCGCCGAAGGCGCAGGACCGTTCACCACCCGGCTCACCTGGGACCGCCCCGGAGGGGAAACGGTGGTGTGGGAGTCGCGGCTGGCGCGAAGGCGCGGATCGATGGCGGTCCACGGTCCGGAGGGCACGGTCACCACCTCCCCGACCGCCGATGCCAGGACCCTCGACCGACTCCGAAGGCTCAATGCCCTCGCCTCCGGTGCGTTCTTCGCCGGTGGAGCACTCTTCGCCCTCGGCGCCGCCGTAGCCCAGTTCGGCTCGGGCGACGCGACGGAGAGCGCCTCGATCTACTTCGCGGGCGGCCTGCTCTTCAACACCGGGGGCTACACCTCCCTCTTGCAGGTGCTGAACGCGCCCCGGCACTCCCCGGGCGGAGACACGTTCCGCGCGGCCGGGTGGAGGTGGTGGGGCTACGAGCCGATGCGCCTGGACTGGCTGAGCACGTTCGTGCTGTTCGTGGGGACGCTCGTGTTCGGCGTCAACCTCCTCGACTCCTTCCTGCGGGGGCTCACGGCCGAGCAGACCAACCGGCTGATCTGGGCTCCCGACATGATCGGGTGCCTGCTGTTCCTGATCTCCGGGCACCTCGCGTTCGCCGAGATCTGCCATCGCCCCTGGCCCTGCCTCCGCTCGCGCACCCTCGGCTGGTGGGTCGTCGCGGTGAATCAGTTCGGCTCCGTCCTCTTCATGGTCTCCGCCCTGGCCGCGTTCACCCGACCCGCCACCGGAAGCCTGATCAATACCGGCGTCGCCAACTGGGGAACACTGCTCGGCGCACTGTGCTTCTCGATCGGCGGCGTCCTCCAGGCCTTCGAACGGCCTTAGGGAGAAACGGCGTTGCCCGTGGCGAAGCGGAGGTCACCCGATGCCGGAGGGCCGGACGAGCCGGCGGGAACCCCCTCTGCCCCCGCCCTCCCGCAGAACCGGCGCGCGCCCGACCTCGACACCACCCCGGTCCGCCCTCACCTCGTCGCGCGGACCGCGCCGCCACCTCCATCGACCGGGACGGCCCCTACGCCACCCGGTCCCGCACGTGCGCGGAGGTCACCGTTGACGCTGCAGAGCGTCGGCACCCGCGGCGATGACTTCGGCGAGCCGGTTGGCGAAGTCCGCGTTACATCCTCCGAGCCGGACGAACCCGTGGCTGCCCACCGGCCCGTCGTTGCTCAGGGAGGGAAGGGTGAGCTCCGCCCGCGCGAGGGCCGCCTGAAGGTTGGTGACGGCGTCCTGGCCGGCCTGATAGGCGGCGTCCTGGCGCCGCTTGTACTGGACTCGCTCGACGTAAGCCAATTCGTACGCCATGTTGCTGACCTCTCGTGGTAGACGTGGTGTGGGGCTCCGGAGCGCGTCGGCCGCGCGGGGCATGACCGTTCCCCACGGCACGTCGCTCGGATGTGCCGCAGTGACCGGACGCCGCGGATGCGGTCCGGGCCGCCTCGCGCGGGGCGGATCCCAAGGACCGCCGCGCGAGGGGACAAGGGTGGGTAGACCGTCGGACTGAGTCTGCGCACGGCCCGTGACTATCGGTTTCGATCTTCGTTTCAAAGGTGCAGGCGAGCGCCCCTTTGACGTGTGGGAAGGACCGAGTTGGCCAGGCAGTCAGCGGCTGTTACCGCCCCCGCTCTTCGCGGTCACTGCCCGGGAGGCGCTCGGCCTTCATGCGCCGTACCCGAATCCGTGACCGCGGGACGCGGAGCGGACGCCCCTGCTGTCCGCCGCGGGGTAGCCGGGAGGGACACGGACCGGGTTCGGTCCCACCGCGGCCGTCGGCCTGAGCTGCGCGGGCGCGGCGAGCGGCGGATTCCGGTGCCGTGGGGCGGCCTGGCGCGGCGGTCGCGTGAGGGTGATCTGGCGGACCAGCTGTTGGAAGCAGGCCAGCGCCGCGACGGCGGGAAGGGCGGAAGCCGCCCCGGCGGCGATCGTTCTGGGCGCCTGGGCCACGCACAGCAGCGTGGCCAGGGTGGAGAACAGCAGGACGATGGACCAGGAATGGAGCGCCCGGCGCTGGTGCAAGGCCGATCTGAGGATGGACAGGGAGGCCACCATCCAGGGGCCGTAGATCAGCAGCGGCCACCAGCTGACCACTGCGCGGGCCGTGTGGGGTCCGGCACTGTGGCGCAGGGCGTCGCAGATGGCCAGTCCACTGAGGATGCTCACCACGGCGGCGATGGTGCCGACCAGCGCGGCGGTGAACAGACTGCCCGTCTCCAGTAGGGTCACCACCGGCGTTCTGGACGGGCCGCGCCGGTGACCCCCGCCGGAGCCTTGTGCGGGCGGACGCTCCGTAGAGGTGTGCTTCAGCCCCGTGACGAGGCCGAGGGTGCTGGCCGTGTCGCTCATGCCGTCGAAGCCGTCCCGGGTGAAGGGCTCCGGCGGCCCGGGTGCGGCGCTCTCCTGGAGCAGGCCGGCGAGCTCCTCCGCCGGATCCCACGGCGGATGCGCCTCGCCGGGCCCGCCGAAAGTCTCCCTGGGGGAGGGCGGCTGTCCGTGCTCCGGCCGGCCCCAGAACGCGGAGACCTCCGGCTGGGGGTGGAGGCCATGGAGGTCCGGGTACCCGTACGACTCATACACGGGAGCAGCCACCCGAGCCGCCGACGGCCGTTGCGGACGCTGCCGTGTTCCCCAGCCGCCTGCCGAACTCGACCTGGATCATGCTCATCGTGTGCAGGAAGTCCTCAAGGACCGAGGACGAGTAACTCAGATCGATTTCCAGAGTCTCGTGTTCCAGCGTCGCATGGCGGGTATCGCCAGAGTCGGCTGATCCCGGATTGAAAATCCACTTCCCGATCCGGATGGCCCCGGAGTGAAAGCGTCCTCCCTGTCCGTCTTCCTCTGTGGTCCTGCCGAGGGAGACGGGGAGCTTTGCTGTTGTCATATTCCATAAACGCTGTCGATGTTGGTCAGGGTATGCGCCATCCGGGTGATGGTGGCCGATGGATAAGTGTTGACCCCGTCGCGTCGGTTCTGAAAACAGACCGGGGACACAGCCCGGCCGCGTCCTTTCGCGCCGCCGTCCCGCGACGCGGGGGGACGCTGAGCTGCGGTCCGACGCGGGCCCCGGCGCGGAGGATCCGTCACCCCCGCACCCCGTCCGACCGCCCGCGGAGGGCGGCTCCCGCCGCGGACCGCCGTGCACATGTCCCCTCGTCGTCGAGCCCCCGCATCGCCGGCTCCGTCGATCTCGCTTCCCCGGCATCGGACGATCACCTCGCTCTCCTTGGTGCGCCGCTCCTCCGCCTGGGGCCGCCGGACCGGCCGCGAGCCCTCGCCGGTCGCCCACGGCAGCTGACTGATCATCGGTAGATAGGCCGAGATGCCGAGGCCGTCCGATTGCTGCGCATGGCTGCAATCGGAGGACAGGGCGCAACTCTGCATATGCCGATGCGTTATGCCGAGGGATCGCGAGGGCTGCTGCCCTGCACACCCCTCGGAACTTCAACCTTCGAAAGGACCAGTTGTGGGAGGCATCCTCCTGTGGATCATGCTGATCTCCGCCGTGCTGGCCACAGGTTTTACGGCGCTGATGGCTTCAGGGACTGGCCGTCTGTGGCATGTGGACGCCCTTGAACTGAGGCGTCAACAACGCTTCGAGCACGTCCTGTCCCTCCATGTGGACGCCACCACCCGGCTGTCTCGTCGGGAAGCCGCGGCGCCGGTGGCGCCGGTTCAGCCGGCGGCGACGCCGGGCGTCTCCGGCCTGGGTGCGAAGTCGCTCGGGGTCGTCCCTCGGCCGTGCCGGCTGCTCCCCCCCTTCACGCACAAGACTCCGTCCTGCTGGCGGCCCGCTCCACTGGCCGAACGACTGCAGTTCTGACGGCTCGCGCCGAGGCCGCCGACCGGCATCGGGGCGCGTGCGTCAACTTCCCGCCGCCCCGGTTTCACCGCCCTCGCGCACCATGGCCCGTAACGGCAGGTGATCCCGGCGGGACGTCATCCCATTCCACCCGCCGGGAGGTAGCCCGGCCCGTCATTATGATCAAGCTCATCCATTCGAAAGGGCAGCTTATATCGCTGAGAAACCTCGGCGGTCATTGTCGTGCATGCAAAAACCCCGGCAAACATTGCCGGGTGTAAAAAACCCCGGCAAACTGTACATTGCTGGTTTCGCCCGCCGGATAGGTCATGTAAAAAACGGCGGTGGCTGTCTAATTCCCGCCCGACGTATCTCGCTGCCAGGCGTGAGGGAAATGGCGAGAAATGCCTAAACTGAAAGAATTATCATCGCACCATTACTGCGAAGGCCCTCCTCGCCCATGGACAAGGGGCCCGTCCGACGGAAGGTCCCGGGTCGTCCAGATCATCTGGACACGCTCCGCGAGAAGGGTCGCGTGAGGATGGCCCCCTGGAGGTCCCCAGCCGTTCGCGGCTTATGGCCGGCGGCAACACGAGCGGCGTGCACGGTGCGGGCGGCGCTGATACGGGTGACACGCCGCCTGGCCGAAGTGGGCGGGTCCGGCGACACGGCCCCGCCCCGAACGACGACGAGCTCGATTCCGGCACTCCAGGACGAATACAGGGCGGGCTTCTCCCTCCCCCTCCCTCGCCCAGCCGGCGACCTCCACGCATGCCCATGGTGCCGATCCCTCGGAGACACCGGCACTCCTGGCGGGTCCGGGCCCCCTGAGGACCCTCGGCCATGACACCGGTCCTGGCGGGTGACGGGCGTCGCGCATTCTTCACGGTTCGGCGACGCGCGGATCGCCGGCTCACTCTGGACCGCTCACCCGCTCCTACGGCGCCGGAGGCCACCCCAACGCCGCCGACCGGCAGGCCCGGATGGAGCCGGCGTTGCGAGTCGGGCGAGGTTGCTGCGGCTTTGGACGGTATGGGGGTGGTGGGGTCCGAGGGTGGCTTCGCGGTCGGCGAGGGTTTGCCGGTGGAGGTCGGAGGCCTCCTGGTACCGGCCGAGGTCCTGCAGGGCGTTGGCGAGGTTGTTGCGGCTGCCCAGGGTGTCGGGGTGGCGGGGCCCCAGCGTGGCTTCGCGGTCGATGAGGGTCTGTTGGTGGAGGTCGGCGGCCGCCTGGTGCTGACCGAGGGCCTGCAGGGAGTTGGCGAGGTTGTTGCGGCTGCCCAGGGTTTGGGGATGGCGGGGTCCCAGCGTGGTTTCACGTTCGGTCAGGGTCTGCTGGTGGAGGTCGGCGGCCGCCTGGTGCTGACCGAGGGCCTGCAGGGAGTTGGCCAGGTTGCTGCGGCTGCTCAGGGTGTGGGGGTGGTGGGGTCCCAGGGTGGTTTCGCGTTCGGTGAGGGTTTGTTGGTGGAGGTCGGTGGCTTCTTGGTGCCGGCCGAGGGCGTACAGGGCGTTGGCGAGGCCGTTGCGGCTGCTCAAGGTGTGGGGGTGGTGGGGTCCGAGGGTGGTTTCGCGTTCGGTGAGGGTTTGTTGGTGGAGGTCGGTGGCTTCTTGGTGCCGGCCGAGGGCGTACAGGGCGTTGGCGAGGTTGTTGCGGCTGCTCAGGGTGTGGGGGTGGTGGGGTCCGAGGGTGGTTTCGCGTTCGGTGAGGGTTTGTTGGTGGAGGTCGGTGGCTTCTTGGTGCCGGCCGAGGGCGCGCAAGGCGTTGGCGAGGTTGTTGCGGCTGTTCAGAGTGTTGGGGTGGTGGGGTCCGAGGGTGCGTTCGGCGTCGGTGAGGTTTTGTTGGTGGAGGTCGGCGGCTTCCTGGTGTCGTCCGAGGTCGTGCAGGGCAGCGGCCAGATCGTTGCGGCTGCTCAGAACGTGGTTGTGATCGTCTCCCAGCTCTGGCTGAAGGAGGATGAGGGCTTGTTCCGCCAGAGTGGCCGCCTGTTCAGGATGCCCGGCTTGGCGGATGCTGCCGGAGAGCGTGCTCAGAGTGCGGCCCGCAGTGTGGGCGTCGGGGGAGAGTTGCGCGGTGGCAAGGGCATGGGGGGCGAGGTAAATGCTGCTGCTCCAGCCGGCGCTCTCGGCGTGCGCGGCCTCGTCGACGACGGCTGTCATGCGTTCGGTCAGGGCGCGGTGCCAGCTCTCGAGGTCCGGGGTTTCGGAGTGCAGGGCGTGGGCGGTGATCTCGCGGACGAGCGGGTGGAGGATGACCTGCCCGATGGTGGGCGTGCCGTCGACCGGGGCCGGGGTGTCGAGGAGGCCGTAGGTGTGGAGTCCGTTGACGGCGCTCTCGATGCTCACCGCGGTGGCCGGCAGGCCGCAGGCGGCGGTGACCAGACCCGGGTCGAGGAAGGAGACCGGCAGGGGAGCGGGGGCCAGGAGCGAGAGCAGACGCAGAACCGGCCGGGCGAGGGCGTTGCCGCTCGCGGCCAGCTGGTCGAGGGACAGCTCCCAGGTGTAACGCACCAGCTGGCGTGCGGCCTCGGGATCCGCCCCGCCCGGCTCCTCCGCCCCGAGCAGCGTGGCCAGGTGACCGTCCAAGGCCTCCTCGTAGTCACTGAACGTGCGGTAGCGGCTGCCGGGCGCGGCCAGATACCGGCCTGCGGCCTGCAGGGCCAGGGGAAGCCCGCCGAGCCGCACCGAAAGGCGCTCCGCCTCATCCGCGGTGCCGGCCCCGGACGCGGCATCGACGAGTACCTGCCCCCCGACCACCGCGGACAAGGGCGCCACCCGCAACAACTGGGCCCGCCCACCCCAGGTGGCGGCGTCCCCGTCGCGGCTGGTCACCAGCAGCAGACCCCGGCTGCCGGCCCGCACCCACCCCCGATAGGCCGCCACCGGCTCACCACCGGGCCCCACCGCACCCGGCTCGTCGACGTTGTCCAGCACGACCAGCCACCGGCCCGCCTGATCCAGCTGCTCCCACACCACGTCGGGCAGGCCCGCCCGCCCGGCCCGTGCCTCCTCCAGCCGCTCCTCGGGCAGTCCGCACTCCAGGGCGATACGGGCCATCTGCTCGGCCAGTTCGCCCTGACCGCGCCAGCGCACCCAGAACACCCGCATGCCCTCGGCTCGGGCGATGTCGGCCAGCGCGGAGGCGATCGTCGTCTTGCCCACCCCGCCGACCCCGCACAGCACCGCCAGTCGGCCCTCGGGCCGCTTCAACATCCTGCGCAGCGCCGCGAGTTCGTCCGCACGCCCGCGCACGGGCCCGCCTCTGTGGGGAGCCGTCAGGGATTCCATCCCGCCGGCCAGGACCCGCCCCAGCGGCACCAGCCGTACCGGCCCCGCCGCCCCGCCACCGCCGTCCAGACGACGGGCCACCACGGCCAGCGCGGCCGCGACGACCACCGAGACGGCGAAGACCGTCCACACCACCCACGGGTTTTTGGCCCATCCGGGCAGCTCAGCCGTCACGTAGTTCGTCACCACGGCCGACCCCGCGGCGGCCACCGCCGTGGCGACCGCAACCGCCGAACCCGCCCGCGCACCCTTCGCCCGCACCGTGCCCCCCGCCTTGCCCAACGTGTCAGGGACGAGCGTAGAAGAGGACATGAGACGGCATCAGCCGAAGTGTCGGACCGCCTTCAAACCGGCGGATCCACGTTGTCCGCCGGTCAGGCGGGGACGGGGTGTGGGCTCGTCGTCGGGTGACGGGTTCGAAGTAGCTGGGGTGCTGTCCGGGCTCGGTGTGTTCGATGTGGGTGTAGCGGCCTGACAACACATGCCAGTCGAGACTGCCGGCGACCCAGGTGCCCAGCCCGTGGACGGCGCTGACGGTCTTGTACCAGTCGTCGACGGGGAGCTCGAAGGAGCGGAACGAGTTGCTGAACTCGTCACGGAGCCGTACGTAGGTGCTGACGCGACGGTTGATCATGGTGGCAGTCGTGTTCAGGGCTTGCTCCAGGGAGAGCTTGTCCTGGTGCTGGAGTACGGCGACGAGGTTGTTGAGGTCGCCCCGGGCGGACTCCTTGGCGAGGGAGAGGATGTCGTTGGTCCAGCAGGCGATGTCGTTCCCGGCCAGCCGCATCTGAAGCGGACGCGCCAGGAACGGCTCATCGGCGGCGCGGTGTGCGGCCACATGTCGGCGGCCGCCGCCGTCCCGGGGCAGGTCGGCACGGGCGTGGGCCCCAGGTCCACCGGCAGGACGGCCCGCAGCTCCGCGACGAACCGGTCGACGGCCTGCGCCTGGGATGCGGGATCGCCCGCGTCATCGAACTGGTCGTCCACCAGGAAGAGCCAGGACACCCTCCAGCACCCCGTTCTGGCTGCTGTACGGCGCCTGGCAAGGGTTCGCTCCGACCGCCGTGGACACCGCTCCTCAGCCCATGAGCCGCTTGCGGCGGATGACGATCTCCTGCATGCACGTTTTCAAGGCGGACTTGCGAAGGCCCTCGTCCGTCACCTGGTGGCGGTTGGGCTCGTGCTTGGGCGGCGCGCCCAAGGCAGCCTCGCTGGCTTGGATCGTCTTCAGGAAGGCCTCCGCGCTGAACCCCTCCGCCTTCGACTCCATTGATTCCGCGGCGGCGACGACGGACTCGGGCAAACGGGGTTCCCTGATCAGGCCGAAGCTCCGCAGCGCGTTGCAGGAGTCCTCGTACGAGTCGCGCCGCAGGCGGAAGTACCCTTCGCGCTTGTTCGCGTACAGGTAGACCCCCGACACCGCGTGCTTGCGGGGGAACGCCTGGCTCAGCAGCTGCAGGACGAGCCAGGTGGCAACCTCGGCCGGCGTGAGCACCTGCGCCCAGCCCTGCAGGAAGAAGTCGCTGGGGATCGAGATCACCTTGTCAACGCCGGGCTCCGGCAGGACGTAGCGGTCCGGCGTGAGCGTCCCACCGCGACCTCTCTCCGACATCAGCGAGAAGGCCGCGTAGTCCCGGGCACCGTTCTTCTTGCGCGGCACCTCGACGAGCGCCTGGCCCCCGCCTCCGACGCCCTCCAACGTGCGCAGCGCACCTTGTACTTGGCGCACTCGGCAGGACTGCCCGTCCCGGTCCTGGAGGACTTCATCGTGCAGGTAGCCCTTCTGGCTACTGTACGCCGCGTCGACCGCCACGAAGTCGGACCAGCCCAGGCGACCGGTGAGCGCCCGCCCGGATGTCCACGCCTCCCGGGGCTCAAGGCGGCAGTGAGCCTCGAAAACAGCGAGCAGGTAGAGCCGCAGCGCGATGCCGCGCGGGTGCAGCAGCTGTGTGAGAGGCGGCGCCGGATCCTCCGGCCGCGAGTGCAGCAGCGGAAGGCGCAGATGGACGC
>NZ_JBSGWY010000051.1:44148-54393 GCF_053609145.1 Streptomyces sp. NPDC054961 | reverse complement strand
GCCCCGCGCGGCGCGCCGCGCCGGGGCCCGCCGCCGGGCCGGGGCGCGCGCGGCGCGGCCCGGCCCCGCCCCCCGCCCCCCCCCCGCCGCGGCTTCCGCACACCGAACTACCGACAAGGCGGCAGCACATGGGTATGACGACTCCCCAGGTCGTCGTCCACCGGGACAAGGAGCTGATGGCCCAGGCCGCGGCGGCCCGGCTGATCACGAAGATCGTGGACGCGCAGGCGGCCCGCGGCAGCGCGTCCGTGGTCCTGACCGGCGGCCGCAACGGCAACGGCCTGCTGGCCGCGCTGGCCGCGGCCCCGGCCCGGGACGCGATCGACTGGTCCCGGCTGGACCTGTGGTGGGGCGACGAGCGGTACGTGCCCGCCGACGACCCCGAGCGCAACCACACCCAGGCCCGCGAAGCCCTCCTGGACGCCGTCCCGGTGGACCCCGCGCGGGTCCACGTCATGCCCGCTTCCGACGGCCCCTACGGGGACGACGTGGACGCGGCGGCCGCCTCGTACGCGCAGGAGCTCCGCGAGGCCTCCAGCCCCGAGGACCACGGCCCGGTGCCCCGCTTCGACGTCCTGATGCTGGGGGTCGGCCCGGACACCCACGTGGCGTCCCTGTTCCCGGAGCACCCGGCCTCCCGGGAGACCGAGCGCACGGTGGTGGGCGTGCACGGGGCGCCGAAGCCGCCGCCGACCCGGGTCTCGCTGACCCTCCCGGCGATCCGGGCCGCGCGCGAGGTGTGGCTCCTGGCGGCGGGCGAGGACAAGGCGGGCGCGGTGGCCATCGCCCTGGGCGGTGCCGGTCAGGTCCAGGCACCGGCGGCCGCGGCCTACGGCCGCTCCCGGACCCTGTGGCTCCTGGACCGCGCGGCGGCCGCGAAGCTCCCGCCGGGCATGTACCCCCCGGCCTCCTCCTGACCGCTCGGACGAAAGGGGCCCGCCCTCCGTTCGGAGGGCGGGCCCTTTCACGTACCTGGCCGGGGGCGCCGGTCAGCGGCCCCGGAGCGAG
The DNA here is from genome assembly GCF_053609145.1 of Streptomyces sp. NPDC054961. Classification (NCBI taxonomy): domain Bacteria; kingdom Bacillati; phylum Actinomycetota; class Actinomycetes; order Kitasatosporales; family Streptomycetaceae; genus Streptomyces; species Streptomyces sp. NPDC054961. The sequence continues at coordinate 53,385 of NZ_JBSGWY010000051.1, read as the reverse complement.
CGGTACGTCGCCACCAGCGCGCGCGTGGAGGCGTCGAGTCCGGCCACCTCTTCGCCGGTGACCAGTGCGGGTTCCAGCCGCTTCGCCAGGACCTTGCCGAGCTCCACGCCCCACTGGTCGAAGGAGTCGATGTTCCACACCGCGCCCTGGACGAACACCTTGTGCTCGTACAGCGCGATCAGCTGGCCCAGCACCCCAGGGGTGAGGTCGGCCGCCAGGATGGTCGTCGTCGGGTGGTTGCCCGCGAAGGTCTTGTGCGGGACGAGCGACTCCGCGGCCCCCTCCGCCCGGACCTCGTCCGCCGTCTTGCCGAAGGCCAGCGCCTGCGTCTGCGCGAAGAAGTTCGCCATCAGCAGGTCGTGCTGGGCCGCCAGCGAGGGCGACAGCTCCTCCAGCGGACGCGCGAAGCCGATGAAGTCCGCGGGGATCACCCGCGTGCCCTGGTGGATCAACTGGTAGTACGCGTGCTGCCCGTTGGTGCCGGGCGTGCCCCACACCACCGGGCCGGTCTGCCATTCCACCGGATCGCCCTGGCGGTCCACGGACTTGCCGTTGGACTCCATGTCCAGCTGCTGCAAGTACGCGGTGAACCGGGACAGGTAGTGGCTGTAGGGCAGCACCGCGTGCGACTGGGCGTCGAAGAACGCCCCGTACCAGATCCCCAACAGGCCCATCAGCAGCGGCGCGTTCTCCTGCGGCGGCGCCGTGCGGAAGTGGTGGTCCATCTCCGCGAAGCCGTCGAGCAGCTCGCGGAAGGCGTCCGGACCGATCGCCACCATCAGCGAGAGGCCGATCGCCGAGTCGAAGGAGTAGCGCCCGCCGACCCAGTCCCAGAACTCGAACATGTTGGCCGGATCGATGCCGAAGTCGGTGACCTTCTCGGCATTGGTCGACAGCGCCACGAAGTGCCGCGCCACGGCCTCCTGGCCGGCGCCGAGGCCGGCGAGCAGCCACTCGCGCGCGGAGGTGGCGTTGGTGATGGTCTCGATCGTCGTGAAGGTCTTCGACGCGATGATGAAGAGCGTCTGCTCCGGGTCCAGGTCCCGCACGGCCTCGTGCAGGTCCGCGCCGTCCACGTTGGACACGAAACGCAGGGTCAGGCCCCGGTCGGAGAAGGCGCGCAGGGCCTCGTACGCCATCGCCGGGCCCAGGTCGGAGCCGCCGATGCCGATGTTGACCACGTTCGTGATGCGCTTGCCGGTGAAACCGGTCCAGGCCCCCGAGCGGACCTGCTCGGAGAAGGCCGCCATCTTGTCGAGGACGGCGTGCACGCCGGGTACGACGTTCTCCCCGTCGACCTCGACGACCGCGCCCCGCGGTGCGCGCAGCGCGGTGTGCAGGACCGCCCGGTCCTCGGTCGTGTTGATCTTCTCGCCCCGGAACATCGCCTCGCGCAGCTCCGCCACGCCCGTGGCCTGCGCGAGCTCCCGCAGCAGTGCCAGCGTCTCGTCGGTCACGAGGTGCTTCGAGTAGTCGATGTGCAGGTCCCCGGCGCGCAGGGTGTAGTTGGCGCCGCGGTCCGGATCCGCCTCGAACAGCTCCCGCAGATGCGTCTGTCCCAGCTCGTCCCGGTGCTTGCCCAGTGCCATCCACTGCGGCGTCCGGTTGAGCTTCGTTCGGCTGTCTGCATTCATCTCGGACATCAACCCACTTCTTCCGTCCTGTCGTGCCCCGCCGTTCCCCAACCTAAGGGATGGGAAGCGGCACAACCGACACAAAGCAGCCCGGCCCGCGGGAGAAGAAGTCTCCCGCGGGCCGGGCCCGGGTCACACCAGTCGTCTTGTCGGCGGAGCGTCAGATCTCGCCGCGCAGCTTGGCGAGCGCTTCGGCGAGAATGGCCTCGCCGTCGGCATCCGTTCGCCTTTCCCGTACGTACGCCAGGTGCGTCTTGTACGGTTCGGTGCGCGGCGGCGCCGGGGGGTTGTCCCGGTCCTGCCCGGCCGGGAACCCGCAGCGCGGGCAGTCCCAGGTATCGGGCACCTGCGCGTCGCTGGCGAAGCTCGGCTGCGTCTCGTGCCCGTTCGAGCACCAGAAGGAGATGCGCAGGCGGGGCGCGGACTCGCCGCGCTCGGCCTCACCCATCGGCCCCGCTCCGACCCGACTGCCACGGATCGCGTTGCCACTTGCCACGGTCGTAACTCCCTGCGTAATGGTGCCGCGAAGCGTGAGTGGATTCCGTCGCGGGCGCCCAAGTCTACGTAAGGCCCAACGCGCGTCCAGTGACTGGAGTTACCCATTCCAGACGTGAACGCCGGACCTCATGATAGGCCGGGGGGAGCCGACCGGACTGCCGGAATGGCCAGAACGCCTCAGCTGCCGCTGGACTTCATGAGCAGACCGAGCGCGACGATGCACGCGAACCACAGCAGACCGATCACCACGGTGATGCGGTCGAGGTTGCGCTCCGCGACCGAGGACCCGCCGACCGAGGACTGCATGCCTCCGCCGAACATGTCGGAAAGGCCGCCGCCCTTGCCCTTGTGCATCAGCACGAGCAGCATCAGCAGGGCGCTGAAGACGACCAGGGCGATCGAGAACCCCATAATCACGGCTGATTCCTACTTTCTGGCTTTCTGGGCTTTCCCGCTCTGCGAAACGTACGCGGGGGCCAGCGGCTGGTGTTTCAGCCCGCTGGCCCCCGCAAGGGTACGACGGATCCGCCCTACCGCATACTCACGATCGGTTACCCGACGACCATGGACCGCGTCCTACTGGTCGCGGAACCGGACGATCTTGACGAACTCGTCCGCGTCCAGTGCCGCGCCGCCGATGAGGGCGCCGTCGACGTCCGGCTGGGCCATGATCGCGGCGATGTTGCCGGACTTGACCGAGCCGCCGTACTGGATGCGGACCTTGTCGGCCAGCTCCTGCGAGTACAGCTCCGCGAGGCGGCCGCGGAGGGCACCGCAGACCTCCTGGGCGTCCTCGGGGGTGGCGACCTCGCCGGTGCCGATCGCCCAGACGGGTTCGTACGCGATCACGATGGACTCGACCTGCTCGGCCGGAACGTCCTTGAGGCCGCCGTCGAGCTGGCTCAGCGTGTACGGGACCTGCTCGCCGGCCTTGCGGACGTCCAGGCCCTCGCCGACGCACAGGATCGGGGTGATCCCGTGCTTGTAGGCGGCCTTGACCTTGGCGTTGCAGATCTCGTCGCTCTCGCCGTGGTACTGGCGGCGCTCGCTGTGGCCGACGGCCACGAACGTGCACTTCAGCTTCGACAGCATCGGGCCGGAGATCTCACCGGTGTAGGCACCGGAGTCGTGCGCCGAGATGTCCTGGGCGCCGTACTTGATCTTCAGCTTGTCGCCGTCGACCAGGGTCTGGACCGAGCGGAGGTCGACGAAGGGCGGCAGGACCGCGACCTCGACGGCGTCGTAGTCCTTGTCGGCCAGGGCGAAGGCGAGCTTCTGGACGTGGGCGATGGCCTCGAGGTGGTTGAGGTTCATCTTCCAGTTGCCCGCCATCAGCGGGGTACGCGTGGTCATGCGGTTCAGACCTCCAGTGCGGCGAGGCCGGGGAGCGTCTTGCCCTCGAGGTATTCGAGGGAGGCGCCACCACCGGTCGAAATGTGGCCGAAAGCGTTCTCGTCGAAGCCGAGCGTGCGCACGGCGGCGGCCGAGTCGCCACCGCCGACGACGGTGAAGGCGCTGCTGTCGACGAGGGCCTGCGCGATGGCGCGGGTGCCGCCGGCGTAGTCGGGGTGCTCGAAGACGCCCACGGGGCCGTTCCAGAAGACGGTCTCGGCGTCGGCGATCTTCGAGGCGTACAGCTCACGGGTCCTGGGACCGATGTCCAGACCCTCCTGGTCGGCGGGGATCTTGTCCGCGTCGACCGTGATGAACTCCGCCGGGGCCTTGGTCTTCAGGTCCGGGAAGTCCTTCGAGGCGAGGATGTCGACCGGGAGGACCAGCTCGACGCCGTTGGCCTCGGCGCGGGCCATGTACTCCTTGACGACGTCCACCTGGTCCTTCTGGAGCAGGGAGATGCCGACCTCGTAGCCCTTGGCGTGGAGGAAGGTGTAGGCCATGCCGCCGCCGATGAGCAGGCGGTCGGCCTTGCCGAGCAGCTCGTCGATGACGGCGAGCTTGTCGGAGACCTTGGCGCCGCCGAGGATGACCACGTACGGGCGCTCGACCTCGGCGGTCAGCTTCTTCAGGACGCCGACCTCGGTGGCGATGAGGTAGCCGGCCGCGTTCGGGAGGCGCGCGGGGAGGTCGAAGACCGAGGCGTGCTTGCGGTGGACAGCGCCGAAGCCGTCGCCGACGTAGACGTCGGCGAGCTCGGCGAGCTGGTCCGCGAAGGCGCCGCGCTCGGCGTCGTCCTTCGAGGTCTCACCGGCGTTGAAGCGGAGGTTCTCGATGACGGCGACCTGGCCGTCGGCGAGGGCGGCGACGGTCTCCTTGGCGGAGGCCCCGACGGTGTCGGTGGCGAACGCGACGGAGGCGCCGAGCAGCTCGCCGAGGCGGGCGGCGGCCGGGGCGAGCGAGAAGGCCGGGTCCGGGGCTCCCTTGGGGCGGCCCAGGTGCGAGGCCACGATCACGCGGGCGCCGGCCTCGGCGAGCTTCGCGATGGTCGGCTGCACGGCACGGATGCGGCCGTCGTCGGTGATGTCACCGTTGGCGAGCGGCACGTTGAGGTCGGCGCGGACGAAGACCCGCTTACCGGAAACGCCCTCGGCGAGAAGTTCGTCGATCGTCTTCATGCTTTTTCTGCTCCTTTTCCCCGGCCGGGTCCTGTACCCGTGCGGGGCGAGAGGTACAACGCACACAACGGGGCCCGTACAGCGCTTCGTCGCGCTGAACGAGCCCCGGTGCTCACATTGTGGTGCCTACTGCCGTGATGCTCAGAGCTGGCCGCCGACGAACACGGTCAGGTCGACCAGACGGTTGGAGTAGCCCCACTCGTTGTCGTACCAGCCGATGACCTTGACGCTCTTGCCCTGGACCATCGTCAGGGAGGAGTCGAAGGTGCAGGAGAACGGCCAGTTCACGATGTCGGAGGAGACGATCGCGTCCTCGGTGTAGTCCAGGATGCCCTTGAGCTGACCCTCGGAGGCCTTCTGGAACGCGGCGTTGACCTCGTCCTTGGTGACCTCGCGCTCGAGCTCGATGACCAGGTCGGTCACGGAGCCGGTCGGGACCGGGACGCGCATCGCGATGCCGTCGAGCTTGCCCGCCAGCTCCGGGATGACCAGGGCGGTGGCCTTGGCGGCACCCGTCGTGGTCGGGATGATGTTCTCGGCGGCGGCGCGGGCGCGGCGCAGGTCCGAGTGCGGGAAGTCCAGGATGCGCTGGTCGTTCGTGTACGCGTGGACCGTCGTCATCATGCCCTTGACGATGCCGAAGTTCTCGAGGAGGACCTTGGCCATCGGCGCCACGCAGTTGGTGGTGCAGGAGGCGTTGGAGATGACGTGGTGGTTGGCCGCGTCGTACTTCTCCTGGTTGACGCCCATCACGATCGTGATGTCCTCGTCCTTGGCCGGAGCCGAGATGAGGACCTTCTTCGCGCCGGCCGCGATGTGCTTGGCGGCGTCGGCCTTCTTCGTGAAGATGCCGGTCGACTCGATGACGATGTCGGCGCCCAGTTCGCCCCAGGGGAGGTTCGCGGGGTCACGCTCGGCGAACGTCTTGAAGGTGTGGCCGTCCACCGTGATGGTGTCGTCGGTGTGGCTGACCTCGGCCTTGAGGCGGCCCAGGATCGTGTCGTACTTGAGCAGGTGAACCAGAGTGGCGTTGTCAGTCAGGTCGTTGACACCGACGATCTCGATGTCCGCTCCCTGCTCCAGGAGCGCACGGAAGTAGTTGCGGCCAATTCGGCCAAAACCGTTGATGCCTACGCGGATCGTCACGAACCGATCTCCTCGTTGGGTGCGCCGGCCTGTCCGCCGGCGAGCTGTATGGGATGTCCCCGACCGCTTACGACCCTACCTCTCCGTGAGCTTCGAGGTGACATCGGCCATCGGCTGACACGCCCCGAGGCCCCGTACTCCAAGACACGTACGGGGCCTCGGGGACCTTAGCCCCGGTCACTCACAGTGAGATTCCGGGGCTCCTTTGATCAGTGGTTCAGCGACCTGAGCGCCTTACCGACGAGTACGGCTCGGTCCGCCGCGGCCGGCACGTGCTCCAGACCGAAGCCCAGCAGCACGGTGTCACGCGTAGTGACGGCGGCATAGGACTTGAACAGCTCTCCCGACCGGGACCAATCGCCCGGAACATCGGGACTTCCGGCAGGTGCGCCCTGAGCGGCCCAGACCCCGAGCGAGGTCTCGAAGCCCTCGGCCGCCTGGTCCGCTCCGCCGGCCGAGAGCCGGGCCTCGTCCGCGAACACTCCGCGACCGCCCGAACCCGGGTCGGTGATGTAGGAGAGCGAGACCTCGACGCTCTTGCCCGCGTACGCGCTCAGGTCGAACGAGACCTGCTGCCAGCCGCTGGAGGAGCCGGTGAACGAGTTCCAGGAGCCGCTGGTGCCCTGCGGGGCGCAGTTGCCCGCGCCGAGGGTGAGGTAGTGGCGCAGGAACGGGTGGTCGTTGACGAAGAACCCGGCCCCGCACTCCTGCGGAACCGTGCTGCTGCTCAGGCCGCCCGCGTCGGGCAGCGTGGTCCAGTCGTCGCCGCCGACGGTGTGCGCCTCCAGGACGGCGTGGTCGTAGCCCTCCTCGGTGTTCCAGTTCAGCGCCGTCTTGAGCTGCGGCTTGTCGGCCGCGGTGACGCCGGTCAGGTCGATGGTGCGGGTGAGCCGCTTCCAGTCGTCGTCGGCGTGGGCGGCCGAGGCCATGCCGGTGCCGGCGTACGGGGCGTACGGGTTGACGACCCCGGCGTACTGGCCCGCCTGCGCGCTCTTGAACTGCGGGAACTGCGCCGCGGGCAGGGTGTCGGAGGTGACCGTGTAGGAGCCGGGGCGGTCGAGCGGGTTGCCCGCGGCGCCGCCGAGGCCGCCCTTGGCGCCGGCGAGGGAGCCCGCGCCGGTGAAGCCGGTGGGGCCGGCGACGTTCGCGCGGGCGTAGGCACCGAGGAAGTACTGGCTGAAGTCGTCGGTCACGGCGCGGCCGACCTGGGCGTTGCCGCCGGCCAGCTCACCGGCCTCGATCAGCTTGCCGCCCTCGTTCAGGAAGTCGCGCACCGCGAGCTGGGTGTCGCCGCCCGGGGACTTGGCCCCCGTGTAGTGGACGGCCGTGCGGAAGTGCGCGAGCACGCCGAGGTGGTGCGGTGCCCCCTGCGCCGCCACGTCCCAGACCGCCGCGCTCCTGCCGTTGGCGCGCAGGGCGTCCACGTACTCCTGGGCGTGCTGCGCCGGGGCGCCCTCCTCCGCGATCACCAGCACGTCGGCGCGCGGCCGCTCGGCCACCGTGTACGTGAAGTGCTCGCTGGAGACCTGCTTGCCGGTGCGGTCGCGCCCGGTGAACCAGACCTCGACCTTGTCGCCGGGCTTGGCGCCGTCGACCTCGGCCCGGTACGCGTCGAACCAGTTGTTGTCGTCGCCGCCGTAGACCTCACCGCCCTTCCAGGCCTTGAGGTCCTCGTCGTGGGTGCGGCCCCCGTTGATCCTGTAGTTCAGCTCCTTGTCCTTCAGCGCCTTGCGGGCCGTGACGGCGACCGTCTGGTCCTCGCCCCGGGCCGCGTAGGAGGTGGTGAAGGGGTCCAGGGTGAAGTCGGCGGCGCTCAGGCCCACGGAGGACTTCGGCTGGTCCGGGTGTTCGGCGCTCTCGGCCACGGAGAGCGCGAAGGGGATGTTCTTGGCGAACTCCGCCTGGATGAGCTTCTCGTCGTCCGGGAAGTTGAAGCCGGAGGCGCAGTCCTCGGGCTTCCACTGGTCGTTCGGGTCGCTCTCGGAGGCCGTCTGGCAGGTGGTCATCTCGGGCGTGAACATCATGACGCCGTTGGCGTTGGCGGCCTGGCTGTCGGCCTCGCCGTTGGTGGTGTAGAGCTCAGAGGAGACCTGGGGGTAGTAGCCGGGGACGGCCGAGTTCTCCGGGGTGCCGGCGAGCGCCTTGTAGGCGATGTCGTCGGGGGTGGGGGTGGCCACCTGCCAGCCCACGCCGTAGAGCAGCAGCTCGGCGGCCGAGTGGTAGTTGATGGCGTAGTCGAAGCCGATGCGCTTCTCGAACGTGTCGAGGGCGACGGTCTCGGGCTCGGAGGAGGCCTTGGGGCCGCGGTAGGTCTCGCTCGACAGGTTGGGCGAGGAGCCCTCGTTGTCGTAGCCCCACTTGTAGGCGAAGTTGCGGTTGAGGTCGACGCCGTCGCCCGCAGTGATCTTGCCGTCGCCGTTGTTGTCGTGCAGGTTCTTGCGCCACAGCCGCTGGCCGTCGGGGGCGAAGGTGTAGTCGTAGCCGTCGGGGTTGGCGGAGAGCAGGAACCACATCTCGGTGGAGTCCACCAGCTTGGTGATCCGCGGGTCCTTGCCGTAGTTGTCCAGCGTGTGGTGCATCAGCCGCCGGGTCATCTCGGGGGTGATCCACTCACGGGCGTGCTGGTTGGACATGTACAGCACGGAGGGCCTGTCGCCGTCCTTGGACTTCTTGGCGTTCTTGGTGACCTTCAGCGCGAGGATGTCCTTGCCCTGGACGGTCTTGCCGATGGAGACGACCTTGGTGAGGCCGGGATTCTCCTGGGCGGTGCGCAGGATCTCCTCCTGGAGCCCGCCCTTGCCGCTGTACGGGCGGAACACCCCGTCCCCGGCCGCCAGGGAGCGCGCCGCGGCCCGGGCCTCGACCTTGCGCTCGGCGAGCCGGACGCCCTGGGCGGCCAGTTCCTTGGCCTGGGCGCCGGTGAGGAAGAGCTCCACCTTGGCGGTCCCGGTGTCCGGGGCGCGTTCGGAGAGCTCGTGCGCGTCCTGGCCGGCGGCCAGCACGAGCGGGACCTGTTCCTTGGTGATGTCGGCGTCGTAGACCCGCACCTCGTCGGCGGCGGACGGTCCGTCCGCCCGGCCCTGGGCGGTGGCCGCCGCGGGTAGTGCGGCCAGTGTGGTTCCGAAGACGAGTGCGCTTGCGGCGAGGATCGATCTCGCGCGGTGCCTCATGTGCCCCCCTGGGCGTCGTCTGCCACGAAAGCTTCGGACGACAGGCTCACGACCAGCACATGCTCATGTCAATGGGGCATACCGAAAGGGGGCCCCCCGCTACCACCGGGGGGCCCCCCCCCCGCACAAAATATTTTGGCCGCCCGGGCGGGCGCCGCCCCGCCCGGCGCGGGGCCGGCCCGGCGCGGGGGGGTTTAAAAAAAATAACCCGGCGCCCGA
>NZ_JBSGWY010000051.1:26333-44138 GCF_053609145.1 Streptomyces sp. NPDC054961 | reverse complement strand
CCCACACACTGCGCCCGACACCCACACACCCAGCAACAACAACAGTGTAAAGAGCTCAAACACGCGCGCCCCCCCACCGTACACCCCGGCGCCCCCCCTCCCGGAAGAACTTCTTCTGCCATCCGGGCCGTGCGCGGACCGGCCTTGCGCGGACCGGGCCGGACTCAGCCGGCCATGTTGTCGGCCAGCTCCTCGCTGTCGCTGAGGTCGAGGTTCGACTCGGTGCCCGGGATCCCGAGGTCCTGGGCCCGCTTGTCGGCCATCGCCAGCAGGCGGCGGATCCGGCCCGCGACCGCGTCCTTGGTCAGCGGCGGGTCGGCGAGCGCGCCCAGCTCCTCCAGGGAGGCCTGCTTGTGCTCCATGCGCAGCCGGCCAGCCGCCGCGAGGTGCTCGGGGACCTCCTCGGCGAGGATCTCCAGGGCGCGCTGCACCCGGGCTCCGGCGGCCACCGCGGCCCGCGCCGAACGGCGCAGGTTGGCGTCGTCGAAGTTGGCCAGGCGGTTCGCGGTGGCGCGCACCTCGCGGCGCATCCGCCGCTCTTCCCAGGCCAGTACCGAGTCGTGGGCGCCGAGCCGGGTCAGCAGGGCGCCGATGGCGTCCCCGTCCCGGACGACGACCCGGTCCACGCCGCGGACCTCGCGGGCCTTGGCGGCGATGGAGAGCCGGCGTGCGGCGCCCACCAGGGCCAGGGCGGCTTCCGGACCGGGGCAGGTGACCTCCAGGGAGGAGGAGCGCCCCGGCTCCGTGAGCGAGCCGTGGGCCAGGAAGGCCCCGCGCCAGGCCGCCTCGGCATCGCAGGTGGCCCCGGAGACCACCTGCGGGGGAAGACCCCGGATCGGACGGCCTCGGCCGTCCACCAGACCGGTCTGGCGGGCCAGCTGGTCGCCGCCGGCGACCACGCGGACCACGTACCGGTTGCCCCGGCGCAGACCGCCGGGAGCCATGATCACCAAGTCCGAGGAGTGCCCGAAGATCTCGAGGATGTCCTTGCGCAGGCGTCGGGCCGCGATCCCGGCGTCCAGTTCCGCCTCGATGACGATCCGGCCGCTCACCAGGTGCAACCCGCCCGCGAACCGAAGGATCGCCGAGACCTCCGCCTTCCTGCAGCAGGTGCGGGTGACGGGCAGGCGGGCGATCTCATCCTTCACCGCGGGCGTCATCGCCATGGGCCGATCCTTCCATGCATCCGAAAAATACGGTCGTACGCGGCGGCGAGCAGCTCCGGATCATGCTTCGGAGAGCCGTCCGGCCTGGCCACCGGCGCCAGCTCGACCGCGGCGCCGAACCGTTTTGCGGCATCGGCGAGTGACTCGCGATCGGGCACGGCGGCCTGATCGGCCAGCACCACGTCCAGGGCGAGTTTAGGGGCGTGTCGGGCCAAAACCTCCAAATGACGCTGCGGAGAGAAGCCCTCTGTTTCGCCGGGTTGTGGCGCGAGGTTCAGCGAGAGCACCTTTCGGGCCTTCGTCTCGACCAGCGCGTCGAGCAGTTCCGGCACCAGCAGGTGCGGGATCACGGAGGAGAACCAGGAGCCCGGACCGAGCACCACCCAGTCCGCGTCGAGCACCGCCGCGACCGCTTCCGGCACGGCCGGCGGGTCGGCCGGCACCACCTGGACGGAGAGCACCTCGCCGGGGGTCAGCGCCACGGTGGCCTGCCCCCGTACGGTGTCCACGGCCTCGGGGCGCGCCGGGTCGTGGCCCCTGACCAGGGCCTGGAGCTCCAGCGGGACCGCGGACATGGGCAGCACCCGGCCCTGGGCGCCGAGCAGCTTGCCGACGAGGTCCAGGGCCTGGACGGGGTCGCCGAGCTGTTCCCACAGGGCGACGATCAGAAGATTGCCGACCGCGTGCTCGTGGAGGTCCCCGCCGGACTGGAAGCGGTGCTGGATCACCCGCGCCCAGGTCTGGCCCCATTCGTCGTCGCCGCACAGCGCGGCCAGCGCCTTGCGCAGGTCCCCGGGCGGGAGCACGCCGAGCTCCTCGCGCAGCCGGCCGCTGGAGCCGCCGTCGTCGGCGACGGTGACGACGGCCGTCAGCTCGCCCGTGATCCGGCGCAGCGCGGTCAGCGAGGCCGAGAGGCCCCGGCCGCCGCCGAGCGCCACGACCTTGGGGGCGACGACCTTGGAGGCCTCGCCGCGGCGCGAACCGCGGCCGGAGCCGCCCTCGCCCTCGCCCTTGTCGGCGGTGAGCCGGCGCAGGCGGCGCAGGCGCAGGCTGTGTCCGGTCACTCGCGCCCCATGTCCCTGTGGACGACGACGGTCTCGACTCCCTCGGAGGAGAGGCGGGCGGCGAGCTTCTCGGACATGGCGACGCTGCGGTGCTTGCCGCCGGTGCAGCCGACGGCGATGGTCACGTACCGCTTGCCCTCGCGGCGGTAGCCGGTCGCGATGAGCTGGAGCAGCTCGGTGTAGCGGTCGAGGAACTCCTTGGCGCCGGGCTGGCTGAAGACGTAGGCCGACACCTCCTCGTTGAGCCCGGTGAAGGGGCGCAGCTCCGGGACCCAGTGCGGGTTGGGGATGAAGCGGCAGTCGACGACGAGGTCGGCGTCCACCGGGAGCCCGTACTTGAAGCCGAAGGACATCACGGTGGCCCGCAGCTCGGGCTCCTCGTCGCCCGCGAACCGGGCGTCCATCTTGGCGCGCAGTTCGTGCACGTTCAGGCTGGAGGTGTCGATGACCAGGTCGGCGTCGCCGCGCAGCTCGCGCAGCAGGTCGCGCTCGGCGGCGATGCCGTCGACGATGCGGCCGTCGCCCTGGAGCGGGTGCGGGCGGCGGACCGACTCGAAGCGGCGTACGAGCGCGTCGTCCGAGGACTCCAGGAAGACGATCCGCCGGGTGACGCCGCGGGACTCCAGGTCGGAGAGGGACTCGCGCAGCGCGTCGAAGAACTGCCGGCCGCGGACGTCCACGACGACGGCGATGCGCGCCACGTTGCCCTGCGAGCGGGCGCCCAGCTCCACCATGGTGGGGATCAGCGCCGGCGGCAGGTTGTCGACGACGAACCAGCCGAGGTCCTCCAGGCACTTCGCCGCGGTACTGCGGCCGGCCCCGGACATTCCGGAGATGATCACCAGCTCGGGGATGGCCGCCTCGGCGACCGCTCCGGGATCCGCTGTCGTGCCCGTACTCACCTGTGCTCCGTCTCGGTCGTCGGATGCGCGATCGAAATCGCCGTCGTGTTCGGAATCGTGTTCGGAATCGTGCTCGGTCATTGCCCGGTCCCCCGTTCGGATGCCGCTCCCGCGGTCGCGGGGGCCTCGTCCTCGATGATCTCGCCGGTCGCCGTGTTCACGGCGGGACCGGCCGGAACCGCCTGCGCCAGGGCCGCGGCCACGGTCTCGGCCGTCTTGCGGCCTATGCCGGGGACCTCGCAGATCTGATCAATTGTGGCCTGCCGGAGCTTCTTCACCGAACCGAAGTGCTTGACCAGGGCGAGCTTGCGGCTCTCGCCCAGCCCCGCCACGTCGTCGAGCGGCCCGGTCTTGAGGCGCTTGGCCCGCTTGTTGCGCTGGTACTGGATGGCGAACCGGTGTGCTTCGTCACGCACCCGCTGGAGCAGGTACAGGCCCTCGCTGGTCCGGGGCAGCACCACCGGGTCGTCCTCCCCCGGCAGCCAGACCTCCTCCAGGCGCTTGGCCAGGCCGCACACGGCCACGTCGTCGATCCCGAGCTCCTCCAGGGCCCGCTTGGCGGCGGCCACCTGCGGCTGCCCGCCGTCGACCACGACGAGCTGGGGCGGGTACGCGAAGCGCTTGGGCCGCCCGTCCTCGTCGGCCGCGTCCACCTCGGCCGCACCCGTCGCAGACGTGTCGGCGTCCTCCCCCGACCACTCGCCCGTCTTCAGCATCTCCTGGAGGTAGCGGCGGAAGCGCCGCGAGACCACCTCGTGCATGGAGCGGACGTCGTCCTGCCCCTCGAACGACTTGATCTGGAACCTGCGGTACTCGCCCTTGCGCGCCAGCCCGTCCTCGAAGACGACCATCGAGGCCACGACGTCGTCGCCCTGCAGGTGCGAGATGTCGAAGCACTCGATGCGCAGCGGGGCGCCGTCCAGCTCCAGCGCCTCGGCGATCTCCTCCAGGGCCCGCGAGCGGGTGGTGAGGTCGGCGGCGCGCTTGGTCTTGTGCAGGAGGAGGGACTGCTGGGCGTTGCGGTGGACGGTCTCCATCAGCGCCTTCTTGTCCCCGCGCTGCGGGACGCGCAGGCTGACCTGCGAGCCGCGCCGCTCCGCGAGCCACTGGCTCAGGGCCGGGGTGTCCTCGGGCAGGGCGGGGACGAGCACCTCCTTGGGCACGGCCTCGCCCGTCTCCTCGCCGTAGAGCTGCTGGAGGGCGTGCTCGACGAGACCGGCCGTGTCCACGGCCTCGACCTTGTCGGTGACCCAGCCGCGCTGGCCGCGGACCCGGCCGCCGCGCACGTGGAAGATCTGCACGGCCGCCTCGAGCTCGTCCTCGGCGACCGCGAACAGGTCGGCGTCGGTGGCGTCGGCGAGCACGACCGCGTTCTTCTCCATGGCCCGGCGCAGGGCCCCCACGTCGTCGCGCAGCCGGGCAGCCCTCTCGTACTCCATCTCCTCGGCGGCCTCGTGCATCTGCCGCTCGAGGCGGGTGAGGTAGGTGCCCGTGCGGCCGGCCATGAAGTCGCAGAAGTCCTCGGCCAGTTCCCGGTGCTCCTCGGGGGTGACGCGGCCGACGCAGGGCGCCGAGCACTTGCCGATGTAGCCGAGGAGGCAGGGGCGGCCGATCTGGGCGGAGCGCTTGAACACCCCGGCGGAGCAGGTGCGGACCGGGAAGACCCGGAGCATCAGGTCGACGGTCTCGCGGATGGCCCAGGCCTGCCCGTAGGGGCCGAAGTAGCGCACGCCCTTCTTCTTGGGCCCGCGCATGACCTGGACCCGGGGGTACTCCTCGTTCATCGTCACGGCGAGGGAGGGGTAGCTCTTGTCGTCCCGGTACTTGACGTTGAACCGGGGGTCGAACTCCTTGATCCAGGAGTATTCGAGCTGGAGCGCCTCGACCTCGGTGGAGACCACCGTCCACTCGACGGAGGCGGCCGTGGTCACCATCGTGGCGGTACGGGGGTGCAGCCCGGCGAGGTCCTGGAAGTAGCTGGCCAGCCGCTGGCGCAGGCTCTTGGCCTTCCCGACGTAGATCACCCGGCGGTGCTCGTCACGGAACTTGTAGACCCCCGGGGAGTCGGGGATCTGTCCCGGCGCGGGGCGGTAGCTGGAAGGGTCGGCCATGCCAACCACCCTACTGTCGCCCGCCGACAACCGAGCCGTTCCCCTGCTGCGGCGCGGAGCGGGCGGGGAGCCGGGGGCGGGGGCCTGGGGAGCCGGGGGCGGGGGCCGGGGAGCCCGGGGAGCCCGGCCGCCTGTCCGGCGGCCGGGCCCTCGGGTGGCTATGCCCGCACCACCCGCCCGCGCCGGGAGCGCCGCGCGGCCAGGGCAGCGGCCGCGCCGAGCGCCAGTGCCGCGGCGCCGGCGGCCGCCGGCGTCCCGACGGGACCGGATCCGGACGCGGAGGCGGACGCCGAGGCGGTGGCTTCCGTGGGGGTGAAGCCGCCGGCCTTCCCGGACCGGGCGTAGGCGGACCCGGGCAGCTTGTCCCCGTACGCCTTCACGACCCGGGCCCGGTACGCGGCGAGGCCGGCACCCTGCTCGCCGACGGCCCGCACCGCGTCCTCGTCCAGGGGCAGCACCCTCCCGCCCCCGGCCACGTACCAGGCGTCGATCTGCGGCTCGCGGAAGACCGTCCCGCCCGGCAGTTTCGCCGCGCCGAGCTTCGCGTAGCGGAACTCGTCGTCACCGGTGGCTATGTTCACCACCTGCCAGCCCGCCTCGGTCCGCGCGGTCCACAGCGCGGCCTGCTGTCCGTCCGAGGAGACGGCCTTGCTGGCGAGGAACTCCAGCCGGGCCACGCTCGCGTCCGCCTTCCCGGCGACGAACTCCGGCGACAGGTAGTTCACCGCGATCGCCTCGCCCTCGATGCGGGGCTGCGCGGCGGTGAGCGTGACCTTGCCCTCGCGGGCGAAGAAGCGGGACAGGGTGGCGAGCGTGTCGGGGGCCGCGGCCGCCTGTGCGGCGGCGGCCAGGGTCTCGGCGGTGGCGCTCCCGGGCTGCGGCACGGGAGCGGCGGTCGCCTGGGTGGGGGCCAGGGCGAGCGCTGCGGTCGCGGCGACCACGGCCGCGGCGAGGCGAGGATTCATGAGGTCACGCCCCGATCCGGTAGAGCGAGTGGGTCCAGGAGAAGGTGCCGTTGTTCACGTACCAGGCGTGGGAGGCCCAGTTGTAGCGGTCGCTGGAGGGCCACGGGTCGCCCCAGTACACCCAGCTGTTCGCGGTGTCGTAGCCGTAGACGACGTGCATGTGGCCGCCGCCGTTGGACCACTGGATGCGGGTCTCGACCGGGCGGTCGGCGTTGATCTCGCCCTGCACGGTGGAGTACTGGAGCCAGCCGTTCACGTAGGAGCCCGAGTTGATGCCGGCCCAGCGCAGTGCGGTCTGGACGTTGCCGAGGCTGGCCTGGTTGTTCGGGCAGTCGTAGCCCTGCTGGCGGTTGAAGGCGGCGTTGCAGAACTGGTTCTGGCTGTAGGTGCGGCCGAACCAGGTGGCGATGGTGTTGCCCGCGGCGGCCCAGCACCAGTTGGTCTTCTGCTGTGCCTGCATGGTGATGTTCAGCCGCTTGCTCGCCAGGGCGGCGCTGCCGGCGCCGTCGGCGGTCGCGGGGAGGGTGACGGTCGTGGTGCCCGAACCGCTGCCGGCGGTGGGGGTGGCGGCAGCGTTGGCGGCACCGGTGGGCAGGGCGAGGAGCATGGCGGTGAGGAAGGCGGCCAGGGAAAGCCGCCGGTTTCGGTTGCGCATCGCGTTCCTCCCGAAGTGGGGAGTGGGGGTGGAGGAGCGCGTCCGGACGCTGTGGAGGAGCATCAGGGTGTTGTCGGGAACAGGTCAACAGGCTTCAATACGCCGTGACATCGACGTGTGAACGGTGGGGCCGGAGTGTGAACGTCCGCCGCCGCTCCACCCGGACCCACCTGGACCCACCCGGGCCTCGGACGTCACCAGCGGTACCGTCCGCACCTCGTCGCGTGAACGTTCACAGGAGGGAGCCGTCATGCGGTCCCGGCCGAGCGCGGACAGCGCACTCCCGGCGCTCCCGGTCCTCCCGGCGCTCGCGGCACTCCCCCCGGACGGCGACCTCGCCGGCGCCCCGGGGCTGCCCGAGGTCCTGCGCGCCGGGCCCTTCCACCTCGCGCTCCGCGCGGCCCTCACGGCCCGCGGACTCCCCCTGCACCGGGTGCAGAACCGGCTGGCCGCCCGCGGCATCAAGCTCGGCGTGACCAGCCTCAGCTACTGGCAGCAGGGCGCCCGCCGCCCGCGCCGCACCGAGTCCCTCCGGGCCGTACGGGCCCTGGAGCAGATCCTCGACCTGCCCGAGGGCTCCCTGCTGCGGCTGCTGGCCGTGCCGGAGCCCGGCGCCGGGCCCGAGACCCCGCGGCCGCAGGCGCGTTCGTACCGGGCGCTGGTGAGCGTGGGCTCGGCCGTGGAAGGGCTGCTGGCCGGCATGGAACTGCCGGCCGACGGCGGCCTGCACACCGTCGGACACCACGAGCGGGTCCGGATCGGGGCCGCCGGGGAGCTGCTGGGCCGCGCGTCGCAGCACGTCGTACGGGCCCACCGCGACGGGGTCGACCGGTACGTCGCCGTCCACCACGGCGACCCGGGCTGCGATCCGGCCCGGGTGCGGGTGTGGGCCGACGAGAACTGCCGGACCGGTCGGATCCGCCGCCATCCCGAGGCCGGGGTGGTCGTCGCCGAGCTGCTCTTCGACGCCCGGCTGCGCGCCGGGGACACCTACGTCTTCGGCTACGGCTTCGAGGACGGCACCGCCGGCCGCAGCACCGAGTACGTGCGCGGCTTCCGTTACACCGGCGGGCAGTACGTGCTCCAGGTCAGCTTCGACGAGGCCGCTCTGCCGGTGCGCTGGCGCCGCTTCACCCGCAGCGGGCCGCAGGCGCCGCGCGGGCAGCTCTCGGACCTGTCCCCGAGCGGACCGCACCGGGCCGTGCACCTCGTGGAGCAGGGGGTGCGGCGGGGGATCGTGGGGATCGGCTGGGACTGGGAGTGATCCCGGACCGTGCCGGCCGCCCGCGCGCCCGGCCGCGGTCAGCCCGCGGTCAGCCCGCGGTCAGCCCGCGATGAGCTTCCCGCCCTCGGCCTTCACCGGGACCTCCGGCAGCGGGTCGGTGGCCGGGCCGCGCAGCACCTTGCCCGTGGTCACGTCGAAGCGGCTGCCGTGGCAGGGGCAGCTGCCCTCCCCGTCGACGATCTTGTCCAGGACGCAGCCCGCGTGGGTGCACTTCGCACTGAAGGCCTTGTACTGCCCGGCTTCCGCGCAGCTGACCACGACCTTGCCCTCCCGGAACAGCTTCGCGCCGCCCACCGGCACGTCGGCCGCGGCGCCCAGCTCCACGGGCGCGGTGGGGACCGCGGGGGAGCCCGCGGCGCCGTTGCCCTCGGTGGAACAGGCCGCGAGCGTCACTCCGGTCCCGGTGGCCCCGACGAGCGCGGCGGCGCCCTTGAGCACGGTACGGCGGGCGGCTGACTGCGACGCGGACATGCGGTTCTCCCGGGATCAGGCTGGGCTGGGCCCGACCGACGATACCGGCGCCCGATGGGGTAGCTTCCCCCGCGTGATCGTCGTCGGTGGAGAAGCCCTGATCGACCTGGTGCCCGTCGCGGAGCCGCCGGGTGCGCTGCTGCCCCGGCCGGGAGGCGGGCCGTACAACACCGCGCTGGCCCTGGGCCGCCTCGGGGCGCGGGCCTCCTTCTGCTCCCGGGTCTCGAAGGACGGGTTCGGCGCCTCCCTGCTCTCCGGGCTGCGGGCGGCCGGCGTGGACCTCTCCCTGGTCCAGCGCGGGCCGGAGCCCACCACCCTGGCCGTGCCCTCGCTGGCCCCGGACGGCTCGGCGGCGTACGGGTTCTACGTGGAGGGCACGGCCGACCGGCTGTTCCGCCTGCCGCCCGCGCTTCCACGGGACGTACGGGCCCTCGCGCTCGGCACCTGCTCCCTGGTGCTGGAACCGGGGGCGAGCGCCTACGAGGCCCTGCTGCGGCGGGAGCACGGGCGCGGGCTGCTGACCTTCCTCGATCCCAACATCCGGCCGGCGCTGATCGCGGAGCCGACCGCCTACCGCAAGCGCTTCCTGTCCTGGCTCCCCCACGTCTCGGTCCTGAAGCTGTCGGAGGAGGACGCGGCCTGGCTGGGCGGCGGGGTCCGCGACTGGCTGGCCGCGGGGCCCTCGGCGGTGGTGCTGACCCGCGGCGCCGGGGGGCTGACGGTGTGGACGCGGGAGGGAGCGGAGCACTCGGTGCCCGCGTGCCGGGTCGACGTGGTCGACACGATCGGCGCGGGCGACACCGTGAACGCGGCTCTGCTGCACCGGCTCGCGGACGGTGCGGCCCAGGGCTCCGGTCCGGCCGGCTCCCGGCGCGCGGGCGCCGCTCCGGTGGACTGGCCCGGGGCGCTGGCGTACGCCGCCCGCGCGGCCGCGCTGACCTGTGCGCGGGCGGGCGCGGAGCCCCCGTACGCCTCCGAGGTCAGCGGATAGCGGCCCAGACGGTGCGGGCCACGGCCGGGGCGAACTCCTCGACCGGCTGCACGGTGTCGGGACCGGAGAAGTGCAGGAAGAAGGCCCGCTGGAAGCAGGCGCCGAGCAGCAGCGCGGCAGCGGTCCGCGGGTCGGCGTCCGGGCGCAGCCTGCCGCGTTCGAGCTCGCGGGCCAGGTGGCCCCGGAGGGCCTCCAGCACCACGTGCGGGCCGGCGCCGATCTGCCGGACGCCCTCGCGGTGGCGGGTGAGCAGGACGGGGTCGGCGAAGAGCGAGGCGGCCATGGGCATGGCGTCGGCGTAGAAGAGCGAGGCGTAGCGGGCTATCACCGCGAGCCGCTCCTCGACCGACTGGTCCCCCGGGTCGGTGGTGAGCGCGGCCATCATCGCTCCGGCGTTGGGGCGGCGCTCCATGAGCACGCGCACGAACAGCTCTTCCTTGTTGGTGAAGTGCTTGTAGAGCGCGGCCTCCGAGCAGCCGGCCTCGCGGGCGATCGCCTTGGTGGTGGCGTTGGCCAGGCCGCTGGTGCGCATCAGGGTCTCGGCGGCGTCCAGCAGGCGCTCGGGGGTGGGCCGGCTTGACTTGGAGGTGGGCATTCACTCACCCTAACGGAAGCAGGGGTGAGTAAACACTCACCCACCTGTCTCGATTCGGGAGCCACGGATGAAGATCACGGTGTTCGGAGCCACGGGCGGGGTCGGCCGCGAGGTCGTCCGGCAGGCACTCGAAGCGGGCCACGAGGTCACCGCGGTCGTCCGCGATCCGGCGCGGCTGGACGTACCGGCGCACGACCGGCTCCAGGTGGCGGTGGTGCGGGACCTGACGGACGAGGACGCGCTGGTCCCGGTGCTGGCCGGGCGGGAGGCGGTGGTCTCGGCGCTGGGGGCCTCCAGCAACAAGCAGGCCCGGCTCACCCCGATCGCGGGCCCGGCGCTGCGGGCCATCGTCTCGGCGATGGACCGGGCGGGCGTGACCCGCCTGTCGGCGGTCAGCGCGGCCCCGCTGGGGCCGGTGACCCCGGCGGACGGGGTGATCGCGCGGGTGCTCGTCCTGCCCGTGCTGCGGCGGGTCCTCCGGGACGTGTACGCGGACCTGGAGGTCATGGAGGCGGCGATCGCCGGCAGCCGGGCGGGGTGGACGGTGGTCCGGCCGCCGAGGCTGCTGAACCGGCCGCGGACGGGCGCCTACCGCCGGGCGGTGGACGGGAACGTGCCGGGCGGTCGCTTCATCCCCCGCGCGGACGTGGCGGACGCCCTCCTGACCGCCCTTTCCGACCCGTCGACCGCGGGCCACGCGATCGGCATCGCCACCTAGGGCGTCCGGCCGACCCTGCGACCGGAAGGTTCGGGGGCGAACCTTCCGGTCACGGCGCCGGCCACCCCGGGGCTACGCCTTGCGCGGGGCCCGCGCCGTCTTCTTCGCCGGAGCCGCCTTCTTGGCGACGGCCTTCTTGGCGACGGCCTTCTTGGCGACGGCCTTCTTGGCGACGGCCTTCTTCGCCGCGGGCGCGGCCTTCTTCGCCGGCCGGGCCGACCCCGAGGCCACCGCGTCCGAGACCCGGTCCGCCCCCAGGATGTCCCGCAGGAACTTGCCGGTGTGGCTCGTGCTCACCGAGGCGACCTGCTCCGGGGTGCCCTCCGCGACGACGAGACCGCCGCCGTAACCGCCCTCGGGGCCCATGTCCACGACCCAGTCCGCGGTCTTGACGACGTCGAGGTTGTGCTCGATGACGATCACCGAGTTCCCCTTGTCCACCAGCCCGGACAGCACCTTGATCAGCTTCGAGATGTCCTCGAAGTGCAGACCCGTCGTCGGCTCGTCCAGGACGTACACCGTGCGCCCCGTCGACCGCTTCTGGAGCTCCGAAGCCAGCTTCACGCGCTGCGCCTCACCGCCCGACAGCGTCGGCGCGGACTGCCCGAGCCGCACGTAGCCGAGGCCGACCTCGTTCAGCGTGCGCAGGTGCCGGGCGATCGTCGGAACGGCCTCGAAGAACTCCGAGGCCTCCTCGATCGGCATGTTCAGGACCTCGGCGATGGACTTGCCCTTGTAGTGGACCTCCAGCGTCTCCCGGTTGTACCGGTCGCCGTGGCAGACCTCGCACGGGACGTACACGTCCGGCAGGAAGTTCATCTCGATCTTGATCGTGCCGTCGCCCGAGCAGTTCTCGCAGCGGCCGCCCTTGACGTTGAAGGAGAAGCGGCCCGGCAGGTAGCCGCGCACCTTCGCCTCCATCGTCTCCGCGAAGAGCCTGCGGACGTGGTCGAAGACGCCGGTGTACGTCGCCGGGTTGGACCGGGGGGTCCGTCCGATCGGCGACTGGTCGACGTGCACGACCTTGTCGACGAGGTCGTCGCCGTCCACCCGCGTGTGCCGCCCCGGAACCGACCGCGCGCCGTTGAGCTCGCGCGCCAGGTGCGTGTACAGGATGTCGTTGACCAGCGTGGACTTGCCCGAACCCGATACGCCCGTCACCGCCGTGAGCACGCCCAGCGGGAAGGACACGTCGATGTCCTGGAGGTTGTTCTCCTTGGCGCCGTGGACCGTGAGCCTGCGCGCCGGGTCCACGGGACGGCGTACGTCCGGGAGCGGGATGGACCGCTTGCCGGACAGGTACTGCCCGGTGATCGACTCGCCGTTCTTCAGCAGGTCCTTCAGCGAGCCGCTGTGGACGACCTTGCCGCCGTGCTCGCCGGCCCCCGGGCCGATGTCCACGACCCAGTCGGCCACCTTGATGGTGTCCTCGTCGTGCTCGACGACGATGAGCGTGTTGCCCATGTCCCGCAGCCGCACGAGCGTTTCGATGAGCCGGTGGTTGTCGCGCTGGTGCAGGCCGATGGAGGGCTCGTCCAGGACGTAGAGCACGCCCACGAGGCCGGAGCCGATCTGCGTGGCCAGCCGGATGCGCTGGGCCTCGCCGCCCGACAGCGTGCCGGCGGCGCGGTTGAGCGAGAGGTAGTCGAGGCCCACGTCGACGAGGAAGCGCAGCCGCTCGTTGACCTCCTTGAGGACCCGCTCGGCGATCTTCTTGTCGCGGGCGTCGAGCTTCATCCGCCCGAGGAAGTCCGCGCACTCGCTGATCGACATCGCGGCGACCTCGGCGATGGAGCGGTCCATCACCGTGACCGCCAGCACGATCGGCTTGAGCCGGGTGCCCTGGCAGGTGGGGCACGGCACCTCGCGCATGTAGCCCTCGAAGCGCTCGCGGCTGGCGTCGCTCTCGGACTCCGAGTGCCGCCGCTTGACGAACGGGACCGCGCCCTCGAAGGCGGTGGTGTAGGCCCGCTCGCGCCCGTAGCGGTTGCGGTAGCGGACCTCGATCTGCGTCTTGTGGCCGTACAGCAGGGCCTTCTTCGCCCGCAGCGGCAGCCCGGCCCACGCGATGTCCGTGCGGAAGCCCAGCTCCGCGGCGAGCGCGCCGATCAGCCGCTGGAAGTAGTCCTTGGTGTGACCGAGCGACCACGGCGAGACCGCGCCCTCGTCCAGGGACTTGTCCTCGTCCGGGACGATCAGCTCCGGGTCCACCTCCATGCGCGTACCGATACCGGTGCACTCGGGACAGGCGCCGAAGGGCGAGTTGAAGGAGAAGGAGCGCGGCTCCAGCTCCTCGAAGGAGAGGTCGTCGTACGGGCAGTAGAGGTGCTCGGAGTACATCCGCTCACGCTCGGGGTCGTCCTCGGCGAGGTCGACGAAGTCCAGGATCACCATGCCGCCCGACAGCCCGAGGGCCGTCTCGACGGAGTCGGTCAGCCGGCGCTTGGCGCCGTCCTTGACGGTGAGGCGGTCGATGACCACCTCGATGGTGTGCTTCTCCTGCTTCTTCAGCGTGGGCGGCTCGGAGAGCTGGATCGTCTCCCCGTCCACCCGCGCCCGGCTGTAGCCCTTGGTCTGGAGGTCGGAGAAGAGGTCGACGAACTCGCCCTTGCGCTCGCGCACCAGCGGCGACAGCACCTGGAAGCGGCTGCCCTCGGGCAGCGCGAGCACCTTGTCGACGATCGCCTGCGGCGACTGCCGCGAGATCGGCCGGCGGCACTCGGGGCAGTGGGGCTTGCCGATGCGCGCGAAGAGCAGGCGGAGGTAGTCGTAGACCTCGGTGATGGTGCCCACGGTGGAGCGCGGGTTGCGCGAGGTGGACTTCTGGTCGATGGAGACGGCCGGGGAGAGGCCCTCGATGAAGTCGACGTCGGGCTTGTCCATCTGTCCGAGGAACTGGCGGGCGTACGACGAGAGCGACTCGACGTAGCGGCGCTGCCCCTCGGCGAAGATCGTGTCGAACGCCAGGGAGGACTTGCCCGAACCGGAGAGTCCGGTGAAGACGATGAGGGAGTCGCGGGGCAGGTCGAGCGAGACGTTCTTGAGGTTGTGCTCGCGAGCGCCACGAACGATGAGACGGTCGGTCACGCCGGTCCGCACCTTTCTTGAGAGAGCGGGAGGCACGGGCCCCCGTCCCAGGGTATTGGGGGGCGCCTCTGCCGTGGACTTGGAGACTGGACTCCGAGCGTATAGCACGTGCATTCGATTTTAGGCACTCCGCCGACCGCTTCACCCGATCGTGTGGCGGGTCCCCCTGAACCACTAGGCTCGGCCGCATGATTGATCATGTGCACGACCTGCGATCTGTACGTGAAGCCACCGACCGGCTGCTGACCGCGGCCGCGAAGCTGGACAACGCCGCCCTGGCCGAAGAGTCACACCTCCCCGGCTGGACCCGGGGCCACATCCTGGCCCACCTCGCCCGCAACGCCGACGCCCTCGTCAACGTCTTCGAGGGCCGCCCGATGTACGAGAGCGGCGACGCCCGCGACGCCGACATCGCGCGCGACTTCGGCCGACCCCTCCTGGAACAGCTGGAGGACGTCCGGAATTCCGCCGCCCGCTGGCAGACCGCGGCCGGGCGCCCGCAGGACTGGGCCCGCATCGTGGAGCTGCGCAACGGCGTCACCGACGTCGCGGCCCGCGTCCCCTTCCGGCGTCTGGTCGAGGTCGAGCTGCACCACGTCGACCTGAACATCGGCTACGAGCTCGCGGACCTCTCCGGGGACTTCACCGAGCGGGAGATCGACTTCCTCGCCGACCGCTGGTCCGGCCGCCCGGAGGTCCCGCCGGTGACGCTGCGGGACACGGCCGGGAAGGTCTGGTACACCGGCGGCACCGAGGGCACCCCCGTGGTCCTCGAGGGCCCCGCGGACGAGCTGCTCGGCTGGCTCGCCGGACGCGGTCTCCGGGGCGCCCACCTCGCCGTCCTGGCCGGCGACGGCCTGCCCGAGCTCCCCCCGCTCTAGGATTGCCGACATGACGTACAGCGGAGCGGTCAAGGTCGGCGGTCCGGCCGACGTGCACGAACTCTCGGACCTGATGATTTCCAAGGTCGCGGTGGGAGGCATGAACAACAACGCCTACCTGCTGCGCTGCCGGGCCACCGACGAGCAGCTGCTGATCGACGCGGCCGCCGAGCCGGAGACCCTGCTCAGCCTGATCGGCGACGGCGGCATCGCCTCGGTGGTCACCACCCACCAGCACGGCGACCACTGGGGCGCGCTCCAGACCGTGGTCGGGGCCACCGGCGCGCGGACGTACGCGGGCGCCCACGACGCGGAGGGCATCCCGGTCCCGACCGACGTGCTCGTCGCGGACGGGGACACGATCACGGTCGGACGGGTCACGCTGACCGCCCGCCACCTGGTCGGCCACACCCCCGGCTCGATCGCCCTGGTCTACGACGACCCGCACGGCCACCCGCACGTGTTCACGGGCGACTGCCTCTTCCCGGGCGGCGTCGGCAACACGCGGGGCGACGCGCAGGCCTTCGGGCAGCTCCTCGACGACGTGGAGCACAAGCTCTTCGCGGTGCTGCCGGACGAGACCTGGGTCTACCCGGGCCACGGCGACGACACCACGCTCGGCGCGGAGCGCCCGCACCTGGCCGAGTGGCGCGAACGCGGCTGGTAGCGGGGCCCTCGACGGCCTGCGCGGGGGCTTTCGTCAACCTCGCGCCAGGCCGCACTCCCTTCCGGTCGATGATCGCCGAACGCCTGTCCCGCCGGTGCGGGGCGGGGTAGTTGCTGCACCATGCAACAAGACCCCTCCCCCACCGCGGGCCCGGCACCGGCCGCGGCCCCCGTAGCCGTACCCGTGCGGGCCGACGCCCCCGCGCGGCCCTCGATGCTCCGGCTCGCCGCGGCCTCCCTCGCCGGCACCGCCATCGAGTTCTACGACTTCTTCGTCTACGGCACCGCCGCCGCCCTGGTGCTCGGCCCGCTGTTCTTCCCTTCCTTCTCCCCGCTCGCCGGGTCCCTCGCCGCCTTCGGCACCTTCGGCATCGGCTTCCTCGCCCGGCCCCTCGGCTCCGTCCTCTTCGGCCACATCGGCGACCGCCACGGCCGCCGCCCGGTGCTGCTGGGCTCCCTGCTCCTGACCGGTGTGGCCACGGTGGCGGTGGGCTGCGTGCCCTCGTACGCCTCCATCGGCGCGGCCGCGCCCTTCCTGCTGATCCTGCTGCGGTTCCTGCAGGGCCTCGGTCTGGGCGG
This sequence comes from Streptomyces sp. NPDC054961, assembly GCF_053609145.1. Lineage (NCBI taxonomy): Bacteria > Bacillati > Actinomycetota > Actinomycetes > Kitasatosporales > Streptomycetaceae > Streptomyces > Streptomyces sp. NPDC054961. The sequence continues at coordinate 28,002 of NZ_JBSGWY010000051.1, read as the reverse complement.
CGAGTGGGGCGGCGCGGTCCTGCTGACCGCCGAGCACGCCCCGGAGGAACGGCGCGGACTGTGGTCGAGCTTCCCGCAGATGGGTCCGGCGGTGGGGTTCCTGCTGGCCAACGGCCTGATGCTGGCCCTGTCGAGCACGCTCGGCGACGGGCAGTTCGCCGCCTGGGGCTGGCGGGTGCCGTTCTGGGTGGCGGGGCTCCTGGTACTGGCCGGCCTCTGGCTGCGCCGCTCCGTGGAGGAGACCCCTCAGTTCCGCGCCCTGGCCGAGACCGGCCGCCGGGCCGACGCCCCGCTGACCGAGGTCGTACGGGGCCACTGGCGGCTGCTCCTGCTGACCGGCGGGGCGCTGGCCACCGGGTACGCGGTCTTCTACGCGGCCACCACCTGGTCCCTCGCGTACGCCACCGAGCACCTCGGGGTGCACCGCTCGGTGATGCTGGCCTGCGTCATGGCCGCCGTCGCGGTCAAGGGCCTGGCGACCCCGGCGATCGCGGTGCTCGGCGACCGCTACGGCCGGCGCCCGCTGTGCCTGGCGGGCTGCGCCGCTTGCGCGCTGTGGATGTTCCCGTTCGTGGCCCTGCTGCGCACGGCGGACCCGCTGCTGATGACGCTGGGCCTGCTCGGCGCCCTGCTCGGCATGGTGACGATGTTCGCGGTGGTGGGCGCGTACCTGCCCGAGCTGTACGCCCCGCGGATCCGCTGCACGGGCGCCGCGGTCGGCTACAACCTCGGCGGGGTGCTCGGCGGCGCCCTGACCCCGATCGTGGCGACGGCGCTGGCGGACGGCTCCGGCCCGCCGTGGGCCGTGGCGGTGTACCTGACGGCGATCGCCCTGGTCTCCCTGGCCTGCTTCGCCCTCCTGCCGGAAACGAACCCGGTGGTCGTGCGGGCCACGGCGGAGACCGCCTTCGTGTGAAAAAGAGGGAAACCGCTGCGGACACGATCCCGTCCGCGGTACTCGTAGGGACGGAGCACGCCCATGTCGGACTGAACTCATGCACCCTGTACCGGAATTCGGGAGGGTGGTCCTCCATGCGTCACGCCGGTCCCCCCGGGACACAGCGGCCTGACGCCAAGGATGCGCACGAGGAAGGCCCGAGGGCGGTCGTTGTCCGGATATACGCCACTCCGGCGGACCCCACGGCATCGACGGCGACCGGCACGTCGTGCCATCGGTCTTCGTCGAACTCCCCGATGCCCACCCGGGCACCGGCGGACAGTCGGCCCCTACCGACACGTCACGACGAGGAACAGCGCATGCTGAACGGCTCCGACGGCAGCAGTCCCGCCCATCCGGCCATGCCGTGGACACCCGGCCCCTACGGGCCCGCGCCCCTTGCGGACCACAACGCGGAGCTGCGTTCCCTCCGGGAAGCCGTGGCCACCCTCACCGCCCGCAACGAGGCCGTCGGGGACCACGAGACGCGCATCCGCGCACTGGAGAGCCGCAATTGGCCGCTCCCCGTCGTCGTCACCCTGACGGGCATCGGCGCGCTGGTGGTGGCATTCGCCGCCCTGCTCCTGGCCAAGTGACCCGACGCGGGGGGGGGGGGGGGCCCCCCCCCCCCCCCCCCCCCCCCCCCCCCCCCCCGCGGCCCCCCAAAAAACGGCGCCCCCCAGCCGGACCCCCCCCCCCCCCCCGCCCCCCCCCCCCCCCCCCCCCCCCGCC
>NZ_JBSGWY010000051.1:0-26325 GCF_053609145.1 Streptomyces sp. NPDC054961 | reverse complement strand
CCCCGGGGCGCTGCGCGGGGTGTGGGGGTCCCTCCCGGCCGCGCGCCGCCGCCCGGGCCCCGCCGCGGGGGGGGGGGGGCCCCCCCCCCCCCCCCCGCCCCACGCCGTGGTCGCACCGCTCGTCACCGAATCCGGAGGCTCGCCATGTCCGCTCCCCCCCTCGCCCCGTTCCCCGCCCCCGCCCCGAGCGAGTGGCAGGAGCGGTGGGTCGACGCGGTGCTCGCCACCCCGGGCGTCAACACTCCCCGCGGTGCGCTGGAGCAGATCGCTCCCTTCATCGTCCGCCCGAAGGATGCCCTGACCACCCCGGAGGAGGAACCGGACGGCGTCCGGCGCCTGCGCCCCGCGAGCTGCCGCTGGGTGCCGACCGACGCCGGCCGCGTCCTCACCGCGACCGTCCGCATGCACGGGGTCGGCGGCATCGTGTGGGAACACAACGAACGCATCAGCTCCTCGTGGCGTTCGGTCGTCAATCCCGGGCCGAGCCAGAACTCCGGGCGCGCCCTCTCCACGGTCCATTCCTGGAAGCGTGTGACGGAGAACGGCTCGGAGCTGACCTTCGCCGCGCTGGAGAGCGCCGTGACCGACCGGGAGTCCCTGATCAGGTGCGTCGACCAGGCGGTCAACGCACTGACCAACCGCGACGTCATGCGCACCTACGACCTCAAGGAAGACCTGGTGCTCAACGGCCAGGTGGAGCCTTGCATGTACGTCCCGCAGCACGTGACGCTGACGGAGAACCCCCCTGAACTGCCCGACGGCACGCCGAGGTTTCCCGCCTCGTACTGGGGCTGGATGGCCGTGCGCGGCAACAACCGGACGAAGTACCGCCAGGAGCTCTTCGGCATCACCTCGGCCGAGGTCCTCACCGGAGTGCCCTTCCGGAAACTGGGCCACGAGGACAGCAAGGACATCTCGGTCAACCCCTCCTTCTGGCTGAAGCAGTTCTCGGAGCTGCTGAACGCCGAGTACACGGAGGCGGAGAAGGCCGGCGAAACGGACAGCCGGGCCCAGCGCGCCAAGGAGATCTCCTCCGTCGAGGGTCAGCTCGTCATCGGCTGCCCGACGCCCGAGCGGTTGTTCCGCATCGTGCAGGGCAACAACCGGCGCGATCACGTGCACCCGCCCCTCGAGTTCGGGCCCAACGACCGGGGCCGCGCCCTGGGCCGCGGCGTCCTGGGCGCGTACACCGCGTACCGCTTGCTGGACGACACGGTCGCCGACGTACTCGCGGGTCTCGCACCCATCAGCGCGCTCCCCGGCGTCCCCGCGGACGCCTCGGTCTCGGAGCTCCGCGACGCCCGTTCGATGCGGCTGCTCACCGAGCTCTTCCCCACCGAGGCGGAGATGGCCAAACGGCGTCAGATCCGGGTGGCCCTAGGAGAGCCGGCACCTTCGCAGCTCAGCTCGAAGGACGTGAACCGACGGGTCCGCGCCTGGTCCGCGCTGACCTCCGAGTCCTACCCGCAGCCCTGGAACCCCCGCGTCGCCGAGATCCTCCCCCGCAACACGGCCCGGCAGGGGATCACTCTCTCCGGCCGTCCGCTGCGGGAGCTGCTCGCCGCCGCGGACACGGATCTCGACGCCTTCGAGGAACTGCTCGCCTACCGGGCTCCGCATTGGCTCGCCGCCTACGACATCGTCGACGCCGACCGGGGATCGATCGCCGGGCAGAAGATCGACGACGACGGCGTCCAGGCCGACAAGGTGCGGCGGAGCGTCACGAACAGCATCCACGCCATGCGCATGAATCCGGCCCAGGCCGTCGGACTGCTGCGGGAGCTCTCGCTCGCCATGGACGAGGGTGACCGGCACCCCCTCCAGGTCGACGAGAACGGCGCGCCCATCGACAAGCGGGCGACCCGCGCCTGGTTCAACCGGACCTTCACGAAGGAGTCCGGGACCCGGCCGCGCGGCACGCGGGGCCCCGCGGAACCACAAGGGGACGGCGAGCCTCCGTACGACGACCAGCCACCCTTCACCGTCAACGGCGCCCACGCGTTGACCGTCGTCGACCCCGCCGCCCCGACCGAGGCGGCCGAGGAATCCGACATGGACGTCCTGCGCCGGCTGCGGATCGACCTGGAGCACCAGATCGCCGCCATAGCCGATGCGGTCAAGGCCCTTCCCGAGCACCTCGGATCCATGTCCGACCGGGCGACTCTCGCGGGGCTGGAGCAGGCCATGGAAGGCGAGGACGCCCAGAGGCTGAGCCATGGCGTGACGCAGATCCTGCGGCACCTGCGGGCCGTCCCGGAGCACATCCTGGACCTCGGACCGGCGTAGCCCGTCTCTTTCGGATCGTGCCCCCGAACGAACGGCGAAGGCCGACCGGGCTGTGCACCCGGGTCGGCCTTCGGCGTGGAGCGGGGGACGGACGCGGCGTCAGGCGTCGACGCTCTTGGGCTCCGAGGCGGCGGCCTCGGTCGCCGCCTGCTTCTTCGAGGCGATCAGGCTGGTGATCGTGGTGATCACGAGGACTCCGCAGATGACGCCCAGGGAGACCGGGATGGAGATCTGCGGGACGTGGAGGCCCGATTCGTGCAGGGCGTGCAGCACGAGCTTGATGCCGATGAAGCCGAGGATGACGGAGAGCCCGTAGCTGAGGTGGACCAGCTTCTCGAGCAGGCCGCCGATGAGGAAGTACAGCTGGCGCAGGCCCATCAGGGCGAAGGCGTTGGCGGTGAAGACGATGTACGGGTCCTGGGTGAGGCCGAAGATCGCGGGGATCGAGTCCAGGGCGAACAGTACGTCGGTGGTGCCGATGGCGAGCATGACGATCATCAGCGGGGTCAGGATCCGCTTGCCGTTCTCCCGGATGAAGAGCTTCGTGCCGTGGTAGCGGTCGGCGACGCCGAACTTCTTCTCGATCGACTTGAGGAGGCGGTTCTCCTCGAACTCCTCGTCCTCCTCGTCCTTGCGGGCTTCCTGGATCAGCTTCCACGCGGTGTAGATGAGGAACGCGCCGAAGAGGTAGAAGACCCACGAGAAGTTGGCGATGATCGTGGCGCCCGCGGCGATGAAGATCGCGCGCAGGACGAGGGCGATCAGTACGCCCACCAGCAGGACGCGCTGCTGGAGCTGCGAGGGGACCGCGAACTTCGCCATGATCAGGACGAAGACGAAGAGGTTGTCGACGCTCAGGGACTTCTCGGTGATGAACCCGGCGAAGAACTCCTGGGAGGCCTGGCCGTGTCCGAAGAACAGCAGGCCGAGGCCGAAGAGTGCGGCGAGGGCGATCCAGACGACCGTCCAGATGCCCGCTTCCTTCATGGAAACGTCGTGCGGTTTGCGGCCGATGAAGAAATCGGCGCCGATGAGGATGCCCAGACCAAGAATGGTCAGCACCCAGAGGGTCAAGGAAACGTCCACGGCTACATGCCTCCGGCAGATGGCTCAGCACTGTGTCAGCGTCATCGCTGCCGGAGGTCTCTTCCACCCTGACGGCCGGGAGGCCGCGGGCCGGCGCCCCGGGACCGGTCACGGTCCGTATTGACGGGCACGCCGTACAGGAAAGCAGGAATACTCCCCTCCGCGCTCACCAGGGTACCCGGCATGTCCGCGGAAGGTAAAGGGGAAACCAAGAACTGGTCAGTGACCGGTCATCCGGAGGGGAGCGGTGGGCGGCCGCCGCCGGGCGCTGCCGGCGGCCACCCGGCTACCCGGCGGCCCGCCTGGCCGCCGTCACCCGCTCCAGCACCTGGTCCAGGACCCGGCTGCCCTGCGGGGGCAGGTCCGGTTCGAAGGTCCAGGCATGGTGGACCCAGGGGTCGGCGAGGTGATTGTCCGGCACGGGAGACAGCCGCATCAGCGAGCGCCACAGCGGATCCAGCAGCGGCCCGTAGGCCGAGGCCTCGTCACGGTCCGCGACCATCAGCAGGTGGACGCCGACCGCCGGCCCCTCATCGGCGAGGTAGCGCAGACGGGTGACGGCCCGGTCGTCGAACCCGTGCGGGAAGTCGTGCACGATCAGCAGCTGATCGGCCGTGTCCACATCGGGCGGCAGGTCTTCGGGAGCCCCGGCCCGCACCGCCATCTGTACGAGGTCCACGCGCCGGGTCAGCCGCTCCAGGGTCTCGGTGACCCCCGCGGCCCCGGCGGCGGGCGGCCCGGCCAGCACCCCGGCGCGCACCAGCGGAGCCAGCGCGGCGGCTCCGGCGCCGGCCGCGTCGATGACGTGGACGGCGAGCCGGTCGGCGGGATGGGCGGCGAGCAGCCGGGCGGCGTGCGCGACGGCCATGTCCATGGCGGCCCGGCGCAGCCGGTCGGTGTCCATGGCCATGGCGGCCTCGGAGCCGGTGCGGCCGTTGTCGATCCACAGCCCGCGCTCCAGCGGGACCCGGACCAGCATGGGGATGCGCAGGCCGGGCCGCTCGGGCAGGTGCAGGTCGCCGAGGCGCAGGGCCAGCGGGCTCTCCGCGGGCGGGGCGGCGGACCGGGGGTCGTGCCAGACCGGGTTGTCCCAGCGGGCGTACGGGGCCGGCAGCGCGGGCTCGACCACCTCGGCCTCGGCGGTGAGCTGGTCGAGGTCCCGGTCGAGGGCGGCCTGCGCCCGCGCGACCAGCTCGTCACGGCGGGCGCGGGCGGTGTCGCGGGCGGCGTTGCCGGAGCCGCCGAGGCGGTGGCGCGGGTCGGACAGCGCCTCGTCGAGCTCGCGGTCCATGCGGGAGTCGGCGAACTCGACGGCGCCGCGGTAGGCGGCGACGGAGCGGGCCATGTCCTCGAACATGCCCCACACCTGGTTGTAGAGCCGCTCTTCCATGGACCAGCCGCTCGCGTCCCCGGCGACGGGCCGCGGCGGTTCGCCGGGCTGCGCCGGCGCGGCGGCGCGCGGGGCGGGCTCGGGCGGTTCGGTGCTGGTGCGGCGGCGCGGGTGGGCGTAGCTGATCGTGGGGGGTCCGCCGGCGGTGTCTCCGCCGGGCGTGCCCGCGTAGGGGGACCCCGAGGCCGGGAGCGGATCCGGGGGCGCGGGAGACGCCGGGGCCGGCGGCGCGTCCGGCGCCGGGGCCTGGTGGGGGGCGGGGGCCGGGGCCCGCAGGCCGCGCGGCACGGTGGGCGTCGTCCCGGTCGGCAGGGCCGCCAGGGTGATGTCGCCCGGCGCCGTGAGTCCCGTCGCCGCGGCGGCGAGCTCGGCGGCCGCCGGGGCGCTCAGGCCGGCGTCGGCGAGCAGCGCGCCGAGCCCGCCGGCGTACCCCTGACCGACGGCGCGGACCTTCCAGGCGCCCTGGCGCCGGTACAGCTCCAGGGCGAGGACCGCGGTCTCGGAATCCAGGTCGGTCAGCGTGTACCCGGCGAGCTCGGCGCCCTCCGGTTCGGCCAGGGACACGTAGGACGCCGGGACCGCTCCGAAGCGCGCCGGACCGCCGGGCGGCAGGACGAGCACGACACCGACCCGGTGCACGGCCGGACCGACCGCGTCGAGGTCGACGACCACGCGGTGCCGCGCCGAGACCCCCTCGGACGCCTCGAGACCCGGCAGGGTCCGGGCGCCGGGGTGGGCCACCGCTCCGGGCCCGGCGAGCCGGCCCGCGTCGTCGCAGACCTGGACCAGGGCGAGCACCGGTGTGCCCGCCGAGACCCTGACCTCCACCCGGCTCCGGGACAGGGGGTGGTTCTGCCCCCGGACCAGTTCGGCCGTCATCGTGCAGCCCCTCCCCCGTACCCGTTCTTCTGCCGTGCCGTCGGTTGCGCCGTGCTTCGTCCTACAGGTGCGGCAGGATCGCCGGCATCAGGTCCTGGAAGGTCCGCCCGTTGGCCGGATTCCCGAGGGCCGTCATCTGCCAGCCACTGCCGACGCGCGACACCTTCGCCATGATCTGCGCGGTGTACTGGCCGCCGCCGTCGAGGGTGTAGCGGGCCAGCTCCTGGCCGTTGGTCTCGTCGACGATGCGGCAGAACGCGTTCTGCACTTCCTGGAACGTCTGGCCGGTGAAGGAGTTCACCGTGAAGACGATCTGGTCGATGTGCACCGGCACGCGCTGCAGGTCGACGAGGATCGACTCGTCGTCCCCGCCCTGGCCGACACCGCCGACGAGGTTGTCACCGGTGTGGCGCACCGAGCCGTCGTCGCTCTGCAGGTGCCGGAAGAACACGACGTCCACGGGCTGCTTGTCGGCGAAGAGCACCGCCGACGCGTCGAGGTCGATCTCCCGGGTCCGCGAGCCGAAGAGCCCACGGCGCTTGGCCGCCTGCCAGCCCAGGCCCATCCGGACCGCGGTCAGCGTGCCTCCGTCCGCCTTCTGCAGACTGATGGCCTGACCCTTGGTCATGTTGACCGTCACGCGCTGTCCCCTCTCCTAGCCCGCCCCGATGTGGGTGCGCAGCGTGTACCTGCGGCTGGTGCCAACCCTACTGACCGCCTCCGGGTCAGGCGAGGCCCGCTTCCTTCATCTGCCGGAGCTCCTTCTTCAGCTCGCTCACCTCGTCCCGGATCCGGGCCGCGACCTCGAACTGGAGCTCCGCGGCCGCGCCGCGCATCCGCTCGGTCATCTGCTCGATGAGCGAGGCCAGTTCGGCGGCGGGCCGGTCGGTCGCCACCACGCCGGCCTTCGCGCCCTTGGCGCCCTTGGCCCCCTTGGCGCCGGCCTTGGCCGGTCCGGCCGCCTTGCCGCCCAGCGCCGGGACGGGCGCCTTGACGGCCTTGCCGTCCTTGGTCTGGCGGTACCCGGTGCCGAGGAGCTGCTCGGTGTCGAGCTCCTCGCGGGCGATCGTCGCCACGATGTCGTTGATCTTCTTGCGCAGCGGCTGCGGGTCGATCCCGTGGGCCGTGTTGTACGCGACCTGCTTCTCGCGGCGCCGGTTGGTCTCGTCGATCGCCTGCGCCATGGCCGGGGTGATGCTGTCCGCGTACATGTGGACCTGGCCGGAGACGCTGCGCGCCGCGCGGCCGATGGTCTGGATCAGGGAGGTGCCGGAGCGCAGGAAGCCCTGCTTGTCGGCGTCGAGGATCGCCACCAGCGACACCTCGGGCAGGTCGAGGCCCTCGCGCAGCAGGTTGATGCCGACCAGGACGTCGTACTCGCCGGCGCGCAGCTCGCGCAGGAGCTCGATGCGGCGCAGGGTGTCGACGTCGCTGTGCAGGTAGCGGACCTGGATGCCGAGCTCGAGGAAGTAGTCGGTGAGGTCCTCGGCCATCTTCTTGGTGAGGGTGGTGACCAGGACCCGCTCGTCCTTCTCGACCCGCTGGCGGATCTCGTGCACGAGGTCGTCGATCTGCCCCTCGGTGGGCTTGACCACGACCTCCGGGTCGATGAGGCCGGTCGGGCGGATGATCTGCTCGACGAAGCCGTCCCCGCGCGAGAGCTCGTACTTCCCCGGGGTGGCCGACAGGTAGACGGTCTGGCCGATCCGCTTCTGGAACTCTTCCCACTTCAGCGGCCGGTTGTCCAGGGCCGACGGGAGGCGGAACCCGTGGTCGACCAGGGTCCGCTTGCGGGAGGCGTCGCCCTCGTACATCGCGCCGATCTGCGGGACCGTGACGTGCGACTCGTCGATGACGAGGAGGAAGTCCTCGGGGAAGTAGTCGATGAGGGTGTTGGGCGCCGAACCCCGCTCGCGGTCGTCCATGTGCAGCGAGTAGTTCTCGATGCCGGAGCAGGAGCCGATCTGGCGCATCATCTCCAGGTCGTAGGTGGTGCGCATGCGCAGCCGCTGCGCCTCCAGCATCTTGCCCTGCTTCTCCAGCTCGGCGAGGCGCTCGGCCAGCTCGGTCTCGATGCCGCGGACGGCCTTCTCCATGCGCTCGGGGCCGGCGACGTAGTGGCTGGCGGGGAAGACGTACAGCTCGCGGTCGTCGCTGATCACCTCGCCGGTCAGCGGGTGCAGGGTGGACAGCGCCTCGATCTCGTCGCCGAACATCTCGATGCGGACGGCCAGTTCCTCGTAGACCGGGAAGATCTCGATGGTGTCGCCGCGCACGCGGAAGGTGCCCCGGGTGAAGGCCACGTCGTTGCGCGTGTACTGGATCTCCACGAAGCGGCGCAGCAGCTGGTCGCGGTCCATCTCCTCCCCCACCTTGAGGGGGACCATCCGGTCCACGTACTCCTGCGGGGTGCCGAGGCCGTAGATGCAGGACACGGAGGCGACGACGATCACGTCGCGCCGGGTGAGGAGGGAGTTGGTCGCGGAGTGGCGCAGCCGCTCCACCTCCTCGTTGATCGAGGAGTCCTTCTCGATGTAGGTGTCCGACTGCGGTACGTAGGCCTCGGGCTGGTAGTAGTCGTAGTACGAGACGAAGTACTCGACGGCGTTGTTCGGCAGGAGCTCGCGGAACTCGTTCGCCAGCTGGGCGGCGAGCGTCTTGTTGGGTGCCATCACCAGCGTGGGCCGCTGGAGCTTCTCGATCATCCAGGCGGTGGTCGCCGACTTGCCGGTTCCGGTCGCGCCGAGCAGCACGACATCCTTCTCACCTGCACGGATGCGCTTCTCCAGCTCGGCGATGGCCGTCGGCTGGTCACCGCTGGGCTGGTAGGAACTGACGACCTCGAAAGGCGCCACCGTGCGTTCGATCTTCGATACGGGCCGCATGGGTCAACCGTACGACCCTCCACTGACACTCCACGCTCCCGCGGCCCGTCGGATCCGTGCGGGTCGTCTGGTCCGTTTGTCGTAGTTCGGTGGCGCCCCCACGATCTTCAACCCCATGATCGCCGTACACGGCTCTCCCTGAAAGACCGTCGAAAACCGCAATCCCGCACGTGCACTGCCGCAACAAATGCCGCTCCACACCCGTTTGAGGCAGGAGCAGGGCTCACGACCGAGGAGAACGCGCATGTACGTCCGACCCGTCGCCGCGGCCACCGCCGCCATCCTGGGACTCACCCTCACCGTGTTCGGCGCGACGGCCGCCTCCGCGGCGCCCGGTCCGGACTGGCTCTCCAACCCGATCGTGTACGCCCACCGGGGGGCCTCGGCGTACGCGCCGGAGAACACCCTCGAGGCGATCGACCTCGCCATGGTCATGGGCATCGAGTGGGTGGAGAACGACGTCCAGCGCACGAAGGACGGCGAGCTCGTGGTGATCCACGACGACACCCTGGCCCGCACCACCGACGTCGAGCAGGTGTACCCCGACCGCAAGCCCTGGCGCGTCAAGGACTTCACGGCGGAGGAGATCCGGGGGCTGGACGCGGGCAGCTGGTTCGCGCCGCGGTTCGCGGGCGCCCGCGTGCCGACCCTGCGGGAGTACATGGACCGGGTGCAGCGCAACCGGCAGCGGCTGCTCCTGGAGATCAAGAAGCCGGAGATCTACCCCGGGATCGAGGAGCAGACCCTGCGGGTGCTGGCCGACACCGGCTGGCTCGACGAGAACCACGTGAGCCGCCGGCTGGTCGTCCAGAGCTTCAGCGCCGAGTCCGTGCGCATCGTGCACGAGCTGCGCCCGGACCTCGTGACGGCCTTCCTCGGCACCCCGCCCGTGGCCGATCTGCCCCGGTACGCCCAGTTCGCCGACCGGATCAACCCCTGGTACACCACGATCGACGAGGACTGGGTGGCGGCGGTGCACGGACTGCTCGGCGCCCACGGCAAGGCGATGGAGGTGGACACCTGGATCGTGGACGACGCGGAGACCGCCCGGAAGGTCCAGGACATGGGCGTGGACGGGATCATCACCAACAAGCCCGATGTCGTACGGAACGCGGTGGGCGGGTACTGAACCGGGGACCGTCGCTGTCGGCGGGTGGCCGTACCGTGAAGGGGTGGACAGCACCGAGCGGCCCCGCGGGCCGCGCCTCGAATGGACCGTCGTCCCCAGCGACATCGGGCCCCTCCTCCTGGCCGCGACCCCGGAGGGTCTGGTCCGGGTCGAGTTCCATGCCGGGCCGGACCGGACCGCGCGGATGACCGGCGCGCTGATCTCCCGGCTCGGCGCCGACGCCTGGCATCCGCCGTCGGGCGAGGAGGTCCTGCTGGCCGAGCCGATACGCCAGCTGACCGCGTACTTCGCCGGCACCCTGCGCCGCTTCGACCTGCCGCTGGACTGGCGGCTCAGCTCCGGCTTCAACCGGCAGGTCCTGCGGGAGCTGGACCGTTCGGTGCCCTACGGGGCGGTCGTGAGCTACGGGGAGCTGGCCGCACGCGTCGGCCAGCCGGGCGCGGCGCAGGCCGTCGGCAACGCCATGGGCTCGAACCCGCTGCCGCTGGTGGTGGCCTGTCACCGGGTCGTGGAGAACGACGGGGGCATCGGCGGCTTCGGCGGCGGCGTGGAGACCAAGCGCGTCCTGCTCGCCCTGGAGGGCGTGCTCCCGCCGCCGCTGTTCTGACCTCGGACACTTCGGACGCGAGGTCCGCGTCCGACACTCTGTCCGCCCCGCCGCCCCCGCCGACGCGGTTCCGTCGCCTCCGCCGTTTCGTGTTCCGCCGCCGACGACGACGCGGATTCCGCCGCCCGTCCGCAGACCTCCTGTCAGGCGCGGAGACCCGCCGCCGGGGTCCCGGTCCCGGCGGCCGCTTACTCGGTTCCGCCAGGCGGTAAGGGGTGCGAAACTGCGGCGGTGACTACTGCTGCCGCGCCCGCGCCCGCGCCCGTAACGCTCCCGTGTCCGCGTCCCGGTCAGGGGCCGACCGCGTGAGCGCCGAGCCCACCGCCGACCGGACCGCCACGTCGGTGACCCTGGCCGACCTGCCCCGGCTCCAGCGCCGCACCTCCGGCGTGCTGATCGCCAGCCAGATGCTCAGCGGGATCGGGGTCCCCGTCAGCATCGCCCTGGCCCCGGTACTCGCCACCGAGATCAGCGGCACGGAGTCGCTGTCCGGCTTCGCCTCCACCGCCGCCGTGATCGGGACGGCCCTGGTCTCGCTCCCGCTCGCCGCCCTGATGACCGCCCGCGGCCGTCGCCCCGGCCTGGTCCTGGCCTACCTCATCGGCGCCGCCGGCGCGGCCCTCGTGGTCCTCGCCGCCTCGGTCAAGAGCTTCCCGCTCCTGATGCTCGGCATGGCCGCCTTCGGAGCCGCGTCCTCCGCCAACCTCCAGGCCCGCTTCGCCGCCTCCGACCTCGCCGAGCCCAGCCGCCGCGCCCGGGCCATCTCCCTGGTCGTCTGGGCCTCCACCCTCGGCGCGGTGCTCGGCCCCAACCTCTCCGCCCCCGCCAGCCGCAGCTTCGCCGGCACCTCCATACCCGAGATGGCGGGGCCCTTCGTCTGGGCCGGCGCCGTCTTCCTGCTCACCGCCGCCCTGATCGCCGTACTCCTGCGCCCGGACCCGCTCCTGACGGCCCGCGCGCTCGCCGCGCCCGCGGAGCAGACCCGCGCCGGGCGTTCGCTGCGCGCCGGCTTCGCGGCCGTCAAGGCCTCCCCCCGGGCCCGGCTCGCGCTGGTCACCATCGCGGTGTCCCACACCACCATGGTCTCGATCATGGTGATGACCCCGGTCGACCTGAGCCACCACGGCGCCGAGCTGCAGCTCATCGGGCTGGTCATCAGCGGGCACATCGCCGGCATGTTCGCCTTCTCACCGGTGATGGGCTGGCTCGCCGACCGGCTCGGCCGGCTGTCCGTGATCGGCCTCGCGGCCGGGCTGCTGTCGGTGGCCGCGCTGCTCGCCGGCACGGCCGGCCCGCATCACGCCCAGAGCGCGGCCGGACTGTTCCTGCTCGGCCTCGGCTGGTCCGCGGGCATGGTGTCCGGGTCGGCGCTGCTGACCGACTCGGTGCCGCAGCCCGCGCGGGCCGCCGTACAGGGACTGAGCGACCTGACGATGAACACGGCCGCCGGCGTGGGCGGCGCGGTCGCCGGGCTGATCATGTCCCAGGCGGGCTACGGCTGGCTCAACGCGGTCGGCGCCGCGCTGCTCCTGCCGATGGCGGCGCTCGCGCTGTTCACCTCGCGCCGCCACCCGGTGAAGGCGTCCGCACCGGCTCAGTAGGAGATGTGGTACGCCTTGCGGAGCGTCTCGTGGACGGTCCAGGTGGTCCGGTCGCCCTCCCGCAGCACGCAGGCCGAGCCGGGCCCGACCTCCAGCGTCGCGCCGCCCTCCACCGCGATGGTGGCGCGGCCGCTGACCACCACGAACAGCTCGTCGGCCTCGGTGTCGGTGACCACGCCGGGGGTGATCTGCCAGATCCCGCGCACCTGCGAGCCGTCCGCTGCCTCCCACAGCACCTTGCCCGTCACCACCGGATCCCCGGAGAGGACCTGCGCGGGATCGAGGTCCTCGCGCTCCAGTTCCGTGTCCGGGAGGTCCGGTACGGAGACGGCGAAGGAAGCGGGGGCGGCGGACGGGGCGGCGTTGTGATCATTGGTGCTCATGGCGCGCCAGCCTAATCCGGGCGCACCGCACCCCGGGGTGACCAGAGCGTCCAGCGCGCGCCTTCCCGGCGCGTCACCCTGTCGAGCCCCGGCGGGCCGGTGCCCCAGCGGGTGGGACATCGCGCGGGCCCCGGGCGCCCATCCCGCAGCTACCGCTCACGCCGCTCACGGGGGACGCTACTCGGACAGGTTCGCGCCCGGTCGGCGGCGACGCGTTTGGGGCCCCGGATCCCGTGCCAGGGATGGGGACATGTCACAGCACACAGCAGCGTCGTCATCGCCCGAGGCCCCCGTACCGGTCCTGTCGGAGGAGGTGCGCGAGGCCCTCGCCCGGCGGCAGCCCGTCGTCGCGCTGGAGTCGACGATCCTCGCGCACGGCCTGCCGCGCCCCCGCAATCTGGCGGTGGGCCGGGAACTGGAGGAGCTGGTCCGGTCGGAGGGAGCCGTTCCGGCCACGATCGCGGTCATCGACGGCGTGGCCCACGCGGGACTGGACACGGCACGGCTGGAGCGGATCGCGAGCGGCGAGGGCGTGCGCAAGCTGGGCCATCGGGATCTGGCGCCCGCGCTGGCGACGGGGGCGACCGGCGCGACGACGGTGTCCGCGACGGCCTTCCTGGCGGCGCGGGCGGGGCTGCGGGTCTTCGCCACGGGCGGTCTGGGCGGCGTCCACCGGGAGTGGACAGGGTCGCAGGACGAGTCGGCGGACCTGTCGCTCCTGGCGCGGACACGGATCACGGTGGTGTGCGCGGGGGTGAAGTCGATCCTGGACGTGCCGGCGACGCTGCAGCGGTTGGAGACGCTGGGGGTGGGGGTGCTCGGATACGGGACGGATCGTTTCCCCGGGTTCTACCTGGCCGACTCCGGCGAGCCGGTGGACTGGACGGTGCACCAGCCCGCGGAGGTGGCGGCGGTGATGGCCGCCCAGGACGCCCTCGGCGGAACGGAGTCGGCGCTGCTGGTCGCCAATCCGGTGCCGGAGGCCGAGCAGTTGGATCCGGAACTGCACGACCGGGTGCTAGCCGAGGCGCTCTCGGAGTGCAGGGAGCGGGGCATCACGGGGCAGGCGGTGACACCGTTCCTGCTGGGGTTCCTGGTGCGTGCGACGGGCGGGGCCTCGCTGGAGGCCAACCTGGCGGCGGTACGCGGAAACGTGCGCCTCGGGGCCCGGATCGCGCGGGCCTGGGCGGCGCGGCCGTGACCGGAGGCGGACCGGCCTCAGGCGGGCCGGCTTCAGGCGGGCCGGGCGGCGGTGACGTGCGCGGCGGTGACGCCACCGGCCGGGGCCGTGCGACCGGCGGGCCGGGTGCCCTGCTGGTCGTCGGGGATGTGGTGACCGACGTGGTGGCGGTGCATGCGGAGCCCCTGGCCCCGGCCACCGACACCCCGGCCCGGATCCGGACCCTGCCGGGCGGCGCGGGGGCCAACGCCGCCTGCTGGGCGGCCCGTACGGGGCTCACGGACGTGCGGCTCCTCGCGCGGGTGGGCGGCGAAACGGCCCGGTGGCACGAGCGGGCCCTGCTCGACGCGGGGGTGCGGCCGACCCTGGTGATCGACCCGGCCGAGCCGACCGGCACGGTGGTCGCGCTGGTCGGCCGGGACGCGGAGCGGACCTTCCTGACCGACAGCGGTGCCTCGCTGCGGCTCGCCCCCGAGGACTGGGTGCCCGAACTGCTGGACGGAGCGGCCCATCTCCACCTGTCCGGTTATCTGTTCTTCGCCGACAGCAGCCGGGACCTGGCCCGGGTGGCGCTGCGGGCGGCCCGCGCCCGGGACGTACCGGTGAGCGTGGACCCGGCGTCGGCCGGGTTCCTGGCCGTGCTGGGTCCGGAGCGCTTCCTCGATGCCGTGGCGGGGGCCGGCGTCCTCCTGCCGAACGAGGACGAGGCCTTGCTGCTGGCGGGGCTGAGCGGGTCCACCGGGTCCACCGAGGCGGGCGGGGTGGCGCGGGCGGCGGCGGAGCTGAGCCGCAGGGTGCCGCTGGTGGTGGTCACCCGGGGCGTGGCCGGGGCGCTGATCGCCGAGGACGGCCGGGTGACGGCCGAGGTC
This sequence comes from Streptomyces sp. NPDC054961, assembly GCF_053609145.1. Taxonomy (NCBI): domain Bacteria; kingdom Bacillati; phylum Actinomycetota; class Actinomycetes; order Kitasatosporales; family Streptomycetaceae; genus Streptomyces; species Streptomyces sp. NPDC054961. Next base: position 12,030 of record NZ_JBSGWY010000051.1, on the reverse strand, counting down.
GCGGCGGAGAGCGCCGAGGCGGTGGACTCCACGGGCGCCGGGGACGCGTTCACCGGCGCCTTCCTGGCGGCCCGGCTGGCGGGCGCGGGATCGGCCTGGGCCGCCGGAGCGGGGTGCCGGGCGGCGGCGGAGGCGGTGACACGACTGGGCGGACGGCCGTAGGGAAAACCCCGGCACCGGACCGGCTCGGCGGCCCGCCACGAGGTGTGACGAGCCGTCACGCAGTCTTGCGGGGCCCTACGCGGTACCACGAGGTGACGCGGGTGACGCGGGTGACGCGAGGTACTACGAGGTGTACTGCTGGTCGAGGGCGTCGATGACTCCCTCGGCGTTCAGGTGGTAGCGGAACACGCGGCCCTGGTCGGGGTGGGCGATCAGCCAGTCGATGAGCTGCTGGAGCGTGATGGACTGGCTCACCGTGCTCGCGACGATCGGGGTGACGGCCGTGATCTTGGCGTCCTCGGCGATGTTGAGGTACGTCTCCTTGCCGACCGTCTCGAAGGGGGCGGCGTCGGCGCCGGGTGCGGCACAGCCCCAGTGGCCGTGCTTGAGGATCAGGCTGTGGGCTCCGCCTTCGGGCGTGTAGCGGTAGACGGCGATCTCGTCCGGCGAGACCGGCATCTTGTGGTCGCAGGCGGAACCGGGTGCGGGCGTCTTCGTGGCGCCCGCCGCGGTGGCGCTCGGAGCGGTCGGGGTCGGCTTCTTCGGGGACTTCGAGGGGGTCACCGGGGCCGAGGGGGAGGGCGTGGCCGCCGGGCTGCCGGTGGGGCTCGCGACGGAGGCTCCCGGCCCCGGCCCTCCGCTGCCGTCGTCTCCGTTGCAGCCCGTGAGGGCCAGGGCCCCGCACAGGGCGAGCGCGGCCAGCGCCGCCTGCCCGCGCATCCGTCTCGAGTCCCGCACTGCCGGGCGGTGTGCACGCATGGCCGTCTCCCTCTGCCGGGGCTGCCACCGGGTGGCCGCCGTCGTAGCGTGCCGTCAACGTAGCGGCCGGTAACGGACAGGGCGATGGCCTGAACCGTTCGTCACCGGGCCGGGATCCCCTTGTTGCCGTTCGCGGAAATCCGTGACGGCGCGGCTGCGTGCGGAGGGCTGCGGGCCCCGCGTCAGCCGTCGCGGGCTCCGCGCAGGCCCGTCCAGGCGGGGTGGCGCGGGTCGTCGGCGCGGACCAGGGCGTCGGCGAGGTCCGCCGGACCGGTCTGCGCCTCGTAGCGCGCGAAGGCGGGCAGCGTCCAGCGGTCGGACTGCTCCGTGCGGCGGGCGAGCGCCCCCGGGGAGAGGCTGATGTGGACGCTGAGGTCGAAGGGGAACCAGTGGCCCAGGAGCAGCGGGCCGTGCACGATCAGCACCCCGCCAGGCGGCAGTTCGACGTAGGGGCTGCGGGTCGCGCGGTCGGTCGCCGGATCCCAGAGGTCGGGCAGCACCCGGCCGGTCCCGCCCGGGTCGGTCGGTCCGAAGACCTCGCGCCAGAGCGCGGCCGTGTCGTACCAGCCCTCGAGGTAGGAGTCGACGTCCTCGCGGCCGAACTCGAAGCGGAGGGAGGCCGGGCGCAGGAAGCCTTCGGTCGCCACCACCAGGGCCGGACGGCCGCGCGGGCGCAACGCCTCGGCCAGTTCCCCGGCGAGCACGGCGGTGCGGGCGGCGGGCGCGCCGTCGATGCCCACCCGCCGCCAGACGGCCTCGCCGCCGCCCGCACCCTCGCCCGCGCCGTCCCCCGCGCCGTCCTCGAGGTGACCGGCGAGGCGCTCGGCCATCCGCTGCCATGTGATCGCTTCCAGCTGCACGAGCCCATTGTCAGTGGTGGCCCCTAACGTTTTTGACGAGGGATCACCGGCGCACAGGAGCCGGCGGCCCGGCCTGGGGGAGGGGTCTGTCATGGCTGCCGAAACGACGTATCTGGAGCTGTCGCAGGACGACGGCGGTGCCCACAAGTTCTACGAGGTGACCGTGGACGGCACGGCCGTCTCCGTGCGGTACGGCCGGATCGGCGCCGACGGCCAGCTGCAGAACGCCTCCTTCCCGACCGTGGAGAAGGCACGGGCGGCCGCCGCCAAGAAGGTCGGCGAGAAGGTCCGCAAGGGCTACGCCCCGGCGGTGCGGGGCGGCCGCGCGGCCCGGTCGGTGACGCGCCGGCAGGTGACGTCCACGCCGTCGACGGCGGGCGCGGCGGCACCGGTGCTGTGGCGGTTCCGTACGGGTTCCTCGGCCTTCGGGATCCACGTCGACGAGGACCGCTGCTGGGTCGGGAACCAGGCCGGCGACGTCTACACCCTGAGCCACGGCGGTGAGGTACTGGCCCGCTACTCGCTGCCGGACGGGGTGAAATGCCTGGTGGCGGACGAGTTCTGGATCTACGCGGGCTGTGACGACGGCACGGTGTACGACCTGTCGTCGAAGGTGCCGTTCGGGGCGTACGACATCGCGGCCGACGTGGACATCTTCTGGCTCGACATCCGCGAGGGCGTGCTGACCGTGTCCGACCGCAGCGGCGGGCTGACGGTCATCGACCACGAGGACGAGTTCCAGTGGTCGCGGCGGTCCTCGGGCAGCAACGCCTGGATGGTGCGCGCGGACGAGCGCGCCGTCTACCACGGCCACAGCAAGGGCGTGACGGCCTACGCGCCGGACGGCGGGCGGGAGCTGTGGCACACCGCGACCGACGGTTCGGTGCTGTTCGGCTGGCAGGAGGACCACGCGGTGTACGCGGGGACCGGCCGGAACACCGTGCAGCGGCTGTCGAAGGCCACGGGCGCGGTGGAGGCCTCCTACCGGTGCGACGCGGCGGTGTACTCGTGCGCGACCTCGCCGGACGGCCGGCACGTCTTCGCCGGTGACCTCGCGTCCTCGGTGTACTGCTTCGACGCCGACGGGCGCCGGCTGTGGAAGCTGGGCACCGGCAGCGGGGCCGCGCTGTCCATGCAGTACCTGGACGAGCGGCTGTACCTGGTGACCACGGACGGTTCGCTGGTGTGCGTGGACGCGAGCGAGGCGGCCATCGCAGCCGCCCGGCAGGGCTCGGTGCCGACGGCGGTGGACGTGAAGTCCGCGGCCGCCCTGCCCGTCTACACCCCGGCGGCGACGCCCGCCGCGGTGGCGACGGTGTCGGTGGCCTCGGTGCCCCCGGGCGGCGTGGTCGTGGAGTGCGTGCAGCAGGGCAACCGGATGCGCGTCCAGGTGCTGTCGGGCGGCTTCGAGCCCTCCTGGAACGTGCAGTTCCCCCGGGGGATCCGGGTCCCGGGCGCGCGGTACGTGGTGGACGGGCTGCACCCGGCTTCAGGTGGCTTCTACCGGGTCCGCGGGGAGATACGCCGACTCGTCTGAGGCGTGCGCCGGAGTCTCGACGGGGAGCGCGAAGGGGGCGTCCTCGGCCAGGGCGGCCGTGATCCGCAGGACGACGGGCTCCGCGCCGAGGTTCCGGCCGAGGTGGACGTGGTGGATGCCGGCCGGCTCGACGAAGCGGGTGCCGGCGTGGTGCACCTCGACCGTGCCGTCGCTCAGGATCCGGGTCAGCGTCCCGGACCTGACCAAGGCCATCAGCGGGACCTGGTGGTAGTGCCAGCCGGTGCTGCCGCCCGGCCCGAGGGCGACCTCCCTCGTCACCAGGCCGGAGGCGGACCGCGCCGCGGAGCGCGCCGCCCTTGACCTTGCCCTCGGGCGTCGTGCCGTCGCCTGCCCTCCACCCACGTGCGCCTCCTCCATGGGCGCCCGCCGCAACCCGCTCGACCGACGGTAGGACGACGGCATGAGGGGGCGGGAAGACGCGGCGAAAGCACAACTCCCCATGCAGAAAAGGTGATATAAGGCCCGGACGGCGGTATCACTCCTCCATGAGCCTGGTCGTGTTCGAGTCGACGAAACAGATCCACTGCGCGGGATGCCGGCAGGGTCCGCTCCGCCGTCTCGTCCGCGAGGCCGGCGTACCCCGTTGCCTCGACTGCGCGGACCTCGGGCACCTCGTCTACCTGCCGCGCGGGGACACGGCCCTCACCCGCCGGGCGCACGAGGCCAGTTCGCTCTCCGCCGTCGTCCTGCGCTTCCACAGACGGCGCCGCCGCTACGAGCGTCTGGGCCTGCTCGTCGAGGACTCCGCCCTCGCCCGCGCGGAGCGGGCCTGCCTCGCGGACGCCGAGGCGCGGGCCCGCCGCCGCGACCGCGACCGGCTGCGCCGCGAGGCCGAGGACACCCGCTTCACGGCGGCCTTCGCCGCCGAGATCCTGCGGCTGTTCCCCGGCTGCCCCGCCGACCGGGCGCGGGCCATCGCCGCGCACGCCTCGGTGCGCGGCAGCGGCCGGGTCGGCCGCAGCGCGGCCGGCCGGGCTCTCGACGAGCCGGCCGTGTACGCGGCGGTCCGGGCGGCCGTGCGGCACCTCGACACCGAGTACGACTCCCTGCTGATGGAAGGCGTGCCCCGGTTCGCGGCCCGGGCCCGGCTGGCGCCCCGGATCGACGCGGTCCTCGACGGCTGGCGGGCGGAGCCCGGAGCGGCCGCCCGCCGCCGGGCCGTCAGCTGAGCCGGAAGCGGCGGTAGAGCAGCACTCCCCCGAGCAGCAGGACTCCGCCTCCGGACAGCAGGTAGCCGGCGCCGTCGGCCCCGGTGTGGGCGAGCGCCGAGGGGCCGTCCTGCTGCGGGGGCGTCGGGGACGGCGGGGACGGCGGGGTGACGGGACGGACGTCCACGGGCGGCCGGACGGGCTCGGCGACGGTGGGGGGCTGCTCGCCGTTGACGGAGGTGTTGCCCACCGAGGAGTTGCCGACGCCGACGACGCTCACCGCGTTGCCGCTGAGGTTGACGGGCAGGTCGACCGGGAGCTGGAGCCCGTTGCCGGAGAGCAGCCCGGGAGAATCCTTTCCGCGCTCCTCGGCCACCGCTCCCCCGGAATTCCCCCCGCTGTTCCCCCCGTTGATTCCGGCACCGTTTCCCGCACCGGGCTGCGAGGAGTGCGAGGACCGGGACGGCCCGGCGTTCCCGGCGTTCCCGGCGTTCCCGGAACGGCTGGCGCCCGGGGTCCCGTTGGCGCACCGGTTCCCGGCGGCCGAGTTGAGGAGGCCGACCACGCTCACGGTGTTCCCGCACACGTTCACCGGGGTGTGCACGGGCAGTTGCACGAGGTTCCCCGAGAGTAGCCCCGGCGAACGCTCGGCCTGTCCGCCCGCGTTCGCGTCGGCGTGGGCGAGGCCGCCCACCCCCGCGGCCACCAGTCCACCTCCCGCAACCACCGCCGCGATCAAGCCATTCCGACGACTGTGACGCATCAGTTTTCCTGCTTTCCGGAGGAGTCACGGGCGTTGCACCCGTACCGGAAACAACGCGGTAAACACGTTCGGGTTATAGCGGCGATAGGCATTTCACCCCATCGTGTACTGGGTAATTCCTACTTCATGACTAATCCGCTGCTTCTCCTCGACGTGGACGGACCCCTGAACCCGTTCCGCTCCCGCCTCGCGGGCCTCCGCGGCTACACCAGCCACCGGATGCGGCCGACGGTCTGGATGTCCTCTCGCACACCGGATTCCCGCAGCGCCCGACGCGGCCTGCGGGTGCGCTTGCATCCCGCCCACGGACCCCGCCTGCTCTCCCTGCCGTACGAACTCGCCTGGGCCACCACCTGGATGCACGAGGCCAACACGATGATCTCCCCGCACATAGGACTACCCACCGATCTTCCCGTCATCGAGTGGCCGGAACTCTTCGCCGACGACCCCGACGGGCTCTCCTGGAAGACCCGCCACCTCACCGCCTGGGCGGCGGGCCGGCCCTTCGCCTGGGTCGACGACATGATCACGCCCCGCGACCGCGTCTGGGTCGCCGCGCACCACCCCGGCCCGGCCCTGCTCCTGCGCGTCCACCCCCGGCAGGGCCTGCGCCCGGCGGACTTCGCCACCCTGACCACCTGGGCGGCGGGGCTCAGCGCCGCAGGGCGGTGACCGGATCCGGGGAGGGGCTGCCCGCGGGCCACCAGTCGTCGTCGCCCAGGCGGTTCTCGTACGCGTACCAGAGGGCGTCGCGGCCGAGGCGGAGCTGACGGGAGGTGCCCGTGAGGCGGTTGCGGTCGGGACGGAAGGGACCCTGGGCGGCGGCGAGGAGGATCGGACGGGCCCGGTCGAAGGGGCCCGCCGGGGGGTCCCAGGGCTCTTCGAGGGCGATCAGGGCGGGCAGGCCGCCCTGCCGCCAGGCCGCCGCACCCCGGGCGAGGTCGGTGGTGCTCCGGCCCGTGGCGCGGGCCAGGTCCCGGTAGAGCACGCGGGCGGCGCCGGTGAGCCCCGCGGTGGGGTGCGCCGAGGCCAGCCGGACGGCGTCCTGCCAGCGGGTCAGGCCGCCGATCGGATCCTCGGCGGTGGTGAGCAGGGCCAGGGCCCGGGCGGCCGCGTCCCCGGCGAGCTGGTCCAGGGCGAGCGGATCCGGGGCCGCGGGATCGGCCGGACAGGCGGGCGGCAGCCCGACGGCGGCCGGCACGGCCGGCGGGGCGGGCAGCGGCGGCAGGACGGCGCGGGCGAGCGCCGCGCGGGCCGGCACACCGGGGAAGTCCGGCGCCCCGTCGGGCTGTTCGCGCGCGGCATGGGCGGCGTTGCGGCGGGTGAGCTCCTCCAGCAGCTCCCGCTCGCCGCGTCCGCGCAACAGCAGGAGGACGAAGGGATCGGCGTCCAGGAGCCGGGCCGCCCGGTAGCAGAGGGCGGCGGCGTGCTTGCACGGCGGGCGGCCGACGTCCGGGCAGGAGCAGTGCGGGACGAGCTCGCCCGCGCCGGGCAGGACCGTTTCCGCGAGCGACTCCGGGACGTCCCGCTCCAGCAGCGCGGCGAGCGCCGTCGGGTCGGCCGCGACCGCCTCCAGGAGCTCGCGCCAGTCGGCGTCCGCGAAGGCGGGCAAGGACAGCTCGGTGCGGTACGGGCGCGGCCGGCTGCCCCGTACGTAGGCCACGATCCGGCCCGGGGTGATGGTGACGGCGTCGACGTGGCCCTCGGCCGCGTACGTCCGCCCGCGGGCCAGGCGGGCGCCGTCGCGGGCCACCGCTTCGAGGGCCGACACCCAGGCCCGGCCCCACCAGCTGACGGCCTCCACCCCGGGCGGCACCGTCTCGAACGTGCGGCGGCGGTCGTCCCGCGCGGTGATCACGCGGGCCTGCGCAGGGAGACGAGGTCCGCCAGCTCGCGGTCGCTCAGCTCGGTCAGCGCCGACTCGCCGGAACCGAGCACGGCATCGGCCAGAGCCCGCTTCGCCTCGAGCATCTCCGCGATCCGGTCCTCGACGGTGCCCTCGGCGATGATGCGGTGGACCTGGACGGGCTGGGTCTGGCCGATGCGGTAGGCGCGGTCGGTGGCCTGCTCCTCGACGGCCGGGTTCCACCAGCGGTCGTAGTGGATGACGTGGCCGGCCCGGGTCAGGTTCAGCCCGGTTCCCGCCGCCTTCAACGACAGCAGGAAGACGGGGGCCTCCCCCGCCTGGAAGCGGTCCACGAGCTCCTCGCGGCGGGCCACCGGCGTGCCGCCGTGCAGCAGTTGGTGCGAGATCCCGCGCGCCGTCAGATGGCGTTCGAGGATCCGGGCCATCGTGACGTACTGCGTGAAGACCAGCACGGAGCCGCCCTCGGCCAGGATCGTGTCGAGCAGTTCGTCCAGCAGGGCCAGCTTCCCGGAGCGGTGCGCGATCCGGGTGTGGTCCTCCTCCTTCAGGTACTGCGCGGGGTGGTTGCAGATCTGCTTGAGCGAGCCCAGCAGCTTCATGATCATGCCGCGCCGCTCGATGCCCTCGCTCGCGCCGATCACGGCCATCGCCTCGTCGACCGCGGCCTGGTAGAGCGAGACCTGCTCGCGGGTGAGGGACACGGGGTGGTCGGTCTCCGTCTTCGGCGGCAGCTCGGGCGCGATCCCCGGATCGGACTTCTTGCGCCGCAGCAGGAACGGCCGCACCAGCGCGGCGAGCCGGGCGACCGCCTCCTCGTTGCCGCCGTCCTCCTCCTGCTGGTGCTCCACGGGCCGGGCGTGCCGGGCCCGGAACGTGGTGAGCGGCCCGAGCAGCCCCGGCGTGGTCCAGTCCAGGAGCGCCCACAGCTCGGAGAGGTTGTTCTCCACCGGGGTACCGGTCAGTGCCACCCGGGCAGGCGCCGGGATGGTGCGCAGCGCCTTCGCGGTCGCCGAGTGCGGGTTCTTGACGTGCTGCGCCTCGTCGGCGACGACCATGCCCCAGGACTGTTCGGCCAGCCGGGCCGCTCCCGCGCGCATCGTCCCGTACGTGGTGAGGACGAATCCTCCGTCCGTCCCTTCCAGGCTGCGGCCGGCGCCGTGGAAGCGGCGCACCGGCGTGCCGGGGGCGAACTTCTCGATCTCCCGCTGCCAGTTGCCCAGCAGCGAGGCCGGGCAGACGACGAGCGTCGGCTCGGGGCGGTCGCGGTGCAGGTGGAGCGCGATCAGGGTGACGGTCTTGCCCAGCCCCATGTCGTCGGCGAGGCAGCCCCCGAGACCGAGCGAGGTCATCAGGTCCAGCCAGGCCAGGCCGCGCGCCTGGTAGTCGCGCAGGGTGGCCTTCAGCGCGGCCGGCTGGGGCAGCGGGGCCAGTTCCCCGGTCAGCCGCTCCCGCAGGGCCGCCAGGGCCCCCACCGGTACGACGGCCACCGGCTCCCCGTCGACCTCGGCCGTCCCCGTCAGGACGGTGGCCAGCGCGTCCACCGGGTCCAGCAGCCCCAGTTCGCGCTTGCGCGCCTTGCGCACCAGCTCCGGATCGACGCGCACCCACTGGTCGCGCAGCCGCACCACGGGCCGGTGGGCCTGCGCGAGGGCGTCCATCTCCCCCGGGGTGAGCCGGTCGCCGCCGAGCGCCAGCTCCCAGGAGAAGGCGAAGAGGTGCCCGGCGTCGAAGAAGGCGGTGCCGTCGGTGGCGGAACCGGGCGCGGTGGAACGTACGACCGCGGTCGCCGAGAGCGTACGGGCGAACTCGCGGGGCCAGTGGACCAGCACTCCGGCGGCCGCCAGCCTGGTCGCGGCGCGGCCCAGCAGGTCTTCGAGCTCGGGGTCCGAGAGGGCCAGGACATCGGGGGCGGGCTGGTCCAGCAGGCGCAGCAGCGGCGGCCAGACCCGGGCCGCGCGGCGCAGCGCGAGCACGGCGTCGACCCGGGCACGGGGGCCGAAGCCGGCCGCGGCGGCGCCCGCCCAGAGCGTCGAGGCGTCCGTGACCAGGGTCGGGTCGGCGAGGCTGTGCACCTGGACGACGGCGGCACCGGCACGGCGGGTGTCCTCGTCCTCCGCCTCGTCGAAGAGCCGGAAGGAGGACAGGTCGAGGCGGAGCGAGATGCCGACCCCGGTGTCCGCGCCGGAGGCGACCTGCGCGGCCCACTCCTGCATCCCGGGGACGTACTGCGGCTCCTGGGCGGCGAACGGGCGGCCCGCGGCGAAGGGCGCCGCCGGGGTCCGGGGAAGGCTGTCGGCGACGGCGTCGAGGAACGCCCGGACCAGTGCCTCCGGTTCGGGCAGGTGGAGCGGGCGGCGGCCGGCCAGCGGGGTGGCGTACCCCTCGTGGGGCAGGGCGGCGGCGACCGCGCGCAGGTACCCGACGTCCTCGGCGTCCAGGGGCCCGGCCCGCCAGGCGTCGATGCCCTCCGGGGTCAGGCCGGGCAGCAGGCGGCCACGGGCCACGAGGGTGAGCGCCTGGACGGCGGCGGTCCCCCAGGCGCGCGTCGCGGGATGAACGGCGGGGCCGCGGACCGCGCGGACCGCGCGGACCGCGCGGACGAGGAGCGGCAGCGCTGAGGTGACGGACAGGGTGACGGCGGGAACGGTCCGGCTGCGGACCCCCTCGCCCTGGGCACGGACCACGGTGAGCGGCTGCGGCGTCCCGGCCGCGGGCAGCGGGTCCCCGTCGGGTGCCCAGAAGGCGAAGTGGCTCTCGCGGGGGACCGCGGCGGGCAGGAACACGGCGGCGTGGCGCGTCAGGGCCGCGAGTGCCGAGGGATCCACCGGCGCCGCATGCCTCGCCGCCTCCACCAGGTCCGCCGGGTCCACCGCTGCCGCCGTCAGGGCGGGCACGCGTGGCTGCGCCGTCGCTCGCATGGCCACACCGTCCCCCTCCGCATTCGGCGGGATCCTCGTGGATCCCCTCTCCCGTCGAGTTTAGGCGCGGCCACTGACAACGCCGCTGAGCTGCCCGTTTCCACGAAGCCGTGTGCGAATCCGTACGCCGGGCGGCCGACGGCGGCGGACATACGCCAGGGACGGCCCTCGTCGTCGAGACGGAGCGCACGACCGTCCCATTGTCCCGGATTCGTCCCAAACCGACGCCCTGCGGCCCGCCCCGGGCGGAGCCCCCTCGGGCATCGCCACACTGCTGCACCAGCACACCGACCGACACGGGGAGCACCGACCATGGTCCGACGCACCGCACGCACCGCACGCACCGCACGCATCACCGCCGCCTTCGCGGCGACGGCCGCCGCCACCGCCCTCGCCCTCACGTCCCCCGCTTCCGCCACGGCCACGGCCTCGGCCGCCACCGCGCCCGGCTTCCTGAGCGGCGCCGACCTGCCCCCGCACGCGTCCTCCCCCTGGTACACCGGCCCGGTCGCCCAGGGCCTGCCCGAGTCCGCCCCGTTCTGCCTGGACGGCGTCCTCCCGGCGGCCGGCAGCTGGTACCGCACCTTCGGCACCGAGGCCGACGCGGGCGCGGTGCAGATCTCCGTACGCGCCTCCTCCGCCGGCGCGGCCGCCACGCTCGCCACCGCCCTGGAACGCGAGGTCGCCGCCTGCGCGGCGGACTGGCTCCGGACCGAACCGGCCGGGACGGCCTCCTGGCGGGACTACGGGAAGCTGCCCGTCGAGGAGGGCGCGCACGTCTACGGGGTGAACATCTCGATCCCGGACTCCGAGCCCGGCGTCCACCTCTACGGAATCGGGCGCGACGGATCCACCGTGACCGTCGTGAAGTGGGGGCAGATGGGGAACCTGGCCGACGCGCCCGTCCCCGCCTTCAAGAAGACGACCGCCACCGCCGTGGACAAGCTCCGTCCCTGACGCGGACGCGACGCGCCCGGGGTGGGACCATGGAGAGGAGGCAGGCCCGGTCGATCACGTAGAGGTGATGGCCCATGCGAACCGGAAACGAGCCGGTGACCGCCCGCAGCCCGCTGCGGCTGCGCCTCTGGCTGAGCCTGTGGGGTCTGGTCTGGGCCGCCGCCGGGGCGGCGGTGTTCTCGCTCGCCGCCCGGCCCGGGTGGGCCGCGGCCTGCGCCGCCGTCGCCGTTCTGGCCGCCGTCGACCTGGTCGTCGTGATCCGCCACATCCGCCAGGGACCGCACTACCAGCCCGGCCGGGACGTACCGCCGTACGAGCCCCCCGGCCACTGAGGGCTGTCGTCAACGTCGCGCGGCACTAGCGCGCCTCGAACGCGACCCACGTGTTCACCGGCAGTTCGGGCCTCCCGGGCACCGGTCGCCGCTCCTCGGTCCAGGCCTCACCCGCGAGTGCGGAGGCGACGCGACGCCAGAAGCGTGCCGCGCCCGCGTTCTCCTCCTGAAAGGCGATCTCCCACCGGCCGGGGTGCGCGGTCAGGACGGACCGCACCGCCCGCAGCCCGAGGCCCGACCTGCGTGCCCCACGCACCACGAAGAAGCTGTTCAGCACGCGCACCTCGCGGTCCAGCGCGCGGACGAACGCGAAGCCGACCGGTCGGTCACCGGACCAGACGAGATGGGCCGCCCAGGTGGCATCGCCGAGCGCCGACTCCAGCCACTCGCGCCGGTACGTTCCGTCCGGGTTCGGCAGGACGCCCCGGAACTCCGACAGGTCGTGCAGGAAGAGCGGCCAGAGCCGTTCCAGGACGTCCCGGTCGTCGGCGCCCGCTCTGCGGACAGCCAGGTCTGCCATCTGATCCTCCTCGAGAACGCGAAAAGCCTTCCGGCGGACCGGAAGGCTTCGAGCTGTCGCGCGCATTCTATTGTGTTCACGGCCCGCCCACCTAGGCCGTGTTTTAGGTAGGGGTTCCGGTCCACGCCTCACGCTGTGATGATCATGGTGTGGGGCGTGGGGATCTTTCTGATGAGCAGTGGTCGG
>NZ_JBSGWY010000050.1:41184-58823 GCF_053609145.1 Streptomyces sp. NPDC054961 | reverse complement strand
GGGCCGGGGGTGGCACGCTTGTCACCCACGTACGGGGTCGACACACCTGGGCGTACCGGGGGGGGGGGGGGGGCATGCCGATGGGGCGCGGGGCGGGTGGCCGCGGCGCCCCTTCGGTGGTGCTGTGCGGTGGCCGTCAGGCTCCGGTGCCCGCGCGGCGCATCCGCGAGGCGAGCACCAGGCCGGCGCCCGCGACGAGCGCGACACCGGCGCCGCCCGCGGCCAGCCCGGTGGCGGAACCGGCGCCGGTGGAGGCCAGGGCGTGGCCGGCGCCGTTCACGGTGACGTTGCCGTTGCCGGAGGGCGTGGTGCCGGTGCCGGACCCGGTGGTGGCGACGGCGGGCTGCACGGTCGTGCCGGTGCCGGACCCGGTGCCGGTGCCGGTGCCGCCCTCGGCGGGCTTGCCGGCTTCCTCGGCGGCCTTGTCCTTCGCGCGGGCCTCGTACTGGCCCGTCTTGAGGAACGCGTTGACGGCCTCGGGGCTGCTGTCCCGCAGGGCGGCGCGCCCGGCCTTCCGCAGCTCGGGTCCCGCGTCGCTGATGATCTGGGCGATCCGGACGCGGTTGTCCTGGTGGCGCAGCTCGTACTGGGTCACCTCGAGGAAGTGCCGCATCTCGGCGTCGCTCGCACCGCCGCTCAGCAGCTTGTCGGCCGCCGTGCCGGTGTCCCAGCCCTTCTCGCCCTCGGCGATCCGGGCCAGCCAGACGCGGTCGTCGGAGGCGCGGGCCACGTACTGGCCGTGCTCCACGAAGGCGCGGAGCTCCGCGGGGGTGCCGTTGAGGGCCTTCTCGCCCCGCTCGCGCACGAGGCGGCCCGCGTCCGGGTTCGAGATGATCCGGACGATCTCCACCCGGTCGTCCGAGGCACGCGCCACGTGCTGCCCGGTTTCCAGGAACGCGTGGACATCGGCGTCCGTGCCCCTGAGGGCCTTCTTGCCCTCCTCGCGCACGGCACGGCCCGACTTCGGGTCGCCGATCATCCGCGAGAGCGCGATCCTCTCGTCCGTGGCGCGGGCGTCGAACTGGCCGGTCTCGAGGAACTTGCGCATGGCCTCGGGCCCGCCGTCGAGGGCCTTGCCGCCCTCTTCGCGGACCACGGAGCCCTCCTTGGCGGCGAGCATGATCCGCAGGATCGCGATGCGGTCCTCGTCTATCTGCTCGTCCTTGCCACCGGGCTTCTCGGTCTGCTTATCGGTCTGCGTTCCGGTCGGCGTTCCCGTCTGCTTCTCGGCGGGCCTTTCCGCAGGGGTCCCCACGGTCTCACCGGAGGGCTTGCCAGCCTCCGGAGCGGTCGCCTTCTCCGGAGCGGTCGCCGCGGCCTTCTCGGCCGGCTTGGCCCCGGCCGCCCCGGCCGGGGCCTGGTCGGGAGCGGTCGGCGAGGACGGGGTGCCCGACCCCGGGGCGGTGTCGTCCGCGAAAGCCGGTGAGGCGAGCAGGACGGCCGGAGCAATGGCGGCGGCGGTGACCACAGCGGCGATCCGGGACAACTTCACAGACAGCACCCTCTTGAGTTACACACCTGATGATCCTCTTTCCGGATCACCTTAGGCGGTTTCGATCATCCCGCTCCACCACTTTGATACGGAATTGCCTGGTCCGCACGGGTGTCAGCGCGGGCGGTACACCGTCAGGGCGTCCGGGAGCTCGTCCAGCACGAGCGCGGCCGGGGCCTGCCCGCATTCGCCGTCGTAGGCGAGCGGGGTGCCGGCCGGGATGTCCCCGACGCGCAGGCTCCGCAGGCAGGTGGCGACGTGCACCGGGGAGCGGGACAGCGGCCCCGCGAAGGCTGCGGCGAGCAGGCGGGGACCCGGGCGGCCGCCGCCGAAGACGAGCCGGAGGTCGAGCAGGCCCTCCCCCAGGCTCTCGCGGTACCGGGGCGCCGGGCCGGTGCCCCGGTAGGTGCCGTTGCCCGCGAAGAGCAGCCACACGCTCCGCGGCCGCCCGGCCAGCCGGAGCCGTACGGGACGCTCGGCGCGCAGCACCCGCCAGGCCGCGAGCAGCGCGGCGGGGCCGCCGCCGATGCGGGGCGCCCACCGCAGCCGGTGGCGGAGGAGCTCCGGGTAGGCCCCGATGCTGAAGTTGTTCAGGAAGTACCCGGCTCTCGTGTCCTCGGGATCCGGGCCCGGGGTGAACCGGCCGACCCCGATGTGGACGGCCTGCCCGGCCGCCACGGCCCGGCAGGTGTCCTCGGTCCCCATGAGGCCGAGGTCCAGCGCGAAGTGGTTGAGCGTGCCCCCGGGGAACACCGCCAGCGGGATCCCGGCGCGCAGCGCGGCGGTGGCGGCGGCGTTGATCGTGCCGTCGCCTCCGCAGACGCCGAGCACGACGGACCGCTCGGCCGCCGCGGCCAGCTCCGCGGCGAGATCCGAGCCCTCGCAGGTGACGACCTCCGCCTTGGGCAGCCGCTCGCGCAGTACGTCGAGCCCTGCCGCGGCGGCCGTGCCCGAGCCGGAGTTGACCACCACCGTGAGCCCCGCCCCGTCGGGCAGTGCGGGCACCCCGACCGCCGTGCGCTCGTCACCCGGGACGATCCGTGCCTCCTCGGCGTCCCGGGTGAGCCGTCGGACCAGGAACCCGGCCGCCACCCCGAGCGCCGCGCCCGTGACGACGTCGGAGGGGTAGTGGACCCCGGTGTAGACGCGGGAGAAGGCGACGGAGGCGGCGACCGGGAGCAGCAGCGCGCCCAGGGCCGGTGACTGCAGCGCCGTTCCGGCGGCGAAGGCGAACGCGGACGCGGAGTGCCCGGAGGGGAAGGAGGTGGTCCGGGGCTGGGTGGCGAGCTGCCGCACCGCGGGCACCCCGTCCAGCAACGGCCTCGGCCGTCGTACGGACCATTTGCCGATGGTGTTGATCGTCGCGGAGGCCAGCGCCAGCGACGCGACCCCGCGCCCGGCCGCCTTGCGGGCCCCGGCCGAGCCGAAGGCGGCGATCGCCAGGGCCGTCCCGCCCCACAGCACGCCGTGGTTCGCCGCCCGCCCGAGCCGGGGCAGGACCGCGTCCGCCCCGGGCCAGTGCCGCCGGGCCACCACGTCGAACAACTGCCGGTCCCACCGCGCGACCGCGCCGCGCAGGGTCAGTTCTTGATCAGCCATCTTCTGCACCTACCCGCGGCCCGGAATCCGAATCGGCCCCCGCGGCCACCCGGCCGCGGCGACCGTCACCCCGCCCGGTCCGGGATCCGGACGGCGCCGCTACTCCCGGCCCTGCTCGCGCTGCGGGCCGGGCCCGTCCTCCAGGGGCCGCTTGCGCAGGAGCAGGACGACCAGGCCGCCCAGCACCACCAGGCCCACCGCCAGGGAGGCGATGACCGGGGTGGCCGCCGAGCTGCCGCTGGTGGCCAGCCGCTCCTCCGAGGTGTCCGGCGAGATCGCGGAGGCGGGCCCGGACAGGGCTCCGAGGGTGGCCGCCGCCGTCCCCGAGGACGCCGCCTCGGCCACCTGGACGGCCGCGGGCTCCGGCCACTTCGCCGTCGCCGTGGCCGCGAGGGCCGACGCGCTGGAGCCGGCCACGATCTGGACCTGCGCCGGCACGCCGGTGGTGAAGACCCGCCCCACCGGGACCCGGGTGGACCCGTGGACGGTGACCGAGGCACTGCCGTCCGGCGTCCCCGCCGGCACCTCGAAGAACAGCTTGGTCCCGTTGGCGGCGGTGTCGACCTCCCGCCCCTCGGCGTCCAGGACGCGCACCCCCATGGCGACGGCCGCCGGGTCCGGGGTCACGCTCACGCTGTGCGCGCCCGTCCGCACGGTCACCGGCCCGATCCGGCTGCCCGTCGGACCCGACACTTCCCCGGGCTCCAGCCCCAGCGAAGCCGGCGGCTCCGGCAGCCGTCCCGCCTCTCGCTGGAGGTATCCGGCGAGCTTCTCGGCCTCCGGGTCCGCCGCCTCCACGCGGACGCCCTCGGCCAGCCGCCAGATGGCCACCTGCGTCCCCGCCGCCGCGCTCTCCGCGGTGAGCGCGGCCGCTCCGGCGGCCTTGGCCAGCCCGGCCAGATCGTTCAGCTGGGGGTAGGAGTGCTCCAGGATCCAGCGGACCCGGCCCCCTTCGCCGCTTCCGGCGAGCGGGGTGCCGTTCCAGCCGCTCTCCGCGTACCGGGTCTGGGGCTGCGCGTTGCCCGCGAGACCGACCCCGTACGTCTGGAGCATCCCGCCGCCGTCGACCCGCATCTCGTACAGCCCGGCGGGAATCTGCCGCACGGAGCCGTCCGCCGCGCGCAGGACGGCCTGCCCGTAGGTCTTCAGCCCGTCCAGGACGGCGCTGGCGCCCTCCGGCGCCCGGGAGGACACCGGGCCGTTGTCGGCGGCGGCGTGCGCGCCCGGCGCCGCGGCCAGCGCGGCGGCGAGCAGCGCCACCGCGATCGGGCGCCGCGCGGAGCCCCGTACGGCCGTTGCGACCGTGAGGCGCCGGGGAGCCCTGCCGGCACCGGTGCCCGGCGTGACGCCGGGAGCCGCGCCGGGGGCCGAACGGTGGTCCGGAGCGCGGTCCGGAACACGCTGAGGAGCTTGGTCCGGACCGTGTTCCGGACCGGGAGCATGAACGACAGCATGAACGACAGCAGGAGCGGAGGGTGCGGGTACGGCAATCGACACAGTCTTCCCCTTCGGGCCGAAGGCCCAGGTGCCCGTGAGTACCGGGGAATCCTATCCGCCTCGAACACTCAGACCACCGCCGCCTTCTGATTGAGCATCAGCGGCACGTCTGTTCTGACGACCCGCCGGAAGGCGGCCGTTCCCCGGTTCAGGTCGTGCCCGATGGCGGTCGCGTCGATCTCCGCCGAGCACCACCGGTTCCCCTCGGCGTCGGGCGGTGCCTCGCGCACCCGCAGCCGCCCGTGGACCACCATCGGTTCGCCCACGGAAACGGATCCGGCGAGGTTGACGGCGAGGCTCCGCCGCGCCCACACGGTGTAGAAGCTGGTCGCCCCGTCCGCCCAGGACTCCTTCTTCCGGTCGTAGTACCTCGGGGTGACGGCGAAGCGGAACCTGGCCGCCGGGCCGTTCACCGTCTCCTTGTAGTCGATCTGGGTGGCCACGTACCCCACCAGCGTCACCTGGGTGTCGTTCATCCCGGCCGTCCTCCCGGGGTCCGCGCCGCGCGTTCGGCAACGCGCCGCCCCGACCCTCATGTCCGTACCCGCCCGGCCGATCCGAGCGGGGTACGACCATGCTGGCCCGGTTCGCCGGAACCCGCTGGGGCCTGTGGACTACTGGCGGGTTGTGGAAAACTTCGCCACCGTCGCGTACTGCTCGCGCACCTCGCGGTAGCGCAGCAGTTCCGCCGCCACCGGCTCCAGCACCCGGGCCCGGCCGCACCCGGCCGCGGCCTCCCGCAGCCGCCGCTCCGCGTCCTGGCCGTACCGCCTGGCCGGACCCCGGGCCCCGATCGAGCAGGCCCACTCCACCAGCGGTCCCCCGATGATGCCCGCCACCATCAGCAGCACGGGCGGCATCAGCCGCGGTTCCAGGACGCCGGCGATCTGTCCGACCAGCCACAGCCCGCCGAAGATCTGGAGCAGGGTCATGGCCGCCTGCGCGAGCACCGCCGCCGGCCACCACGAGGGCCGCGGCGGCCTGGCGCTGGGCACCGCGACCGCCGCACCGAGGGTCACCGCGATCTCGTCCAGCGCCTCCGGAAGCCCTTCGGCGCCGCGGACCGCCGTCTCCCGCACCGCCTGGGCCCACGGGTCGGGCAGGCCGCGGACCGCCCCGTCCGCCACGGTCCGCACGGCCTGTTCCACGCGCTGGCGGGCCGTCACCTCCTCCTCGACCGGCGGCTCGGAGACCGTGGAGGACCGGCCGATCGCCGCCAGCGCGGCGAGGCCGGCCAGAGAACGCGGGGCTCGCCGGCTCTCGTACCACCGCCACAGCCGCAGCCACGGCGTCCCGCACGCCTTTCCAGCGTTGCGCCGCCAGGCCCGCTCGGCGGCCAATCCCGCCGCGTACGCCCCGACGGCCTCGGCGAGCCGGTCCTCGAACTCGGCGCGCGCCGTCTCCCCGATCTCCGGACCGGCGTGGCCGTCGGCCACGTAGAGCGGCCGCAGGCGCGCGGCGGCCTTGTCGACGTCGGCGCAGATCCGCCGGGTCGCGGCGCCCTTCTCCTGGGTGAACTGTCCGAGCATCTCGCGCAGTTCCCCGACTCCTTCACCCGTGAGAGCGGAAAGCCCGAGGACCGTGGCCCCGGGCTCTCCGTGCTCGCCGAGCGCGATCCCGTCGTCGTCGAGGAGCCGGCGCAGGTCGTCCAGGACGAGATCGGCGGACTCGCCGGGCAGCCGGTCCACCTGGTTCAGCACGACGAAGGTCACCTCGGCGTGCCCGGCCAGCGGCCGCAGGTACCGCTCGTGCAGCACCGCGTCCGCGTACTTCTCCGGGTCCACCACCCACACGACCGCGTCGACCAGCGCGAGGACGCGGTCCACGTGGTCGCGGTGGGCGCCGACGGCCGAGTCCAGGTCGGGCAGGTCGACGAGGACCATGCCGCGCAGCGCCTCGGCCTCCGAGGTCTCCCGGGGCCGGCGGCGCAGCCGTCCGGGGATCTCCAGCCGGTCCAGCAGCCCGGCGGCCCCGTCCGACCAACTGCACGCGATGGGCGCCGCGGTCGTGGGCCTGCGCAGCCCGGTCTCGGAGATCTGCACGCCGGCGAGTGCGTTGAACAGCGTGGACTTGCCGCTTCCGGTGGCGCCGGCGACGGCGACGACGGTGTGCTGTGCGGAGAGCCCGCGCCGCGCCGCCGCCTCGTCCAGGATCCGTCCGGCCTCCGCGAGGGTCTTGCCGTCGAGGATCCTGGTCCGGGACAGACCGATGAGCTGGCGCAGCGCGTCGAGGCGGACGCGCAGCGCCTGGGCCTCGGGGCTGAGCGGGGGCGAGGGGGCCTTGCCTCCGTCGCTTCCGGCGCCGGAAACCGCCCTGACGAGTGCTTCGTCGCCCTCGTCGTCACCCGTTCCGGGCCAGTCGTCGTCGGCGACCCGGGGGCGCGAGCGTGCGATGAGCCCGTCGTCCCAGCGGTCGTCGGTCCGGTCGGTCAAGGCGTTCACCGCGTCACCTCTCCTTCTGCAGTACGGACAGTGCGGCGATCAGCTCGGCCTGGGGTTCGGGGCTCACTTCGAGGGCCTCGATGGGGGCGAGGCGGCGGTCGCGTTCGGCGCGCAGCACCTGGTCGAGGTGTTCGCCGACCAGTTCCCCGCCCCGGTCGCGCAGCCGTACGGCGGCCTGTACTCCGATCCGCTCGGCGAGCTTCTCCCCCGCCGGACGGGCCCGCTTGCCGCCGAGCAGGGCGGCGACCAGCAGGGCGGCGACCCCGTCGGGGTCGGGTGCGGGCTGCTTGTCGAGCTGCGCGACCTCCTCCTCGGCGAGTTCCTCCAGGACCCGCCGCCAGCGCCGTACGGCCACGCCGATACGTTCCGCCGCCTCGTGGTCGGGGGTCGGCAGGACCACGGCGCCGGCCGCGGGTTCGCGCCGCCAGGCGTCGGCGATCCGCTCGTCGGCGGCCGCGACGGCGCACTGGAGCAGTGCGGCGAGGGATTCCGCGAGCGAGTCGAGCAGTTCGTCGGCGCTCGTGTCGAGCGGGTAGCCGCGCCAGCGCGTGAGCGCGTCCCCGGCGAGTACGGCGCCCCGGTCGAGGCGGCTGCGGACCCGCTTGCCCTCCCTCTTGTAGGCGTCTTCGACGGCCGATGTCAGCCGTACGGCGGCGGCGTGCTGGGCGGCGACGGCCGAGGCGAGCTCGGGCATCCGGCGCCCGAGCGAGTCGAGCGCGCCGAGCGCGGTGCGCCCCACGGCATGCTGACGGGCGGCCGGATCCTGCGCGTGGTGGGCGAGCCAGGCGAAGAGGGGCGCGACGGCACTGGCGGGCAGGAGCCCGCCCCCGCCGGCCGATTCGGGCAGTTCGGGGACCGTGAACCGCGGTACGTCGCCCAGCCCGGCCCGCGTGAGCAGGGCCCCGTACTGCCGGGAGACCTCCGTGAGCACCTGGTGCGGGACCCGGTCGAGGACGGTGATCAGGGTGGCTTTGTACTGCTTGGCCGTACGCAGGAGGTGCCAGGGCACGGCGTCGGCGTAGCGGGAGGCGGTGGTGACCATGACCCAGACGTCCGCGGCGCAGATGAGCTGGGCGGCGAGCGTCCGGTTGTCGACCACGAGGGAGTCGATGTCGGGGGCGTCGAGGATGGCGAGGCCGCGCGGGAGGGTGGCGACGGTCTCGATCCGCACTTCGCGGGTGGCGTGCCCGTGGAGCTTGCCGCCCGGTCGGTGGAGGGTCTTGCGGGCGGCCGGCAGGGCGTCCTCGTCGGTTTCCGGGGCCCAGACCCGCATCAGGTCGGGGAGGACCCGCACCCCGGCGAACCAGTGATGATCATCCGGATGGCAGACGAGCACAGGGGTTCGCGTCGTGGGCCGGAGCACTCCGGCTTCACTCACTTGGCGCCCTACGAGGGAGTTGACGAGGGTGGACTTTCCGGCTCCGGTGGACCCGCCGACGACGGCGAGCAGCGGCGCCTCCGGCGCCTTCAGCCGGGGTACGAGGTAGTCGTCGAGCTGCGCGAGCAGCTCGGCTCTGGTCTGGCGGGCGCGGGGGGCGCCGGGCAAGGGCAGCGGCAGACGCACGGACGCGACCCGGTCGCGCAGGGCGGACAGGGCATCGAGCAGCTGAGGCCGAACATCCAAGGTCACCACATGCGAAGAATGCCCAATTTCAGACCATTTTTGAAGCTTATACGTCCCCTGCGCGCCGAGCGCTACCCCAGCGGGACATCTCAGACAGAGCGGACGAGTGGGGCGCAGGCATAACGAGTACACAACACCCAGGGCGCCACGGCGCAAAAGCGATGCGCGAATCGCACCTGCCTGCGATTATCGGGACCGCTTCACCGAACCTCCACATCGTGGCACGCGGGTGAAGCAACCGGGACAAGGCAAACGGAGCCCTATCCTTGACCCGGAACAGACCGCAGTCCCACCCCAACCCCGGGGCTCCAGGCCACCACGGCCACCTCCCGGCCCCCGTAGCTCAGTGGATAGAGCAGGTGCCTTCTAAGCACTTGGCCGCAGGTTCGAGTCCTGCCGGGGGCACTTTCTTTCCACCCTTGTGAGCCCTCCCTCCGGGAGGGCTTTCGTGCAGGTCAGCGGCACATTACCCGGACGGCCGTAGCGGAGGCGTAAGCGCCTGCGCGCCGCCCCGCGACACACGGCCCGGCGACGCGCCGCTCCACGCGAAGCCGCGCCGCAGCCCTTCGCACGGACCCGTGCCGTCACCCTCCCCCCACCCCGGTCGGCGCACGCGTCAACACGCCGAAGGGCGCACGCGGCCGCGCGCCGGTGGTCTTCGGCCACACCGGCGGCGCGCTCGCCGGAGAGCGGGCGCCGGGCCCCGGCGACGCGGCCGGGCCTTCTCAATCGGGGCCTGTCGGGGCCCGTTGGGACCCGTCAGGCCTTGTCGTCCCGGTGCGGTGCATCCGTGCGCCGGTGACGGCCGCGAACTCCGTTTCTACTCGAAGGCCTTGACCGCCTGGTAGTAGGTCCACGCGGTGGCCTCGCACGAGGCTCTGCGCGCGACTGCGTACGGCGCGCAGACCCGCCGAAGATCCGCGTGGAACATGTCGTCCAGGCGGGGCTTGACGGCCCGGAACCCGCCCGCCGCCTTGTAGTTGCGGTACCCGAAGTCGTGCCGGGCACAGGCCAGGCGGAAGGGGAACCCGAACGGGTTGTCCGGTGAGGTCGTGCAGTAGTCCGTCGACCAGTCGAAGCCGTACGCCGCCCACGCCTCCGGGTGCGCGCGGGCGGCGGTCCAGGCCTCGTAACTACCGCCGCTCACCGCCGTCCAGGAGCTCAGCACCAACGGCTTGTCCGCCGGTACCTCCGGCGCCGCGGACGCGGCCGGCGCCAGTGCGAGCACCGCGATCGCGGCGGCCGCAACCGCGAGAGCGGACGCACGGGCGCGGCTCCCGATGCCGGCCTTGACGGTTTCGGCGGGCTCAGGGGCCGGGACCTGAACGGGAACGGGAACGGGGACAGGGACGGGGGCCGGGACTGAGGCCGGGGCTGGGGCTGGGGCCGGGGCCAGGGCTGGGGCGCGGTGAAGGATGGCATCGACGTCGTAGTCGAGCGCGGGACGGTGAGGCACGGTTCCCTAACGACGCGCGCCCACCCCGGGTGGCGGGCAGGGACGCGCGGCGGCCCCCGGGCCGACAGGGGCGCCGCTTCTGGGCGTTGACCACGTCCAGCATGGTCGGCAGGGCCGCCCGTCGGGCCGACGGGTTCCGAGTAGTGGATGCGCGATGCGGTACGGGACATGCTTCCATCGTCCGCGTGCACCGGCCTCACCGTCATCGCCCTCAAGGCCTCGATGCGGCATGAGACTTGAGTAGGGGGCCCGCCCCTGCCCGGCCCCTTCGACCGATCCCTCGACCGGTCCCTTCGATCGATCCCTCGACCGGTACCTGCTCTGGCCCTACACCAGGGACCGGCGGCGGCGAACGGCCGTCACCCGTCGCCCGCGAGGCCCACTTGGTGGGCGAGAAGCGCCGCCTGGACCCGACCCGCACTGCCCGTCTTCTCCAGGATGGAGCCGACGTGCGTCTTCACCGTGCCGATGCCGATGCCGAGCCGTCGTGCGATCTCCAGGTTGGCGAGGCCTTCGCCGAGCAGGGCGAGCACCTCCCGCTCCCGCTCGGTGAGCGCGGCGATCCGCGCGTCGGGACCGGCCGCCGCGGGGGCGCGCAGGTCGGCGCCACCGCCCTGGAGCATCCGGCGGATGACCGCGCCGGTGACTCCGGGCGACAGGACGGCGTCCCCGCCCGCGGCCGACCGTACGGCGCTGATCAGTTCGTCGGGGCCCTCGTCCTTCAGCAGGAAACCGGTGGCCCCGGCCGCCAGCGCGCGCATCACGTTCTCGTCGTCGCCGAAGGTGGTCAGTACGACGACCTGCGGCGCCGGGTCCAGGGCGGTGAGCGGCCCGATCGCGGCGAGTCCGTCGAGGACGGGCATCCGGATGTCGAGGAGGACCACGTCGGGGTGGTGCCGCCCCGCGAGCTCCACGGCCTGCGCCCCGTCGACGGCTTCGGCGACCACCTCGATGCCGTCGGCGTGCTTGAGGATCATCCGCACGCCGGCCCGGATCATCTGCTCGTCGTCGGCGAGCAGGACCCGGACGGTGCCGCCGGTCCCGTCCGGCCGCTGCGTCTCATTCATGTGGGCTCCCGGAAGGGGTGGGTGAGGCCGTACGGGCGAGTGGGGCAGACGGTGCCGGAGTTGCCGAGGCCGAGGGGGAGGGGGAGGGGGAGAGTGACCGGGACGGCAGCGGTGGCGAGAGGGAGGGAGACAGGTCCGCGGGCACCATCGGCACCTCGAATGGGGCGATTTCGATCAAAACCTCATCGCGGAAACAGTAACGGGTGAGCTTCAGCCGGTCCCGGCCGGCGGTGTCGCGGCTGTACGGGTAGATGCACTCGGTGGCGCCCGCGGGCCGCGCAGGCTCCCGCCCGGCGGCGGCCGCGCGGGCCTGCCTGTCGTCGTAGACCCCGGAGTACTCGGCCTGCGCGCGGGTCATCCCGAGCTCGGGCGGCTTCGGCGGGGTGTAGCCGGGGCCCCGGGCGTTGCCGACCAGTTGGAGGCCGAAGATCAGGGTGGCGCCGATACCGGCCAGGCCGAGCAGGGCCGAGGCCGCCTGGGCGACCGGGATCAGCAGCGGAGCCCTCCGCAGCCGCAGCGCCGCGGCGCCCGCGGGGCCCGGCGTACGGGTCTTCGCGCGTTCGGCGTCGGTCTGCACCGCCGTCGGCGGGACGGCGGGCAGCCGGGCCCGCACGGCGAAGCCACCGG
Source organism: Streptomyces sp. NPDC054961 (assembly GCF_053609145.1). Taxonomy (NCBI): domain Bacteria; kingdom Bacillati; phylum Actinomycetota; class Actinomycetes; order Kitasatosporales; family Streptomycetaceae; genus Streptomyces; species Streptomyces sp. NPDC054961. Next base: position 47,020 of record NZ_JBSGWY010000050.1, on the reverse strand, counting down.
CGGGATCCGGGCCGGCCTCCAGGTCGCCGCCGAGCAGCGCGACCCGCTCGCGGAGCCCGTTCAGGCCGCGCCCGGTGCCGACTCCGGCGCCCGGCCCGGCGGGGCCCGAACCGGCGGACCCGGGCGACCCTGGGGACCGGCCCGACCCCCCGGAACCGGCGGACCTGCCCGGCCCACCCGATGTGGCGGACCCGGCGAAACCACCCGGCCCTCCGGTGGTCCGGGCCGCGCCGGCCGACGGCCGCCGCCGGGCGCCGTTGACCACGGCGACCTCGACGCACGCCTCGGTGTGCGTGATCCGTACCTCCACCGGCGCCCCGGCGGCGTACCTGTGCACATTGGTCAGCGCCTCGCGCACGACCCGGTGCACCGCCCGGCGTACCCGCGCCTCCCGGGCCGCCGTGTCGGGCCCGGTCCATGCGAAGATCACCGGGACCCCGCCCGCGCGGGACTCCGCGACCAGGGCCTCGATGTCGGCCCGGGTTCCGGTGGCGTCGGTCAGCGCCTCGGTCCCGGTGTCCCGGGACAGCGGCCCGAGCACCCCGAGCGCCTCGCGCAACTCCCGCATGGCGTCGCGGGTGGCCTGTCGCACCTGGCCGGCGCTCTCGCGCAGTTCGCCGGAGCCGTCACCGCCCTTGCCGCGCAGGGCCATTTCGAGGCCGCCGGCATGCAGGGAGATCAGGCTGAGGCGGTGCCCCACCAGGTCGTGCATCTCGGCGGCGATGCGGGACCGCTCCTGGATGCGCGACTCGCTCTCGACGAGCCTGCGGTTCTCCTCGGCGGCCGCGGTCCGCTCGCGCAGGGCGACGAGGAGCCGCCGCTGCTGTCCGGCGGAAGCTCCGACCAGCCCGGGGACGAGGACGGCCACCGAGGCGAGCACCCCGCCGATGGTGAGCCCGTACTGCCAGGAGCCGAAGCCTTCGCGGTACACGGACGCGCCCGCCGTGAGCACGGTGAGCGCCCCGGCCCCGAACAGCACGGCGGCCCTGCGCCCGGCCCCGGCCAGCTGGTGGGACACCGCGTACGCGGTCACGGCCATCAGGATGCCGAGGCAGGACATCACCCCGAGGAGGGCGCCCATGCCGAGCAGCGCCACCTCCGGGCGGCGGCGGCGCACGAGGAACAGGGCCAGCGCGAGGAGAGCCAGCCCCACCTTGGCGTAGGTCGGCAGGGCGCTGCCGGTCTGGGCGATGAACCCGTACGCCAGCACGACGAGCGCACCACCGGCGAACGCCTCGGCGGCGGCCCGGAGAAGAGAGCGACCCGTGGCAGACATATCACCGATTATCCGAGGCCGGCGGGGGTCGGGCATGAGCCTCACGAGGGATCCGGCCTCTGCCCGAAGGCAGAGCCGAGACTTTGGTATGAGTCGATGTCACTCTTGCGGCAGAGATCCGGTTCGTCCTCGGGAGGGACGCGGGTTACGAACCCCGCCCCGTTTACTCGTACACATGAACCGCCGTCCGCTCGTCATCGCCGCCGCCACCGTCGGAGTGCTCGCCACCGCCGCCATCGCCCTGCCCAACCTGCCGACCAACCCCGTGACCGACGCGATCAACGACCACGTGTTCAAGGAGAAGGGCAAGCGTTACGCGACGGCCGCCGAGGCCCCGACGCGCGGGGAGTTGACGTGGGCGCTGCCCGCCTGGGTACCGAAGGACGCGACCGACGTCCGAATAAAGGCGCGCACCGGCGGCGGGGCCCGGCTGATCCGGTTCACGCTGGGAGCGACCCCGCTGAACGGCCCGCAGTGCGCGGCGGGCACGCCGAAGAAGTCCCCGAAGACGGCGCTGGCGGCCAAGTGGTGGCCGGGCGACACCCAGGCCGAGGAGCGGCCCGACTGCCGGGACCACTATCAGTACCAGGTCACGGTGCGCGGCAAGAAGGTCTACGCCTGGACGGACGGCACCCCGTCCCCCGGAGCGAACACGCAGGACAGCAACCGGGTCCAGCCCGCTTCGACCCGCACCCGCTGACCGACCGGCAAGCCGCTGCCCCGACCCGACCGACCGACCGACCGGCGAGGCCTGCCCCGACCCGACCGGCCAAGCCCCGCCCGCCCCGACCGCTGACTCGCCGCCCTGATCAGGCACAGCGCGCCACGCCGCGTCGGGATCGGGCTTCCCGTCGGCCGTCCGGCCACTATCGTCGCCGCCATGGACATCCGCCCCGCCCGCACCCCCGCCGAACTGCAAGCCGCCGAGGGCCTCTTCGACGGGCCCACCCGCCCGGACTGGTCGCAGCGGTTCCTCGCCGCACCCGGGCACCTGATGCTCATCGCCTATGTGGACGACGTGCCCGCCGGGATGGTCTCGGGCATCGAGATGAGCCACCCCGACAAGGGCACCGAGATGTGCTTGTACGAGCTCTCCGTCGACGAGGGCTACCGGCGGCGCGGCATCGGCCGCGCCCTGACCCAGGCACTCGCCGTCGAGGCCCGGGCGCGCGGCTGTTACGGCATGTGGGTGGGCGTCGACACCGACAACGAGGCCGCGCTGGCCACCTACGACGCGGCCGGCGCCGTGGACGAGGGCGTCTTCGCCATGCGCGGCTGGCCCATCGCGCCGTAGGCCCCGTCCCCTTGCGACCATGCCCCCTGCGGCGGCGTGTCGTGGGGCCAGTCGGCGCACCCTCCGCGCGGGTGACCCGCGGCTCGCCGAGCATCGGCCGCATGACCGTACTCACCGCGCTGTTCCCGGCCGCCGCCCTGCTGGCGGTGGCCACCGCCCTGCCGCCCCACGCCGCCACCAGCGCAGCCGCAGCCACCACCGACGCCGAAACCTCCGTCGCCCCCTACGTCGTCGTCCTCAAGGAGAGCGGCTCCCGCGCCTCCGCCCTCGCCGCCACCCGCGCCCTCGCCGCCGAGGCCGAGGCGTCCGGCGACCAAGTCGGGGCCGTCTGGGACACCGCGCTGAACGGCTTCGCCGTCCGCACCACCGCCGGCCGCGCCGCCGAACTCGCCGACGACCCCCGGGTGGCTTCCGTGGAGCCCGACGCCACCTTCCGGATCGACGGCGCCCGCACCGGAGGCTCCCGCACCGGAAGCTCCCGCACCGGCGGCGCCAGCACCGAAAGCGCCCGTAGCGACGGCGCCCGTGCCCACGGCAGCCGCCGGACCGTCGACGGCACGGGGGCGGTGCCCCTCGTCCAGACACCCGCGCCGTGGCCCCTGGACCGGCTCGACCAGAGCGCGCTCCCGCTCGACGGCTCGTACGCGTACGCGACCAAGGCGGAGGGGGTCACCGCGTACATCGTGGACACCGGAATCAACACCCTGCACCAGGAGTTCGGCGGCCGCGCCCGGACGGGCGCCAACGCGGTCCGTCTGGAGGGCGCCGCGGACTGCAACGGCCACGGCACGCACGTGGCGGGGACCGTCGGAGGGGCCACGTACGGGGTCGCGAAGGGGGTGTCGCTCGTCGCCGTGAAGGTCGCCGACTGCCAGGGCGACGCTTCCCTGTCGGCCATCACGAGCGGTGTCGACTGGATGGTGAAGGACTCCCTCACGTTCCCCGCCACCCCGGCCGTGGCGAACATGAGCCTGGGCGGCAGCTACAGCTTCGCCCTGAACCGGGCCGTGACGCGGGCGATCGCCGCCGGGATCACCTTCACCGTCGCGGCCGGAAACTCGGGCGAGAACGCCTGCAACGGGTCGCCGTCCGGCATCCGGCAGGCGGTCACCGTGGGCGCGACCGACGTCGAGGACCGGCGGCCGGCCTTCTCCAACCTCGGCCCCTGCGTGGACCTCTTCGCCCCGGGCGTGTCCGTCGTCTCGGCCTGGAAGGGCTCCGCGACGGCCCTCGCGCGGGCCTCCGGCACCTCGATGGCGGCCCCCCACGCGGCGGGCGTCGCCGCGCTGGTGCTCGCGGACGGCCTCGCGGCCGGCGGCCCGCGCAAGACCCCCGCGCAGGTGGCCGAAACTCTCCTGCGGAGCGCGGTGCCGGACCGGATCACGGGCCTTCCGTCCGGGACCCGCAACCTCCTGCTGCACGTCCCGGCCGCCGGATAGCCCCTACCGAGGCACCCGTCGACGGCACCTCGACGGCACCTCGAGGGCCCCGGCGGGCGGCCGCCGGGCACCGGGGCGGATCCCGCGCCGGCCCGGTCCGGCCCCCGCCCCGGCCCAGCTCAAGCCCGGCCCCAGGCCCGCCCGAGCGGACCGCCCGCCCAGGTCAGAGGCGAGTCGGGCACCTGCGCGGACCCCACCCGCCCCACTCACCCCGCCCACCGGCCGGTCGGTATCCCAACCGCTCCGGCACCCGGCCTGATGGCACATCAATTTCTGTGCGCTTCGGGCGAAAGCAAGCCATTGACTTCTCATCACCGCGACGCGTCAATGTCGGCCACCGCACCGGCTCGGCCTCCCCCACACAGCGGGTGGGGGGAGGGGTTCGTTTGACGAAGGAGTCGCGACCTAGTGAGTACAACGTTTCGACGAAGAGTTCTGGCCGGGACGGGCGCTCTGTCCCTGGCCCTGACCGGCGCCGTGGTGGGCCTGTCAGGCACCGCGCAGGCCGCGACGAAGACGACGCCCGTCCAGGTGGACTGCGTCGCACCGCCACCCCAGGCCGGCGCCTCGGGCATCCAGAACTACACGGTCACCCTGCCCGACGGGGCCAAGGCCGGCGACGTGGTCCCGGTCACCATCGACCCGGGGGCGAGCCCGGTCATCCCGGGATTCTCCGTCACGACGGTCAACACCTCCAAGATCACCCTCAAGGTCGGGTCGACCACCCAGACGGTCGTCAGCCCGCCCGAGACGGTCAGCGTGGTCGCCGGGCAGCCGCTCGACCCCGCCCCGTTCTCCGGCACCGTCAAGATCCCGGACGGCTCCGAGGGCACCACGGTCTCCGTGGCCCTGGACCTGGCGGTGACCGACGCGAACCTCGGCGGATCGGTCTTCACGACCACCTGCACACCGAACCCCCGCCCGAGCGCGGCGGTCGGCTCGGTCGCCGTCGAGGCCCTGCCCAAGGACCCGGTCACCACCAAGCTGACGCCCAACAGCGGCAAGGCGGGCCAGGAAGTGGTCGTCACGGGCGCCAACTTCCCGGCGGGCGCGGTCACCTGCTCCGCACTCAGGAACGGCGCCCCCACGGGTGAGACCGGTAGCGGCACGGCCACGGCCGCCGGCGTCGCGACCTGCAACATCGTCGTCAGCCTCGCTGCCGACGAGATCAAGATCGACGGCTCGATCACCCCGTACAAGGCCTACGTCTTCATCGTCGACCAGCCCGGCGTGAAGAACCCGGTCGACGTCGAGGTCCTTCCCGGTCCGCTGGCCATCGGCCCGCAGGCCGGCAACCCGGCCGTCGACTTCGGCAAGGTCACCATCAACGGCAAGGCCCAGTCGGTCGTCGGCCAGTTCACCGCGATGGCCGTCCAGGACTTCCGCGGCGGCACCCTCGGCTGGGACGTCTCGGCGACCCGTACGCCGTTCCTGAACGAGGTCACCGGCCACTCCATGGCCAAGGCGCAGCTCGGCATCCAGCCGACCTGCAAGGTGACCAACGCGGACAGCCCGAGCACCTGCTCCGCCGGTGCGCCGGGTGCGATCTCCGACACCCCGATGAAGATCGCCTCGCAGGCCGCGGGCGGCGACGACCTGACGGGTGGCGAGTTCGAGATCGGCGGCGCCGGGATGATCCAGCTCCCGCCGTTCATGTTCGCGGACACCTACCAGTCGGTCGTCACCTTCTCGATCGCCTGACCCGTACGGCCCCGCTCCAGCCCGGGTGGTGGGGGGCGCCGGCGCCCCCCCCCCCCCCCGCGGCGTGAGACCCCCCCCCCCCGCGGCCCCCCCCCCCCCAGCACCCCCCCCCCCGGCCGCCCCCCC
>NZ_JBSGWY010000050.1:0-41174 GCF_053609145.1 Streptomyces sp. NPDC054961 | reverse complement strand
GCTCTTCGCGGCCGCTCTCGCCTGCGCCGGCGGTTCTCCCGCCGGTGCGGGCGCGGCCCCCCCCCCCCGCCCGGGGGGGGGGCGGGGGCCCCCCCCCCCCCCCCCCACCCTTCGGCGCTTTCCGTCACCCCGCCGTCTCGGTCCCCACCCGTTGCCCCACCCCCGTTGTCCCCACCCGTCACCCCACCCCGTCCGCCGCCGACTGGAGAACCGCCCATGCGCACCCGCACCCGCTCCTCCCTCCACGGTCTGCTCGTCAGCCTCCTCCTGCTGGGTACGGGCCTGCTGCCCGCGGCCACCGCGACGGCCGCGGACAACGGCACCTGGGGCGTCTTCCCGACGCCGCCCGCCGGTGCGGCGATGACCGACCGCGCGTACTTCTTCCACCAGGGCGAGGCCGGCACCACCGTCAACGACAGCGCGACGATCGTGAACTCCTCCGACAAGGAGCTGACGTTCCGGATATTCGCGACCGACGCCGTGAACACCCCGGTGGGCGGCGCCTTCGCACTGCTTCCGGTCGAGACGAAGCCCAAGGACGTGGGCACCTGGGTCGTGCTGCCGCCCGAGACGAACACCACCGTGACCGTGCCGCCCAAGGGCCGCAAGGACGTCCCGTTCTCCGTGAAGGTCCCGGCGGACGCGACGCCCGGCGACCACGTGGGCGGGATCGTCGCCCTCAACACCGAGGTGGAGGGCATCCAGCAGGAGGGCAAGGTCCAGGTCGGGGTGAAGCGCCAGGTCGGCTCCCGGCTCTACTTCCGGGTGCCGGGGCCGGTGACCCCGGGGCTGAGCGTCGAGGACGTGAAGGTCAGCCGGACGGCGCCGCTGCTGCCCTGGGTGAAGGACGCCCACGCGAAGATCTCGTACTCCCTGGTCAACCGCGGCAACGTGGTGGTGGAGCCGAAGGTGACGGTCACCGCCGAGGGCCTGTTCGGCCGCCGGGTGCTGGACCGTCCGGCCCGCGAGCTGAAGCTCGTGCTGCTTCCGGGCCAGCGGATCGAGCTGACCGAGGACTGGGCCGACGCGCCGCAGTCGGACTGGGTCACCGTGGACGTCACCGCCGGCGCCTCCGCCTACCCCGACCTCGTCTCCTCGTCCAGTGCGGACTTCCTCGCCGTGCCGTGGCCCGCGTTCGGCACCCTCCTGGTGCTGGCGGGCGCCGGGATCACCGTCTGGGTGCTGCGCCGGCGCCGCCGGGACGGGGCCGAACAGCCGCACGCGGCGCGGGACTTGGCTGAGGTCCGCTGACCGGCAAGGGTGTCCCCAGGTGACGGCGTCCGGCCGTCGCCCGGTACGGGGAGGCACCACCGATGGCACGACAGCGCGGCGAAGAGGGGCCCGGCCGGGCGGCGCACGGGGAAGACCGGACGGGCCTGCCGGAGGGCCCCGCCGCCCACGGGGTCGGGCTGCTCACCCTCATCGAGCGGACGCTGGGCACCGGGACGGCGGTCTACGTCCCGGGCGATGGCTGGATCCGGCTGACGCTCCCGCTCGACGACGGCGGCCCGGCCCCGGTCACGGTGGACGTGGTCGCGGACACCCGGCGGGCGCCGCACGGGATCGCGTACCTCCTGCCGGGCGGCGGACTGAACTTCCGCGCGAACTTCTTCACCGCGGGCACCGCACCGGCCGCCACCAGCACCCCGGACGGCCCGGACGGCCCGGACGCCACCGACGCCACCGACGGCCCGGCCACCGCCGACACCCCCGCCGGTCCCCCCGCCTCCGCCCCGGAGAGCCTCGCCCACCGCCTGCGCCGCGAGGGCCTGCTCGTCGTCGGCGTCACCCCGCGCGAGGACGCCGCGGCGGCGGCCGACATCGGCCCCGACTGGGGCCTCGCCGCGCACCGCCGGGACCTCCGCGCCGTCGTGGAGGCGCTGGACGGCCTCCTCGGGCTGCCCTACCAGTACGTCGGCCACTCCGCCGGGGGCGCCCTCGCCCTGGACGCGGCCGCGCACGACGCCTCGCCGCGCCTGACCCGGGTGGTGGTGCTGGACACGACCGGGCCCTACTCCGGCGACCGGGCCGCGCGCGCGGCCCGGACCCGGGAGGCGTACGAGGCCCGGCTCGCGCGGGGCGAGTACGCCGCGGACCCGGGCCTGGCGGCCCTGATCGACCGCGCCGTCACCGACCCGGCGGCCCCCTCCCCGGTCCCCTGGCCCCCCGACCCCGGGCTGCGCTTCACCCAGGCCGGACTCGCCCACTTCGCGCTGGTCCGCACCTCCCTGCTGCCCGGCCCCGCGAACTGGATCTACACCGGGGGCCACAGCGCGGGCTCGTACGCCTTCGGAGCGACCCCGGCCGAGGACGCCTTCGCCCTGACGCGCACCTCGCTCGCCACCTGGCACGCGGCCACCGCCGCCCTCGGCAGCGGGCTGATCCCGACCGCCCTCCTGCGGGACCTGGCCGCGGTCTGGGCGGGCGACGGGAAGACGTACGCGATCGACTGGGAGCGGATCGACGCCGAAGTGGTCTGGATCAACGCGGAGCTCGGCCGCGGCGACCACGCGCGCGGCCCCCGCCTGATCCGCGCGGGCGGCAACCAACGGGTCGGCTTCACCGTCGTCCCGGACCACGGCCACGGCGACGTGGTCTGGTCGGCGACCGCCGAGGCGGTCGTCTGGCCGCTGTTCTGACCCCTCAGCGGGCGGAACGGGGCTCGCCCCCCGCGGTGAGGGTTGCGGGGGGCGAGCGGTCCGACGGGGAGTGCGTCAGTGGTTGCGCGGGAAGCCGAGGTCCACGCCGGCCGGGGCGTCCGACGGGTCGGGCCAGCGGGTCGTGACGACCTTGCCCCGGGTGTAGAAGTGGATGCCGTCGTTGCCGTAGATGTGGTGGTCCCCGAAGAGGGAGTCCTTCCAGCCGCCGAAGGAGTGGTAGCCGACCGGCACCGGGATCGGCACGTTGACGCCGACCATGCCCGCCTCGACCTCCAGCTGGAAGCGGCGGGCGGCGCCGCCGTCGCGGGTGAAGATCGCGGTGCCGTTGCCGAACGGCGAGGCGTTGATGAGCGCCAGGCCCTCGTCGTAGGTCTCGGTGCGCAGCACGCACAGCACCGGGCCGAAGATCTCGTCGCGGTAGGCGTCGGAGTCGGTCTTGACGTTGTCGAGCAGCGACAGGCCGATCCAGTGGCCGTTCTCGTTGCCCTCCACCGTGTAGCCGGTACCGTCCAGGACCACGTCCGCGCCCTGGGCGGCGGCGCCCTTCACGTAGGAGGCGACCTTGTCGCGGTGGGCGGCGGTGATCAGCGGGCCCATCTCGGAGGTCGGGTCGTTGCCGGGGCCGATCTTGATCTTCTCGGCGCGCTCGCGGATCTTCTCGACGAGCGTGTCGGCGATGGAGCCCACCGCGACGACGGCCGAGATGGCCATGCAGCGCTCGCCGGCCGAGCCGTAGGCGGCCGAGACCGCCGCGTCGGCGGCCGCGTCCAGGTCGGCGTCCGGCAGCACCAGCATGTGGTTCTTGGCGCCGCCCAGGGCCTGTACGCGCTTGCCGTTGGCGGAGGCGGTGGTGTGGATGTGGCGGGCGATCGGGGTCGAGCCGACGAACGACACGGCCGCGATGTCGGGGTGCGCGAGGAGCGCGTCGACGGCGACCTTGTCGCCGTGCACGACGTTCAGGACGCCCGCCGGCAGACCGGCCTGGCTCGCCAGCTGCGCCAGCAGCGTGGAGGCCGACGGGTCCTTCTCGCTGGGCTTGAGGATGAAGGTGTTACCGCAGGCGACGGCCAGCGGGAACATCCACATCGGCACCATCGCCGGGAAGTTGAACGGGGTGATGCCCGCGACCACGCCGATCGGCTGGCGGATCGAGGAGACGTCCACGCTGCTGGAGACCGACGTCGACAGCTCGCCCTTGAGCTGGACGGTGATCCCGCAGGCCAGCTCGACGATCTCCAGGCCGCGCGCGACCTCGCCCAGCGCGTCCGAGTGGACCTTGCCGTGCTCGGCGGTGATCAGCTCCGCGATCGCGTCGCGGTTGGCGTCCAGCAGGGCGCGGTAGGCGAACAGCACCTTGGTGCGGGCGGCCAGCGAGGACTGGCCCCAGGACAGGAACGCCTCCTTGGCGACCTGTACGGCCGAGTCGACCTCGGCGGCGGACGCGAGGGCGACCTGCGTGGTGACCTCGCCGGTGGCGGGGTCAGTGACCGGGCCGTAGTTGCCCGACGCGCCCTCGACGGTCTTGCCACCGATCCAGTGGTTGACGGTCTTCATGCCTTGCTCCTTCACAGATGACGACGTCGCTGCGCGGCTTGCCGGTCGTACTCTTCGCGGGCCTGGGCCGCCGACGCACGGGTCGCGGTCTCGGCCACAGGAACATCCCACCACGCCTGTGCCGGGGGTGGGCCCGACACAGTGTCGGGTGTTCGGGTCTGTGCGTAGACACATGTGGGGCGGTCCGCCATCCGCGCCTCGGCGAGGGCTTTCCGCAGGTCACCCACGGTGCGGGCGCGGATCACGGCCATTCCGAGCGAGGCCGCGTTGGCCGCCAGGTCCACCGGAAGGGGGTCCCCGGTGTACGAGCCGTCGGGCGCCCGGAAGCGGTACGCGGTCCCGAACCCCTCGCCGCCCACCGCCCCCGACAGGCCGCCGATCGAGGCGTAGCCGTGGTTGTCGAGGATCACCACCTTGACCGGGATCCGCTCCTGCACGGCGGTCACGAGCTCGGTCGGGTTCATCAGGTACGTCCCGTCGCCGACCAGCGCCCACACGGGGCGGCCGGGCGCGGCCAGCCCGACGCCGATCGCGGCCGGGATCTCGTAGCCCATGCAGGAGTAGCCGTACTCCACGTGGTACTGGTCCGGGGACCCGGCCCGCCAGAGCTTGTGCAGGTCCCCGGGGAGCGAGCCGGCCGCGTTGATCAGCACGTCGGTGCCGTCCACGAGGCCGTCGAGCAGGCCGAGCACCTGTGCCTGCGTCGGGACGGCGTCCTCGTCCGGAGCCGCGTAGGCCCGGTCGACCAGCCGTTCCCATCCTTTCTTCCTTTCTTTGTACGCCGCCTCGTACCCGGGGTCCACGCGGTACCCGGCCACCGCGTCCCGGAGGTCGTCCAGGCCCGCACGGGCGTCGCAGACCAGGGGCCGGGCCGCGAGTTTGTGGGCGTCGTACGGGTCGAGGTTGAGTCCGAGGAACCGCACGTCCGGGTGACGGAACAGGGTCGCGGAGGCGGTGGTGAAATCCGTCAGCCTGGTCCCGGCGGCGATCACCAGATCGGCCTCGCGGGCCAGCGCGTCGGCGGTGGCCGTGCCGGTGTGCCCGATCCCGCCCACCTCGGCGGGATGGTCCCAGGCCAGCGACCCCTTGCCCGCATGGGTGGACGCGACCGGGATCCCGGTGTCCCGCGCGAACCGCGCCAGCGCCTCCTGCGCCCCGCTGTGCCGGATCCCGCCGCCGGCGACGACCAGCGGCCGGGCGGAGCCCCGTACGGCCTCGGCGGCGCGCGCGAGCTCCGTGACGTCGGGGCGGGGCCGGCGGACGCCCCACACGCGCTCGGCGAAGAACTCCTCCGGCCAGTCGTACGCCTCGGCCTGGACGTCCTGGGGCAGCGCGAGCGTGACGGCCCCCGTCTGGACGGGGTCGGTGAGGACCCGCATGGCCTGCAGGGCCGCGGGGATCAGGGCCTCGGGGCGGGTGACGCGGTCGAAGTAGCGCGATACCGGGCGCAGGGTGTCGTTGACGGAGACGTCGCCCGCGTACGGGACTTCGAGCTGCTGGAGCACGGGGTCGGCGGGGCGGGTGGCGAAGGTGTCCCCGGGCAGCAGGAGCACGGGGATCCGGTTGACGGTGGCGAGCGCGGCCCCGGTGACGAGGTTGGTGGCCCCCGGCCCGATGGAGGTCGTGACGGCGTGCGCGGACAACCGCCCGCTCTGCCGGGCGTACCCGACGGCGGCGTGCACCATGGCCTGTTCGTTGCGGCCCTGCAGGAAGGGCATCGCCTCCCGGCCGGTCTCCAGCAGCGCCTGTCCGATCCCGGCGACGTTCCCGTGCCCGAAGATCCCCCAGGTGGCGGCGATCAGCCGGTGCCGCCGCCCGTCGCGCTCGGTGTACTGCCGGCTGAGGAACCGGACGAGGGCCTGGGCGACCGTGAGCCGCGTCGGGGTCCGGGCCGCGGTCGAGGGCGTCATGCGGAGTCCTCCGCGCGGTAGAAGGGCAGCCGGGGATCGACGTCCCGGCCGGACCAGGTGGAGCGGATCCAGGCGTGATCGGGGTGATCGCAGATGAGCCACTCCCTGGTCTCGTCGGGCCCCGCCATGACGTTCAGGTAGTACATGTCGTGTCCGGGCGCGGCGATGGACGGACCGTGCCAGCCGTCGGGGATGAGCACGGCGTCCCCGGTCCTCACCTCGGTGAGGATGTCGGTCTTCCCGGCCGGGGACGGGCTGACACGCTGATAGCCGAGTCCGGGCGTCGGCCCGTGGCCTTGGATCTCGTAGTAGTAGATCTCCTCGAGCCGGGATTCCTCGCCGGGCCGGTGCTCGTCGTGCTTGTGGGGCGGGTACGAGGACCAGTTGCCGCCGGGGGTGAGGACCTCGACGGCGATGAGCCGGTCGCAGGCGAAGGCGTCGGCGGCGGCGAAGTTGTTGACCTGCCGCGAGCACGACCCGGCGCCCCGGAGTTCCACCGGGACCTCCCGGGCGGGCCCGTACCGCGCCGGGAGCCTGCGCTCGCACCGCGCCCCGGCGAGCGCGAACCGGCCGCCGGCGACGGAGGTGATCTCGGCGCTGCCGTCGCGGGGGAGGTACGCGAAGTCGGTGACGCCGTCGAACACGGCGGTCCGGCCGCGCAGTTCGAAGACGCGAGGCAGAGGTCCGGGGAGCGGCCCCGGTTCGGGAAGGCGGGGCGGGGTGGGATGGAGCGGGGTGGGATGGGGCGGGGTGGGATGGGGCGGGGTGGGATGGGGCGGGGTGGGATGGGGCGGGGTGGGATGGGGCGGGGTGGGATGGGGCGGGTCCGCGCAGCGGACCACGCAGCCCCCGGACAGCGGGAGCACGATCCACTCCGCGTCCCCGCACGCGTGCGCGTACGACTCCCCCGGCGCGAGGTCCACCACCCGCAGCCGGGTGAGGGCCATCTCCGCCTCAGACACCAGCGGCACGGTCCAGCACCTCCTCCACCTCGCGGGCGAAGGGCATCGCCGTCGAACAGGCCAGCCGCGAGGCCACGATCGCCCCGGCCGCGTTCGCGTAGCGGATCACCCGCTCCAACTCCCATCCGGCGAGCAGCCCGTGGCACAGGGCCCCGCCGAACGCGTCGCCGGCGCCGAGCCCGTTGACCACGGTCACCGGCACGGGCGCGGCCTCCACCACCGTGCCGTCGCGGTGGACCGCGAGCACGCCCAGCGGCCCCCGTTTCACCACCGCCAGCTCCACTCCGGCGGCGAGCAGCGCCCGCGCCGCCGCGTACGGCTCGCTCTCGCCGGTGGCGATCGCGCACTCCTCGGCGTTCCCGACGGCCACCGTCGCGAGCGCGAGGGCCCGCCGGTACCACGGGCCGGGGCCGGACTCCCCGCCGCCGCGGCCCCCGGTCCCGCCGGCGTCACCGGCCCCGTCTCCGTCACCGGCTCCGGCCCCGGCTCCGGCCCCCGCCCCGCCCTCGGAAGGCCACAGCATCGGCCGCCAGTCCAGGTCGAAGACCGTGGTCCCGGCCTTGGCCCGGGCCTCCAGCGCGCCCAGCGTCGCCGTCCGGCTCGGCTCGGCGCTGAGCCCCGTACCCGTCATCCAGAACACCCGGGCGGCCCGCACGGCGTCGAGGTCCACCTCGCCCGCGCCGATCTCCAGGTCCGGGGCCTTCGGATAGCGGTAGAAGTACAGGGGGAAGTGGTCCGGCGGGAAGATCTCGCAGAAGGTGACGGGCGTCGGATAGGCCGCCACCTCCCCGGCCCAGCGGTCGTCCACGCCGAAACGGCGCAGCTCGGACCGGAGGTATCCGCCGAAGGGATCCGCGCCGGTCCGGGTGATCAACGCCGTCCTCCGCCCCAGCCGGGCCGCCGCGACCGCGACGTTGGCCGGGGATCCGCCCAGGAACTTCCCGAAGGTGTCCGCCTCGCCGAGCGGTACGCCCGTGTCCAGGGGGTAGAGATCCACTCCGATCCGTCCCATCGTGATCAGGTCGAACGCCAACGGCCCCGTACTCATCACCACACCATCCTCCCGACCGAGTGCTCCCCGTCCCCCAGAGCGTCGCACTTTAAGGTGGCCGCATGACGTCCTCATCGCCCGCGTTGACCCGTATCCGCATCGGTTCGGCTCCGGACTCCTGGGGGGTCTGGTTCCCGGACGACCCCCGGCAGACTCCGTGGGAGCGGTTCCTCGACGAGGTCGCCGACGCCGGGTACGAGTGGATCGAACTCGGGCCCTACGGATACCTGCCCACCGATCCCGTCCGGCTCGCCGCCGAGATCGCCGGGCGCGGTCTGCAGGTCTCCGCCGGAACCGTCTTCACCGGACTCCATCACGGACCCGCCGTGTGGGAGGACACCTGGGAGCACGTGTCGCGGATCGCGGAGCTCACCCGGGCCGTGGGCGCCGCGCACCTCGTCGTGATCCCGTCCTTCTGGCGCGACGACAAGACGGGCGAGGTGCTGGAGGACCGCACTCTGACGCCCGCCGGCTGGCGCGAACTGACCACGCAGACCGAGCGGCTGGGGCGGCGGGTCCAGGACGAGTTCGGCCTGCGGATCGTGGTCCATCCGCACGCGGACACGCACATCGACACCCCGGCGAACGTGGCCCGGTTCCTCGACGCCACCGATCCCGCGCTGGTCTCGCTCTGCCTCGACACGGGCCACTACGCGTACTGCGGCGGCGACAGCGTCCAGGCCATCGAGACCTTCGCCGAGCGGATCGGTTACCTCCACCTCAAGCAGGTGGACCCGCGGGTCCTCGCCGAAGTCGTCGCGGAGCAGGTGCCCTTCGGGCCGGCCGTGGCCCGCGGGGTGATGTGCGAGCCGCCCTCCGGGGTGCCCGCGCTGGAGCCGGTGCTGGCGGCCGCGCAGCGCCTCGGCGTGGACCTGTTCGCCATCGTGGAGCAGGACATGTATCCGTGCCCGCCCGACCAGCCGCTCCCGATCGCCCGCCGCACCCGCGCCTACCTGCGCTCCTGCGGTACCCGCTGACGAACCCCCCTGGAGGAGACCGACATGACCAGCACGCTCGGCATCGCCGTCATCGGCACCGGGAAGATGGGCTCCGACCACGTCCGCCGCTTCGGGCGGACCGTCGGCGGAGCCCGGGTGGTGGCCGTGGCCGACACGGACGGGGACCGGGCCAAGGAGGTCGCGGCCGCCCTCGAGGGAGTGAGCGCCCACACCGACCCGGCGGCCGCGATAGCCGCACCCGGGGTGGACGCCGTACTGATCGCCTCGCCGGGTCCCGCCCACGAGGAGGCGATCCTGCTCGCGCTGGAACGGCGGTTGCCGGTGCTCTGCGAGAAGCCGCTGACGCCGGATCCGGCGGGCGCGCTGCGGATCATGGAGGCGGAAGCCCGGCTGGGCCGCCGGCTCGTCCAGGTCGGCTTCATGCGGCGCTACGACGCCGAGTACGTGCGGCTCAAGGAGCTGCTCGACGCCGGCGGCATCGGACGGCCGCTCTTCCTGCACTGCCGGCACCGCAACGCCTCCTCGCCGTCCTTCTTCACCAGCGACATGCTGATCAGCGATTCGGTCGTGCACGAGGTGGACGCGGCCCGCTGGCTGCTGGGCCAGGAGATCACCGCGGTGACCGTGCTCTCCCCCACCCCCACCTCCGCCGCCCCCGAGGGGCTGCGCGATCCCCGGCTGGTCCTCCTGGAGACCTCCGGCGGCGCCGTCGTGGACGTGGAGATCTTCGTCAACTGCGGTTTCGGATACCAGGTGCAGTGCGAGGCGGTCGGCGAGGCGGGCAGCGCCCGGATCAGCGAGGGCCACGCGATGGTCGTCCAGTCGGCGGGCCGCTGGGGCGGCGAGATCGACCAGGACTTCACGGTGCGGTTCGCCGACGCCTACGACCGCCAGCTGCGCGGGTGGGTCACCGCGGCCGGCCGGGGCCGGGTGGACGGACCCGACGCGTGGGACGGCTACGCGGCGGCCGCCGTCTCCGAAGCCGGCCTGGCCGCGGCACGCGGCGGCGTACGGACCCCGGTGGAACAGGCGGAGCGCCCGGCCCTCTACGACCGCTGAACCGGGCCGCCGGCCCGTCGCTCAACCCGCCCGCTCAACCCGTCCGCTCAACCCTCCTGCTCAACCCGCCTTCCCGGCGCTCCCGTTCGCCCCCGCCGCTCACCCGCGCCCCTCAACCCCCTTGATCATCAATCCTGCTCACATCCGCCCAGGCCAACCCCTTTGCCTCATGCGGCACATGGGCCACACGTGCGGCATGCGCCGTACGTCCCTATGTGCCGCGTGTGTCACAGGCGTCACCCTTGTGTCACACATGTCCCCATGACGCGGGTTTTCCGTCACAGCCGGTCGACAGACCCTCCCCCGCCTTCACCGTGCGTCGTTCTCCGGGCACAACCCGAGTGATCGTCAGCGTCCACGCGCCGGCTCCCCCGACGGCCTCCCGGCCGGCCCCGCGGCGTGGACAAGGAGGTGTCAGCGATGAGCGACCGGCAGCTGTGGTCGTACAAGGAGATCGCCGCCCACATCCGGGTCCAGCCGGACACCGTGCGCTCCTACCGCAAGCACGGACTGCTGCCCCCGCCCGACCGCGTGGAGGGCGGGAAGCCCTACTGGTACGCCGACACCATCCGCGCCTGGGTGGCCCGGCGCCCCGGCAACCGCGGTCGCCGCGAGGACTGACCGGCGCCGCCGGACCCCGGACGGGACCCTCCGGGGCCCCGTCCGCGACGGGGCCCCACCGCGCCACCCGGACCGGCGCTCACCACGCCTCGTCCCCCTCGCTGATCCGCACCGCGGCCCCCGTCCCGCCCGAACCGGCCCGCAGCCGCAGCCCCACCAGCGGAAAGACCAGCACGGAGACCATCCCCGCCCCCACCAGCGCCGCCGCCTCTCCCGACCCCACCGTGCCGTCCTGCACGCCCAGGGTGGTGATCGCCACCACCAGCGGCAGCGCCGTGGACCCGAACAGCACCAGCGCCGACCGGTCCCGCCGGGCCAGGTCCCGGGGCGCCAGCAGCCAGATGGGCAGCCCGCGCACGAAGAGGAACAGCACGAGGAAGACCGGCAGCAACAGCAGCACCCGCCCGCCGGCGAGCAGCGCGTCGAGGTCGAACTCGATCCCGGTGACCACGAAGAACAGCGGCACCAGGAATCCGAAGCCCACGCCCTCCACCTTGGACAGCACGGTCTCGCTGCTCTCCGGCGCGGTCCCGTGCAGGACCAGCCGGATGATCATCCCTGCGGCGAAGGCGCCGAGCAGCACGTCGAGGCCGAGGACCTCGGCCAGCGCCAGGAACGACACGAGCACCAGAAGCACCAGCCGCACCGCGAACTGCCCGCTGCTGTGCAGGGTGCGGGCGATGACCCGGGAGAACCAGGGCGGCTTGGGCCGCAGCGCCCAGAACACGGCCCCGGCGGTGAGCACCGCGAAGGCGATCAGCAGCGCCGCCGACCGGCCCGGCGCGCGCCCGCTGAGCAGCAGCGCCATCGCGATGATCGGCCCGAACTCGCCGACCGCGCCCATCGCCATCACCACGGTGCCGAACCGGCTCTGGAGGTCCCCCGCGTCCCGCAGGACCGGCAGGATCGTGCCCAGGGCGGTGCTGGTGAGCGCGGTGCCGATGTAGACGCCCTGGTCGAATCCGCCGCCGTCCGCGAGCAGCACCCCGATTCCCAGGCCCAGCGCGAGGGCGATCACCCAGGCCCAGACCGACCGTGTGAGGGTGTCGCCCCTGACCCGGTCGAACTGGATCTCGTAACCGGCCAGGAACATCAGCATCGCGAGACCGAGCTCGCTCAGTACGTCGATGACCTCGCCGGTGTGCGCCCAGCCGAGGACGTCCGGCCCGACCAGGACGCCCAGCGCGATCTCGAAGATCACCAGCGGTACGGGCAGCCAGCGCGAGACCCCGTACGCGAGCAGGGGGGCGAGCACGGCGATCGTCATGATCAGGATGAGGGTGATCCCCGCGTGCGCCATACGCGCCATTTACCTAGGGTTCGTACCACTTGTCCACCGCACACGGCGCGACGGAGGAAGTCGGCGGTCACGGTAAAAGATCCCGGGGATGCTCGCATCGATACCCCCTAGGGGTATAGTCTCGGAGTGTCGGGAGAACAGTGGAGGGATCCACCGGCTCCCGCGGCCCGGATACGCCCTTGAAGAGGAGAACGACATGAGCGCCGACACGGACACCCAGACCACCACCGTCTACCGGGTGACCGGCATGACCTGCGGGCACTGCGAGGGCGCGGTGACCACCGAGCTCTCCGCCCTGGCGGGCGTCAGCTCGGTCAAGGCCGTCGCCACCACCGGCGAGGTCACCGTGGTCTCGGCCGCCCCGCTCGCGGAGGCCGACGTGCGCGCCGCCGTGGACGAGGCCGGCTACGAGCTCGCCGGCCAGGTCTGAGCACTTCCTCTTCGGCAGTACCCCGCCGGGCCGTACCGGCCAGCTCATACTGGTTCCGTACGGCCCGGCCATCCCCCTGGAGCCGGATCATGAGCAGCAGTACCGTGCACGACGGACCCATAGCGACGGCAGCGGGCGCCGCCCCCGCCGAGGTCGAGCTGACCATCGGCGGGATGACCTGCGCATCCTGCGCGGCCCGCATCGAGAAGAAGCTGAACCGGATGGACGGGGTCAGCGCCTCGGTGAACTACGCCACCGAGAAGGCCAAGGTCTCCTACGAGGCGGGCGTCCAGGTCGCCGACCTCATCGCGACCGTGGTCAAGACCGGCTACACCGCCGAGGAGCCCCCGCCTCCGGAACCCGAGCCCGCACCGGAACCCGGTTCCGGAGCAGGGCCGAAAGAGGGACGCGACCCCGAGCTGGCCGCGCTGCGCCAGCGCCTCCTGGTCTCCGCCGCGCTCGCCCTGCCCGTCGTCCTGCTCGCGATGGTCCCGGCCCTGCAGTTCGACAACTGGCAGTGGCTCTCGCTCACCCTCGCCGCCCCCGTCGTCGTCTGGGGCGCCCTTCCCTTCCACCGGGCGGCCTGGACCAACGCCCGGCACGGCGCCGCCACCATGGACACCCTGGTCTCGGTCGGCACCCTGGCCGCGTTCGTCTGGTCCCTGTGGGCCCTGTTCTTCGGGCACGCCGGGATGCCCGGGATGCGGCACGGCTTCGGGTTCACCAGCTCCCGCACGGACGGCTCCTCGGCGATCTACCTCGAGGTGGCCGCCGGAGTCGTCAGCTTCATCCTGCTCGGCCGGTACCTCGAGGCCCGCTCGAAGCGGAAGGCCGGCGCGGCCCTGAAGGCCCTGATGCGGCTCGGCGCCAAAGACGTGGCCGTCCTGCGCGGGGGCACCGAGGTGCGGATCCCCGTCAGCGCGCTCGCCGTGGGCGACCGGTTCGTCGTCCGGCCCGGCGAGAAGATCGCCACCGACGGCACCGTCGTCGAAGGCAGCTCCGCCGTGGACGCCTCCATGCTGACCGGAGAGTCCGTCCCGGTCGAGGTGGCCGTCGGCGACTCCGTCACCGGCGCCACCGTCAACGCGTCGGGCCGCCTGGTCGTCGAGGCCACCCGCGTCGGCTCCGACACCCAGCTCGCCCGGATGGCCAAGCTCGTCGAGGACGCGCAGAACGGCAAGGCCGAGGTGCAGCGCCTCGCCGACCGGATCTCCGGGGTCTTCGTACCGATCGTGCTCGTCCTGGCCCTGGCCACCTGGGTGACCTGGCTGCTGATCACCGACGACCCGACGGCCGCCTTCACCGCCGCCGTGGCCGTCCTGATCATCGCCTGCCCCTGCGCCCTGGGCCTGGCCACCCCGACCGCGCTGATGGTCGGGACCGGGCGGGGCGCCCAGCTCGGGATCCTGATCAAGGGGCCCGAGGTCCTGGAGTCCACCCGCCGCGTCGACACCGTCGTCCTGGACAAGACCGGCACCGTCACCACCGGCCGGATGACCCTGTCCGGCGTGCACCCCGCCGAAGGTGTGGAGGAGGGCGAACTGCTGCGCCTGGCCGGTTCCCTGGAGCACGCCTCCGAGCACCCGATCGCCCGCGCCATCGCCACGGGCGCCGCCGAACGGGCCGGACGGCTGCCCGTCCCGGAAGGCTTCGAGAACGTCGCCGGACTGGGCGTGCAGGGCGTGGTCGACGGACACGCCGTCCTGGTGGGCCGGGAGAAGCTGCTGGCCGACTGGTCGATCGTCCTGCCCGCCGCCCTCGCCGAGGCCAAGGCCACCGCCGAGGCCGCGGGCGCCACCGCCGTCCTGGTGGCCTGGGACGGGGAGGCCCGCGGCGTGCTGACCGTGGCCGACGCC
Source organism: Streptomyces sp. NPDC054961 (assembly GCF_053609145.1). Taxonomy (NCBI): domain Bacteria; kingdom Bacillati; phylum Actinomycetota; class Actinomycetes; order Kitasatosporales; family Streptomycetaceae; genus Streptomyces; species Streptomyces sp. NPDC054961. The sequence continues at coordinate 26,812 of NZ_JBSGWY010000050.1, read as the reverse complement.
GTCAAGGAGACCAGCGCCGAGGCCGTCTCGCGCCTGCGGGCCCTGGGGCTCACCCCCGTCCTGCTGACCGGCGACAACTGGGCCGTCGCCGAGACCGTGGCCCGCGAGGTGGGCATCGACGAGGTCATCGCCGAGGTCCTCCCGCAGGACAAGGTGGATGTCGTACGGCGGCTGCAGGCCGAGGGCCGGACGGTCGCCATGGTCGGCGACGGGGTCAACGACGCGGCCGCGCTCGCCCAGGCCGACCTGGGCCTGGCCATGGGCACCGGCACCGACGCGGCGATCGAGGCGAGCGATCTCACCCTCGTACGGGGCGACTTGCGGGTGGCGGCGGACGCGATCCGGCTCTCCCGCCGGACCCTGGCCACCATCAAGGGCAACCTGTTCTGGGCCTTCGGCTACAACGTGGCGGCGCTGCCGCTCGCGGCCGCGGGCCTGCTCAACCCCATGATCGCGGGCGCCGCGATGGCCTTCTCCTCGGTCTTCGTGGTGACCAACAGCCTGCGGCTGCGCTCCTTCCGCTAGTGACCGGCCTTCGCGTCTCGCACACAGTTCCTTCACGCGAGACGCAGATCACAGCGACCGCAACGTAACCATCGGGCAGGCCCGTGGGTCTAATGGGGCGATGCCAGGAACGTCTTGGGGGCGTTCGCGGGGGTCTTGGGGGACTTCCGTGGCATTGGCCGGCCGGGACGCGTGCCCCAGGGAAGCCTTGAGCGGCCCTCCCGACCCGTACGGGTCCCGGCACACCCAACCGGAGCGCGCCCGCGCGCTCCACGCGAACACCCGGTCCGGGTCCCGTGGGGGGAATCCGTTCCGGGGTATGGAAAGCGCCCCGACCTTCGACCCGTGGGGGGATCGATGGCGGGGCGCTTTTCCTGTATCCACAGGCAGTGCGGTCCTACGCGTGCTTCGGCACTGCGGTCGTGCGGGTACCGCGGTCGTGCGGGTACTGCGCTCCGAGTCTCGGGTCAGCGGATCCCGGAGGTGCGGGCCTGCTTCAGCGGGCCTCGACCGGGACGAAGTCGCGCAGGACCTCGCCGGTGTAGATCTGGCGCGGGCGGCCGATGCGGGAGCCGGGCTCCTTGATCATCTCGTGCCACTGGGCGATCCAGCCGGGAAGGCGGCCGATCGCGAAGAGCACGGTGAACATCTCGGTCGGGAAGCCCATGGCCCGGTAGATCAGGCCGGTGTAGAAGTCGACGTTCGGGTAGAGGTTGCGCTCGACGAAGTAGTCGTCGGCCAGCGCGTGCTCTTCCAGCTTCAGGGCGATGTCGAGGAGCTCGTCGTCCTTGCCGAGCGCCGAGAGGACATCGTGCGCCGCCGCCTTGATGATCTTCGCCCGGGGGTCGAAGCTCTTGTAGACGCGGTGTCCGAAGCCCATGAGGCGGACGCCGTCTTCCTTGTTCTTCACCTTGCGGATGAAGGCGTCGACGTCGCCGCCGTCGTTCTTGATGCCCTCGAGCATCTCCAGAACGGACTGGTTGGCGCCACCGTGCAGCGGACCCCACAGGGCCGAGATGCCGGCGGAGATCGAGGCGAACATGTTCGCCTGCGAGGAGCCGACCAGCCGGACGGTGGAGGTCGAGCAGTTCTGCTCGTGGTCCGCGTGCAGGATCAGCAGCTTGTCGAGGGCCGCGACCACGACCGGGTCCAGGTCGTACTCCTGGGCCGGCACGGAGAAGGTCATGCGCAGGAAGTTCTCGACGTAGCCGAGGTCGTTGCGCGGGTAGACCACCGGGTGGCCGACCGACTTCTTGTACGCGTACGCCGCGATCGTCGGAAGCTTGGCGAGCAGCCGGATCGTCGAGAGGTTGCGCTGCTTCTCGTCGAAGGGGTTGTGGCTGTCCTGGTAGAACGTCGACAGCGCGCTGACCACGGAGGACAGCATCGCCATCGGGTGGGCGTCGCGCGGGAAGCCGTCGTAGAACCGCTTGACGTCCTCGTGCAGCAGCGTGTGCTGGGTGATCTCGTTGCTGAACGTCGCGAGCTGGTCGACGGTCGGCAGCTCCCCGTTGATCAGCAGGTAGGCGACCTCGATGAAGGTCGAGCGCTCGGCAAGCTGCTCGATCGGGTATCCGCGGTAGCGCAGGATGCCCTGCTCACCGTCGAGGTAAGTAATGGCGGACTTATAGGCGGCGGTGTTTCCGTAGCCGCTGTCCAGGGTGACCAGCCCGGTCTGAGCCCTCAGCTTCGCGATGTCGAAGCCCTGGTCACCGACGGTGCTCTCGACCACCGGGTAGGTGTATTCACCGTCCGCGTACCGCAGTACTACAGAGTTGTCGCTCACGTCATCCCTCACCGACGTAGTGCCTCTTCTTCGAGGTGCCCTGACTGCCTCTACCTTCCCCCATTTGGCACAGGTGAGTGCACTCGGGGTCGGGGTTTGGTGTTTTTGACGGCACTGAGTGCCTTCAAGCTGCTCATCCTGCCTCGTCCCACCGGCGGCGGATAGCCCAAATGATCGATCATTTAGGTGATGTTTCCCACCGGTATGCGTCCCGAGAGCCGAGGAGCCACGGCCGTGTACCTCCTGCCTGCGGAAACGGTACGCACCGCCTGCGCGAGGGCCTTGCGGGACCCGACGAGGACGACCAGTTTCTTCGCCCTGGTTACCGCCGTGTAGAGCAGATTTCGCTGGAGCATCATCCAAGCCCCGGTGGTGACGGGGATCACGACCGCCGGGTACTCACTCCCCTGGGAGCGGTGGATGGTGACGGCGTACGCGTGGGCCAGCTCGTCGAGCTCGGCGAACTCGTAGGCGACTTCCTCGTCTTCGTCCGTGCGCACCGTCAGGCGCTGTTCGTCGAGGTCGAGGCCGGTGACGACGCCGACGGTGCCGTTGAAGACGCCGTTGGCGCCCTTTTCGTAGTTGTTGCGGATCTGGGTGACCTTGTCACCCACGCGGAAGACCCGGCCGCCGAACCGCTTCTCCGGCAGGTCGGGCCGGGCGGGGGTGACGGCCTGCTGGAGCAGTCCGTTGAGATGTCCGGCGCCGGCCGGGCCCCGGTGCATGGGCGCGAGGACCTGGACGTCACGGCGCGGGTCGAGCCCGAATCTGGCTGGAATGCGCCGTGCGGCGACGTCGACGGCGAGCTTCCCCGCCTCCTCGGTGTCCTCCTCGGGAAAGAGGAAGAAGTCGGGCAGACCGTCCGTGACCGGTGGCAGGCCGGTGTTGATCCGGTGGGCGTTGGTGACCACGCCGGACTGCTGGGCCTGCCGGAAGATCGTGGTCAGCCGGACGGCGGGGACCGGACCGCCCTCGGCGAGCAGGTCGCGCAGCACCTCGCCGGCCCCGACCGAGGGCAGCTGGTCCACGTCCCCGACGAGCAGCAGGTGGGCACCCGGCGCCACGGCCTTGACCAGCTTGTTCGCCAGCAGCAGGTCGAGCATCGAGGCCTCGTCCACGACGACCAGGTCGGCGTCGAGCGGCCGCTCCCGGTCGTACGCGGCGTCCCCGCCCGGTTTCAGCTCCAGCAGCCGGTGGACCGTGGAGGCCTCGGCCCCGGTGAGCTCGGCCAGCCGCTTCGCCGCCCGGCCGGTGGGGGCGGCGAGCACGACCTTGGCCTTCTTGGCGCGGGCCAGTTCCACGATCGAGCGGACGGTGAAGGACTTGCCGCAGCCCGGACCGCCGGTGAGGACCGCGACCCGGCGGGTGAGGGCGAGGCGGACCGCGTCCCGCTGCCCGGGGGCCAGCTTGGCTCCGGTCCGGCCCGCGAGCCAGCCCAGGGCCTTCTCCCAGTCCACGTCCCGGAAGGCCGGCATCCGGTCTTCCTCGGCGTTCAGGAGCCGGCGCACCTGCCCGACCAGGGACAGCTCGGCGCGGTGGAAGGGCACCAGGTACACGGCGGTCAGCGGATCCGGCCCGCCCTGGGGATCCGGCACGGACTCCCGTACGACCCCCTCCGGATCGGCGGCGAGCTCGCCCAGGCAGTCGATGACCAGCCCGGTGTCCACCTGGAGCAGCTTGACCCCGTCGGCGATGAGCCGGTCCTCGGGCAGGAAGCAGTGCCCCTGGTCGGTGGACTGGGACAGCGCGTACTGCAGGCCGGCCTTGACCCGTTCGGGGCTGTCGTGCGGGATACCGACGGACTGCGCGATGCGGTCGGCGGTGAGGAAGCCGATGCCCCAGACGTCGGCGGCGAGCCGGTAGGGCTGGTTCTTCACCACGGAGATGGAGGCGTCGGCGTACTTCTTGTAGATGCGCACCGCGATGGAGGTGGAGACGCCGACTCCCTGGAGGAAGACCATGACCTCCTTGATGGCCTTCTGCTCCTCCCAGGCGGCGCCGATCATCTTGGTCCGCTTGGGGCCGAGGCCGGGCACCTCGATCAGCCTCTTCGGCTGCTCCTCGATGACGTCGAGGGTGTCGGTCCCGAAGTGCTCCACGATCCGGTCGGCGATCTTGGGGCCGATGCCCTTGATCAGGCCGGAGCCGAGGTAGCGCCGGATGCCCTGGATGGTCGCGGGCAGGAGCGTGGAGTAGTTCTCGACGGTGAACTGCTTGCCGTACTGGGGGTGGGAGCCCCAACGGCCCTCCATGCGCAGCGATTCACCCGGCTGGGCCCCGAGGAGCGATCCGACCACCGTGAGCAGGTCGCCGGCGCCGCGGCCGGTATCCACCCGGGCGACCGTGTATCCGCTTTCCTCATTGGCGTAGGTGATGCGCTCGAGCACCCCCTCGACCACTGCCAGTTGCACCGTCACGTTGGTAGTCATGCCACGAAACTACCGCCCGGCGCCGACAGCCCGCCGGTCCTGTGGACAACCCCGCCGTGCCCTGTGCGACGTTCCGGAAGAACGAAAGGGGGTCCGGCCTTCCGGCCGGACCCCCTCACGGTTACCCCTCCCCCGTCGGACTTCCCGATCCCCCCAGATCCCTCCCCGGAAGCGCCGACGCACCCTATGACCCGCCACCCCCTCCCGTGGTTGCACGGCGATTCACACCTTTGCTTCTCCATTACCGAAGGGTGATCCGGGCGCGACCCGACGTGCCGGTGAATCACCGCAGAAGTAGCGTTTCGGGCATGAGCGAACCTTCCTTCCAGGACGACGTGATCCACGAGCTCGGCGACGAACGGCTGACCGAGATCGCCGGTCTCCTCGGCACCGACGCGAACGGAGCCCGCGAGACCGTCGCGACCACCGTCGGCGCGATGACCGGCGACCTCCAGGCGAAGGCCGCGACCGATGACGACGACGGCCACGAGGTCCGCCAGGCGCTCGCCGAGGTGACCGAGGCCCCGCCACAGGGCGTGGCCACCCTCGGCGGCGGCCTGGGCGGCATGCTCAGCGGCGGAATGATGGCCGGGGTGCTGGCCAAGGTGAGCAGGCCCGTGGCCAACGCCGTCTCGAAGAAGACCGGCATCCCGGCGCCCACCATCAGCCGTGTGATCGACATGCTGATCCCCGTGGTGCTGGCCGTCTTCGCCAAGCGCGCGGCCGGGAAGGCCGGGGGCGCGGGCACCGCGGGGCCGGCCGCCGGCGCGGACTCCCCGATCCCCTCCCCCGGCGCCGTACCGGGCGCGGCGGGCGGTGCGGGCGCGGCCGGCGCGGCCCCGGGCGGTCCATCGGCCGGCGGCGGCCTCGGCGACCTGCTGGGCCAGATCCTCGGCGGCGCCAAGAAGTAGCGCGAGGCGGCAGCGCTCCGGCGCGTCCCTCGCGCGGCGCGATTCACCCGTGCGGCGGAACGCGGGGCCGGGAGGACCGGCGGTCCCCCCGCCCCGCCGCCCCGCTATCCTCGGTCGCCATGGAGCCCCGAGGTGACACCGCCCCCGGACGCGTGAGGCTGCGGGAACCGGAGCCCGGCGAGCTGGGCTGGATCGTGCAGCGGCACGGCGCCCTCTACAGCGCCGAATACGGCTGGAACGCCGAGTTCGAGGGCCTGGTGGCCCGGATCGTCGCCGACTTCGCCCTGGACCACGACCCCCACCTGGAGCGGGTCTGGATCGCGGAGCTGGACGGCCTCCCGGTCGGCTCGGTGATGTGCGTGCGCGAGGACGGCGCCCCCGGCACGGCCCGGCTGCGGCTGCTCCTGGTGGACCCGGCGGGCCGCGGCCACGGAATCGGCGCGCGGCTCGTCGCCGCGGTCATCGCCTTCGCCCGCTCGGCCGGCTACCGCGAGCTGGTCCTGTGGACCAACGACGTGCTGACCTCGGCCCGTTCCCTGTACCAGCACGCCGGCTTCACCCTGGTCTCCGAGCACCCGCACCGGTCGTACGGGGTCACCCTCACGGGGCAGGACTGGCGGCTGCCCCTACGGGAGAACCTGTAGCGAGCGGGACGGCGACCGGGACCGGGACCGGGACCGGGTCCGGGTCCGGGTCCGGACCCGCCGTACGGGACGCCGCGCGCCCCGGGGCCAGCGAGGTCAGCGATACCCCGCCGACGAGCAGGGCCGCGGCCACCCAGCGCAGCCCCGAGACGCCCTCCCCGAGGACCAGCGCGGCCGAGGACATCCCGAAGACCGGCACGAGCAGGGAGAACGGCGCGACGGAGGAGGCCGGGTAGCGGCGCAGCAGGTATCCCCAGGCCCCGAAGCCGAAGACGGTGGACACCCAGGCGACGTACCCGATCACCGCGGCCCCCGACCAGTCGAGGGCGCCCAGCGCGGCGAGGTCCCGCTCGGGGCCCTCGATCAGCAGCGAGAGCGCGAACAGCGGCAGCACCGGGACCGCGCACACCCAGACCATGAAGTTGAGCGCGTCGGGCGGCGCGGCCTTGCGGGTCAGGACGTTGGAGACGCCCCAGCAGGCGGCGGCCGCGACGACCAGGACGAAGCCGAGCACCGGTCCGGAGGTGCCCCCGTCCACCGCGGCCACGGCGATCCCGGCGAGCGCGACGCCCATGCCCGCGATCCGTACCCGGCCGGGGCGTTCGCGCAGCACGACGGCGGCGATCACGGCGGTGAAGACGGCCTGGATCTGCAGGACGAGCGAGGAGAGCCCGGCCGGCATCCCGTGCGCCATTCCCGTGAAGAGCAGCCCGAACTTGGCGACGCCGAGGGCGATCCCGACGCCGGCGATCCACTTCCAGGCGACCTTGGGCGGCCCCACGAAGAAGATCGCCGGCACGGCGGCGACGAGGAAGCGCAGGGCGGACAGGAGCAGCGGCGGGAAGTGGCCGAGGCCGATCTCGATGACGACGAAGTTGAATCCCCAGACGGCGGCGACGAATACGGCGAGTGCGGTGTGTACGGGACGCATGCCTCGAGCATCGACCGGAGGACCATTTAGCACCAGCGCGGATCCCTTCCGGGTTGGATGAAGCAGCGCTTACGCTTGGGGCATGCTCGACCTCGCCCGGCTCCGCGCCCTGCACGCCGTCTCCGTCCACGGTTCGGTCGCGGGCGCGGCGGCCGCCCTCGGATACACCCCCTCCGCCGTCTCGCAGCAGATCGCCAAGCTGGAGCGGGAGACCCGCACCACGCTGCTGGAACGGCGCGGGCGCGGCGTCGCGCTCACCGAGGAGGCCCGCCATCTGGCGGAGACCGCGCAGCAGCTGCTGGCCATCGTGGAGCGCGCCGAGACCACCCTGGAGGAGCGGCGCGGACAGCCGAGCGGGCTGCTGACCGTCTCCGCCTTCGCCTCGGCCGCGCGCGGGCTCCTGCCGGGGGTACTGGCCGACCTGGCCGCCCGGCACCCCGCCCTGGAGGTACGGCTGACGGAGGTGGATCCCCACCTCTCGGTGGACCTGGTGGCCCGGGGCGTCACCGATCTGGCGGTCGCGCACGACTGGGACATCGCCCCGCTGCCCACCCCCGAGGGGGTGGAGCAGGCGGTGATCGGGGACGACCCCTGCGATCTCGTGGTCCCCGCCGGGCATCCGTTCACGACCCGCGCCGTCATCCGCCGGGCCGATCTGGGCGGCCTGCGGTGGGTGTGCCAGCCGCCCGGCCGGGTCTGCCACGACTGGCTGGTGCGCACCCTGCGCGCGGTCGGCTCCGAGCCCGACATCGTGCACGTCGCCGAGGAGAACCACACGATCGTCGCGCTGGTCGCGGCCGGTCTCGGGGTGGCCGTCGTACCGCGTCTGGGCACGGGGACCCTGCCGCCGGGAGCGGTGGCCGTGCCGCTCGAACCGGCCCCCGTACGGCGGCTGTACGCCCTGTGGCGGACCGGGGCGGCCCGCCGCCCCGCGATCACCGAGGCCGTGCGGACCGTGCAGGAGCACTGGGCCGCGCCCCGGGCGGCCCCCGTCCGGGGGACCTGACGAGTGTCCGTCGCCCTGAAGGCGTAGCCCGGCAGTAGCGTCCGGCGCGTGCCGTACCACGCCTCCCGCCGGTCCCTGCTCGCCGCGGCCGCCATGGCCGCCGTCGCCGCCGCGGGGGCCACCTCCGCCGCCCTGGTGGCCTCCCGCTCCCCCGGCGGACCGGCCCCGCGAGGCCCTGCGCCCGACGACCACCGGCCGGGCGGCCCGCGGCCCGGCGACGGGGGCGCGGCCCCTGCGGACCGGGCCGGGCTGCGCGACGTCGCGGCCCGGATGAGCCTGGCCGAACTGGTCGGACAGCTCTTCGTCTCGCGGGCGTACGGGCATTCGGCGACGGATCCCGACGCTGCCGACGCCGAGCGGAACCTGGCGCTGTTCGGCGTGCGCACCGCCGCCGAGCTGGTCTCCCGCTACCACCTCGGCGGGATCGTCTACTTCGGCTGGGCGCACAACACCCGTACCCCGCACCAGATCGCCGAGCTGTCGGCGGGCCTCCAGCGGGCGGCCGCGGCCTCCGGCGCGGGCGTCCCCCTGCTCCTGTCCATCGACCAGGAGCACGGCGCCGTCGCCCGCGTCGGGAAGCCCGCGACGCTCCTCCCGGGGGCGATGGCCCTGGGGGCCGCGGCGCTGGGGGCCGGCGGGTCCACCGCGGAGGCCCGCCGGGCCGCGCGGATCGCGGGCACCGAGCTGGCGGCGATGGGCATCCGCCACGACTACGCGCCGGTGGCCGACGTGAACGTGGACCCCGCCAACCCGGTCATCGGCGTACGGTCCTTCGGCGCCGACCCGCACGCCGTGGCGGCCCTGGTCGCCGCCCAGGTCCGCGGGTACCAGGGCGCGGGGGTGGCCGCCACCGCGAAGCACTTCCCGGGACACGGGGACACCGGGACGGACAGCCACGTCGGGCTGCCGCTGATGCGGCACACCCGCGCGCAGTGGGAGGAGCTGGACGAGCCTCCGTTCCGGGCGGCCGTGCGGGCGGGCGTGGACGTCGTGATGACGGCGCACATCGTCTTCCCGGCGCTCGACCCCTCGGGGGATCCGGCGACCCTCTCCCGGCCCATCGTCACGGGCATCCTGCGCGAACGGCTGGGCTTCCGGGGGGTGGTCGTCACCGACGCCCTCGACATGGCCGGGGTGCGCCAGAAGTACGGGGACGACCGGATCCCGGTCCTGGCCCTGAAGGCCGGCTGCGACCAGCTGCTGAACCCGCCGGACCTGGGGCTCGCGCACCGCAGCGTGCTGGCGGCCGTGGACTCGGGCGAGCTGACGCGCGCCCGGATCGAGGAGTCGGTGCTGCGGATCCTGGAACTGAAGGCCCGCAGGGGCCTGTTCGACGCGGCGGGCACGGCGGGCACGGCGGGCACCCCGGCCGGCACCCCCAGCACGGTCGCCGGGGCGGTGGACGCGGCCGTCGGGATCCCGGCCCACCTCGCCGCCGCCGACGAGATCGCGGCCCGTACGACGACCCTGCTGGCCAATCCGGTGAATCTGCTGCCGGTGGACCCGTCGTCCCGGCCGCTGCTCCTGGTCACCGGGACCGACCCGGTCTCCCCCACCGGTACGACGGGACCCCCCACGGCGGTACTGGCGCGGGAGCTGTCGGCGCTGGGCTGCCGGGCCACGGCGCTGCCGCCGGCCCGCGCGGCGGCGGCCGCCCCCGGCCACGCCGCCGTGCTCGTGTGCACGTACAACGTCCCGGAGGGCGAGAGCCCGCAGCGCGACCTGGTCGAGGAACTGCTGGCCACCGGGGTGCCGGTGGTCCTGGTGGCGATCCGCAACCCGTACGACCCGGCCCGGCTGCCGCGGTGCGCGGCCGAACTGGCGACGTACACCTGGACGGACGTGGAGATGCGGGCGGCGGCCCGGGTGGTCACCGGGGCCGTACGGCCCACCGGGCGGCTCCCGGTCCCGGTGCCGGGCCGCTACCCGCTGGGCCACGGGCTGGCGTACGCGCCGTAGTACCGCACGGCGTACGCCTCCCGTGGCCCCGGGCCTCCTCAGGAGCTACCGGAGAGCCGCTACCAGAGAGCTGCCTGGGCGCTCCGCGCCCCTACGGCCGCAGCATCGGCTCGCGCTCCAGGTCCCGCTGGTCGAGCTGCGCGTCCGGCGCGGCCAGCGGCGCGGCCGCCGCCGGACCGGTGAGCGCGGCGGCCGGGGCCACCCCTGCCCACTGCAGGATCTTCGCGGTGGCCAGGGTCTTCTCGCTCTCCATGAGCTTGGAGACGCTGGCGCCGTGGTTGGCGCCCGGCGCGATCATCACGTAGCTGTCGTGGACCCCGTACCCGAGGTGGAACGGTTCCGCACCCCACGGGTCGTTCTGTCCGTAGACGAAGAGCATCTGGTTCGCGTTCTTCTTGACCCAGTCGTCCACGTCCCGCATCGCCGCCGGCTGGAAGGTCATCGGGATGTCGCGGGGCACGAAATTGCGCGGCGGCTGGTAGCCGTAGCGGCTCAGGCCGCCCAGGTGGGCCTGCTTGATGTCGGGCGAACCGAGCTGCGTGCCCGCCTGGTAGTAGTACGGCGTGTACGTCTCCAGCCCCTGGTCGGCGTAGGCCGAGAAGCCGGAGATCGCGTCGACCGTGTCCCAGATCTCCTGGTCGGTCGCGGTCGCGGCGACCGGGATGGAGGCGCAGTCGGCGAGCAGGCTGTACTGCCAGAAGGCCCACACGTAGTCGAGCACGACGGCCTCGTAGGCCTTGTCGAGGTCGCCGACGGTGGTGAAGGTCCAGCCGGCCTCGGCGGCGGCCGTCGCGTACTTGGCCTCGAGCGGGACGCGGCGTACGAGCGCCTCGCGCTGCACCGCGTTCAGCTTGTCGCGGCACTCCTTGGTGCCGACCTTGGCGAAGAACCGGTCGTAGGCCGAGTCCTCCTTGTTGACCACGTCGTTGGGCGCGACGTAGGCGACGACACCGTCCATGTCACGCGGGTAGAAGCGCTCGTAGTACGTGGCGGTCATGCCGCCCTTGCTGCCGCCCGTGGCCAGCCAGTTCTTCGTGTAGACCTTCTTCAGGGCGGTGAAGATCCGGTGCTGGTCGCTGGCGGCCTGCCAGATGTCGAGGTTCGCCCAGTTGGCCGGATCGGGCCGGGAGGGGGTGAAGAATCGATACTCCAGCGACACCTGGTTGCCGTCGACGATGGTCGTCGGCTCACTGCGGCGCGGGGCGGTGTTGACGTTGTAGCCGGAGGTGAAGAACACCGTGGGCCGCGAGACGTCCTTGTGCAGCAGGGTCAGGCGCTGCTTGAAGGTGCCCTTCCACGGCGCGCGGTGGTCGACCGGCTGCTCGTAGTTCAGTACGAAGAAGCGGTAGCCGGGGTACGGCTTCTCCTCGATCAGGGTCATCCCCGGGATGGCGAGGATCTGGTCCTTGATGTCCGCGGCCGTGGCAGCGGTGGCGGCGGTGGCATCCGTGGCGGCGGCCGGCTCCGCGGCGGTGGCCGCTTGTGCCGTGAAGCCGGCCGCGCCCATGGTGCCGATGAGCACCACGAGCGACAGCAGCCATCCGAGCGTCTTGCGCATTCACCCTCCCCTTGAGTTCACTTCGGTCGCCGTGAACCTAGCCGGGTCAACGCACGGCTGACCAGACCCTGTTGGGACGCACCGTCAGCACAGGATCCAGCCGGAATCGACAGATCCGGCCCCCACGCTCCCCTTCACGTACACGCAGCGGTGGATCGTGTGGACGCTGACGGGCCCGGCGTACCGGGTGAATCGGCCCGCGGTGCGGACCGGGTGGCCACCGCGCGGCTGGATGCTCACCGACATCGGGCGGCGCGCGCCCGGTGCGCGGGCGACCGCCAGCGCGCAGGCCCGGTCACGGGTCTTGTACACGCGTACCTCGCCCGTCGGGAACGGCAGCGTCCGCACCAGGTCCCCCGCGCACCCGCCGGTCGCCGCCTGCGCCGGCGCCGCCGCGAGCAGCGCACCCGGACGGACGGCCCACCGGCCGCGCCGGCTCCACGACTCGAACACCCTGCCTCCATCGGTCGTACGTGCCCCCGTACGTACGCACGTACGACGCCCGATTCCTCCGAAAGGTTGCGGCGGACAAGGATTCAGCCCGCCGGGCTCACCGCCGGGCTCACCGCCGGGCTCATCTCGCGCCCGCCGCGTGGTCGAAGACCGACTCCCGGGGCCGGACCAGGGTGGCGACGGCGATCGACTGGAGGTGGGTGGTCCGCACGGCCGGCTGGTTCGCCTCGCCGAAGACCCCGCCCGTGGCGCCCGTGCCGCCGTTGTACGGGAGCACCGGCAGGCAGCCGATGTGGGAGTCGTTGACCTTCAGCATGCCGCCGTTGACCACGTCGTCGCAGAACCGCTCGACGACCCGCTCGTCGCGCGTCCACAGGGAGTTGCGCAGGCCGTAGCGGTTGGCGTTGAGGAAGGCGATGGACTCGTCGAGACCGGCCGGAGCCTCGGGCACGACCACGCAGAGCAGCGGGAAGAAGGTCTCCTCGCGGAAGGCGCGCAGCCGGCCCGCCGTGGCCAGACCGTCCACCCGGACCACCGCCGGGCGGATGAACGGACCGGCCGTCGCCGGTACGTCGTCCACGTCCACGAACTCGCCGCCGCACAGCAGTTCCCCGCCGGCCGCCAGCACCTCGTCGAGGAACGCGGTGAACTCCGCCCGCTTGACCACCGGGCTCAGCACCGTCCGGGGATCCTCCGGCGGACCGGGGCGGATCTCCCGCACCCGCTCCACCAGCTCCTTCAGCAGCCGGTCCGCGGCCTGCGGGTGGACGATGGCGAACTTCGGGGTCATGCAGATCTGCCCGGAGCCGTAGTACCGCTCGCACAGGGCCCGGGCGGCGAGATCGGTCTCGGCGTCGTGCCACACCAGCACGCCGTCGTTGCCGGACAGTTCGAGTACGGGCTTCTTCCCCGCGGCCACGCACTCCCGCTCCAGCTTGAGGCCCTGCTCGGAGCCCCCGAAGAAGACGAGGTCGTCGCAGTCGGGGCTGTCCATCCACTGGCGCAGTACGGCGCGGGCGTGCGTCGAGAGCACGCTCAGGGTGCCGGGCGGGGCGCCGAGGCGCTCCAGGACCGGGGCCACGATCTCCCGGTAGACGAAGCCGACGCCCAGCGGGGCGGTCGGCGGCGCGTTGACGACCAGGCTGTTGCCCGCGGCCAGGGCCAGCGCCCCGTAGAAGGAGTTGGAGGTGGGGGCGTTGCGCGGCGGGCTCAGGCACACCACCCCGTCGGGCTTGCGCACCATGCGGACCCGGCGGCCCACCGAGGTCCGCTCGGGCTCCCGCAGCCGCGCCGCGAAGTCGGCGACGGAGTCGGGGTGGAACGCGCAGGCCACCGAGTCCAGCTCCCAGCCGGCCAGCCGCACGGGGTGGCCCTCGGCGACCAGGAGCGCGGTCAGCTCGTCGCGCCGCTCGACGACGGCGCGGTGGACCGCGTGCAGCAGCTCCAGCCGGTCGGCCAACGGGACCCTCGCCCAGGCGGGCTGGGCGGCGCGGGCGGCGGCCAGGGCGCGCAGGCCCTGCTCGGGGCTGGACAGGGCGACGCGGCCGGCGAACAGACGGTCGTCGTGCGGGAGGTCCTCGCCGCGCTCCAGCCGGGCCTTGAGACCGAGCACCTCGAACGGCTCGCGCAGCAGTTGACCCACCCGCGGCCAGTAGACCCAACGGGTGCCGGGCTCGGCCTCGCCGGCCACCCATACCTCGTAAGAGTGCATCCACAACTTCCTAGCGGGACAACGGGAATTCACGATCAAGAACGACACTACGGTAGGTGATCTCCCGACCGCTCACCGTAGTCACGAAAGGCAACGGAAATGACGAACGACCTGCTCGACCGCAAGCTGGAGCGCGCCTTCGCCCACCTGGACGCCGACCGGAGCGGCGTGATCGACGCGCACGACATCATCGCGCTGGGGTCCCGCCTGCTCTCGGCCCTCGCGGAGCCGGCCACCTCGCCGAAGGCGACGCTGGTGATGGGCGGGCTGACCGACTTCTGGCAGGACCTGTTCACCGAGCTGGACGTGGACCGGGACGGCAAGGTCACGCCGGAGGAGTACAAGACGGGCATGACCCGGCTGTACGCGCAGGGCGGGCCCGCCTACGACCGTTCGTTCCGGCCGATGGTGCGGGCGATCCTCACGATCGTCGACACCGACGGCGACGGGCGCATCAGCCCGGAGGAGTTCCACAAGGCGCAGGGGGCCTTCGACACCGGGCTGACCACCGCGGACACCGAGGCCCTGTTCCGGCGGATCGACGCGGACGGGGACGGCACCCTGACGGTGGACGAACTCCTCGACGCGGTGCGCGCGTACTACACCGGCACCGACGAGGACGCTCCGGGGAACCTGCTGTTCGGCGAGCTCTGAGCCCGGGCCGCGGACCCGGTGCCGGGCCGGAGGGCCGGGCCCGAGGGCCCGGCCCGACGCAGGACCGGCCCTCAGGCCGCCGCGTGCTCGTCCTCTCCCACGAAGGCCCGCCACAGGTCCGCGTACCGGCCGCCGCGGGCCAGCAGTTCGGCGTGGGTGCCGTCCTCCGCCACCCGGCCCCGGTCCATGACCACGACCCGGTCGGCGCGCGCGGCGGTGGTCAGCCGGTGCGCCACCACCAGGGTGGTGCGCCTGCCCGCGAGCCGGTCGGTGGCCTGGTTGACCAGGGCCTCGGTCGCGAGGTCGAGGGCGGCGGTGGCCTCGTCGAGCAGCAGCACGTCGGGGTCGACGAGCTCGGCGCGGGCCAGCGCGATCAGCTGGCGCTGGCCGGCGGAGAGGTTGCGGCCGCGTTCGGTGACCGCGTGCAGGTAGCCGCCGTCGAGGGTGGCGATCATGCCGTGGGCGCCGACCGCGTGCGCGGCGGCCTCCACCTCGGCGTCGCTCGCCTCGGGCCGGCCGTAGGCGATGGCGTCGCGGACCGTCCCCGGGAAGAGGTACGGCTCCTGCGGGACGACCCCCAGCCGGTGGCGGTACCCGGTCAGGTCCAGCTCGCGCAGGTCCACCCCGTCGGCGGTGACCCGGCCGGAGGTCGGATCGTAGAACCGGGCCACCATCTTGACCAGGGTGGACTTGCCGGCCCCGGTCTCGCCGACGAAGGCGACGGTCTGTCCGGCGGGTATCCGCAGGCTGATTCCGGCCAGCGCCTCCTCCTTCTCCCCGCGCTCCTCGGCCGTGCCGTACGCGAAGTGGACCCCTTCGAAGGCGATCTCGCCGCGCAGCTCCGGGACCGGGCGGGGCCCGGCCGGGCGGGGGGTGCTGGTCCGCTCGCGCAGCAGGTCCTGGATCCGGCCGAGGGAGACGGTGGCCTGCTGGTAGCCGTCGAACACCTGGGAGAGCTGCTGGACGGGCGCGAAGAACAGGTCGATGTAGAGCAGGTACGCGACCAGCGCGCCGGTGGTGAGCGTCTGGGCCTCCACCCGGCCCGCGCCGACGATCAGCACGGCGGCCGCGGCCCCGGAGGACAGCAGCTGGACGAAGGGGAAGTAGACGGATATCAGCCACTGGCCGCGGACCCGCGCCTGGCGGTAGGAGTCGCTACGCTCGGCGAAGCGGACGGCGCCCGAGCGCTGGCGGCGGAAGGCCTGGACGATGCGCAGCCCGGCCACGGACTCCTGGAGGTCGGCGTTGACCACGCCGACCCGGTCGCGGGCGAGCTCGTACGCGGCGACCGACTTGCGGCGGAAGACGATCGTGCCGAGGACCAGCAGGGGGAGCGTGGCGAAGACGATCAGGGCCAGCTCGACGTCGAGGACGAGCAGGGCGATCAGGATGCCGAAGAAGGTGAAGACGGAGACGACGGCGGTGACGAGCCCGGTCTGCAGGAAGCTGGAGAGGGCGTCCACGTCGGTCGTCATCCGGGTCATGATCTTGCCGGTCAGCTCGCGCTCGTAGTAGTCGAGGCCGAGGCGCTGGAGCTGGGCGAAGATCTTGACGCGCAGGGAGTAGAGGACGCGCTCGCCGGTGCGGCCCGTCATCCGGGTCTCGGCGAACTGCGCGGCCCACTGGGCGACGACCACGGCCAGCGCGAGGGCCGCCGCCACCCAGACGGCGGCGAGGGCCGCCTGTTCGACGCCCTGGTCGATCCCGTGCCGGATCAGGATGGGCAGGAGCAGCCCGGATCCGGCGTCCACGGCCACGAGGGCCAGGGAGATCGCGAGCGGTGCCCAGAAGCCGCGGAGCAGGCGGCCCAGGTTGTAGCTGTCCTCGGCCGACGCGGCCCGGGACTCGTCCACCTCGGGGGTGTCGTCGGCCGGCGGCAGCGCGGCCACCTGCGCGAGCAGTTCCGGGGTGGCGGACATGCCGGGCGGGGCGGTGGTCTTCTCGTCCGCCTCCTCCTGCCGCTGCCACAGCTCGGGCGTGATCCCGCCGGCCACGCGGCGCTTGGCGTTGACGGGTTCGGAGTCGATCTCGGCTTCGAGCTCGATGTCCCGCTCGATGTCCCGGTCGCGCTCGCGCTCGAGATCGCGCTCGAACGCGGCCATGGCCGGCGCGTCCGGGGTCTGCGGGGACGCGGAGCCGAGGGCGTCCGGGTCGGTCAGCAGCCGCCGGTACAGGGCGGACCGGAGCTCCAGCTCCTCGTGCGTGCCGATGTCGGCGAGCCGCCCGTGCTCCAGTACGGCGATCCGGTCGGCGAGCGCGAGCGTGGAGCGGCGGTGGGCGATGAGCAGGGTGGTGCGGCCGGCCATGACGGCCCGCAGCGCCTCGTGGATCTCGTGCTCCACGCGGGCGTCGACGGCGGAGGTGGCGTCGTCCAGGAGGAGCAGGCGGGGGTCGGTGAGGATGGCGCGGGCGAGCGCGATGCGCTGGCGCTGGCCGCCGGAGAGGGTCAGGCCCTGCTCGCCGACCTTGGTGTCGAACCCGGCGGGGAGGGCCTTGACGAAGCCTTCGGCCTGGGCGGCGCGGGCGGCGGCCAGGACCTGTTCGTCGGTGGCGTCCGGATACCCGTAGGCGATGTTGGAGCGGATGGTGTCGGAGAAGAGGAAGGAGTCCTCGGGGACCAGCCCGATCGCGCCGCGCAGCGAGTCATAGGTCAGCCCGCGCACGTCGTGGCCGCCGACACGGACGGCGCCGTGGTCGGCGTCGTAGAAGCGGGGCAGGAGGAGGGCGACGGTGGACTTGCCGCTGCCGGAGGAGCCGACGAGGGCGACGGTCTCGCCTTCCCGGACCTCGAGCGAGAAACCGTCGAGGACGGGGCGCTCGGGGTCGTACCCGAAGCGGACGTCCTCGAACGCCACGGTGGCGGGCGCGTCGTCGGGGAGCCGCTCCGTGCCCTCCCGGATCACCGGCTCGGTGTCGATGAGCTCGAAGACCCGCTCGACACCGGCGCGGGCCTGCTGGCCGACGGTGAGGACCATGGCGAGCATGCGGACGGGGCCGACGAGCTGGGCCAGGTAGGTGGAGAACGCGACGAAGGTACCGAGGGTGACCTGGCCCTTGGTGGCCATCCACCCGCCGAGGGCCAGCATGGCGACCTGCCCGAGGGCGGGTACGGCCTGCAGGGCGGGGGTGTAGCGCGAGTTCAGCCGGATGCTGCGCATCCGCCCGGCGAAGAGCCGGCGGCCGGCCTCGCGGAGCTTGCCGGTCTCCTGGTCCTCCTGCCCGAAGCCCTTGACGACGCGGACGCCGGTGACGGCCCCGTCGACGACGGTGGCGACGGCCGCGGCCTGGCTCTGGGCGTACCAGGTGGCGGGGAAGAGCTTCTTGCGGCTGCGTTTGGCGATGGACCAGAGGGCGGGGGCCATGAGCAGCGCGACGACGGTCAGCAGCGGCGAGAGCCACAGCATGATCCCGAGGGATATCCCGAAGAGCAGGAAGTTCCCGATGGTCATCGGGAGCATGAAGAGCAGGCCCTGGATCAGCTGGAGGTCGCTGGTGGCACGGCCGACGACCTGGCCGGTGGACAGCTCGTCCTGGCGGCGGCCGTCGAGGCGGGCTATGGAGTCGTACATGTCGGTGCGCAGGTCGTGCTGCACGTCGAGGGCGAGACGGCCGCCGTAGTACCTGCGGACGTAGGTCATCACGTAGACGAGGACCGCGGCGCCGATGAGCAGGCCGGCCCAGGGGCCCATGGGCTTGCTCTTGTCCCCGATGACGTCGTCGAGGATCACCCTGGTGACGAGGGGGACGAGCGCCATGACGGCCATGCCGCCGAGCGAGGAACCGAGCGCGAGCAGCACGTTCGCCTTGTACCGCCAGGTGTAGGCGGCCAGCCGCCTGCCCCAGCCCTGTTTCTCGCCTGTTCCCGTCTCTGCCGCCACCACGTGGTGCCTCCCCGTTCGTCATGCCCTGCCGGAAGCGCCAACGCTCCGACCGGCGGATTTCATCCCACCGCAACAATCGAACGGGTTTACCCGGAACCGGGCGAGGCGGCCTGGACCATCCGTGGAGGACCACCGCCGGCCTGCGACGCAGGCGCCGCACGGCCCCGGGGCGGGGCGGTGCGGCGGGGCGGCCCCGGAGGCCGACCCGGTCCGCAGCATCGTCGTCCTGCGCCTTTTCGAGGCGGTCGGCCATCGAGCGGGCCGAGAAGAGGAGCTCCAGCTCCGTGATCGCGCAGAGGCCGATCACGCCCATGGCCAGGTGCTCCAGCCATTCCTTGCGCACGTCCTCATGCGTCAGGATCCGCACGACCGCAGACGTGTCGGCGAGGTGGGTCACAGGACTCATCGGCGGTAGTCGGCCTCGTCCAGGAGGTCGTCGAAGTCTCCGCGCCCGCCCATCTCCAGGCCGGTCCAACGCCCGCAACCGGCTGTGACGCCGCACGTAGTCCTGCAGGACGGCGTTGACCGTGTCCTTCCATGCCTCCGACCGTCAGGGGGTCGGGAGAGCCTTCACCACGGGGGGCTTCTCCAGCGGCTTGTTCTCACAGCCCAGGGCATCGGTGACGCGGCGGGCCATGAGGTAGGTGAGGGCGGTCTGCCGGTCACGGGCCGCTTGATCGACGGCCGCCGCGGTCGAGCTGACGCTGTGCTCGGCCTTCGCGTGGAACCAAACCGACTTCGAAGGCACGCCGAGTGCTCCGGGCATGTCGCAACCGACGTACAGGCTCGTCTTGGTGTCGTTGGCCTGGCCAAAGGCGCCGCCGTCCATCTCGAACGGGACGCTGTCGGGCAGGGGAAACTGCATCTCCTTCGAGGCGCGGGAGACCCACCCGAACCGGAAGGTCACAGCGGCGCCCTTCTCGCCGGCCGCCCACAGGGCGCACCTGGTCGTCGGAGGGATCTGGTTCTCCGGTCTCGTCTGCGGCAGCGCGCTTCGCAGCGTCGCCACCACCTCGCTCGTGCTGTTGTGGACGAGGGCCTCGAAGTCGTCCGCGGCGATGACGTCCCTCAGGAGGACACCCTCCTGTGAGGAGGGGCTGACCCCACACGGCGGCTTCTCGTTCCTGGCCTCGCCCTCGGGCTTG
This sequence comes from Streptomyces sp. NPDC054961, assembly GCF_053609145.1. Classification (NCBI taxonomy): domain Bacteria; kingdom Bacillati; phylum Actinomycetota; class Actinomycetes; order Kitasatosporales; family Streptomycetaceae; genus Streptomyces; species Streptomyces sp. NPDC054961. The sequence goes on along the minus strand of NZ_JBSGWY010000050.1, from coordinate 7,240 downwards.
TCCGAGGTGCAGGACACAAGCGTCAGTCCGCAGACGAGCACGGCCGTCGCGCGGCCGAGAGCCTTGACCACATCACGGCCGGAGGTGCGCACGAGCAGCTTCCCGTCCCGAGGTGTAGCCCTCGCCCGCCTCGTTCTTGGCGTGATCGAACGCAGGATCGCCGCTGATCTTCCGATCACGTCCCCACGCATCCAACATGTTGTTGGTCGCATCGACGCCCGCTCCGTAGTTGTTGCTGGAATCCTGCTTGCTCGCCGCCTCGGCGTCGTCGGTCATGCCCTTGACCCACTCGTACTTGAGCGAGTCGATCAGAGAGCCACCGACCGTGCCCACGACCGGGATCTCGCCGATGAGCCCGTTCACGGCGGCAGCCGTGTGTTCGGACGTGCCTTCCGCCCACTCGACCGCGTCGTCTTCCTTGTCCTTGTAGACGTCGGCGCCGATGCCGTTGAGAGCTCCGGCCGCCGTACCGACGTCGTGCGCGCGGTTGTCCCACTGGGCGCTGGACTCGTGCGGCGAGCCGGCCTTGAACGTGTCGGTGGTCGCGAGCTGATCCGCCGAGTAGACCCGTTCGGCCTCGACCATGAGGGCGAACGCCGGGCCGTCGTCCGCGATGCCGCGCATCACGCGGATCAGGCTGCCCTGGCCCACCGCGATCTGGGACTTGTCACCCGAACCGTGGATCGAGTCGTTGCCGCCGATGCCGCCCAGGTCGGAGTTCTGGCCGCCGAGGATCTCGTGGGTGTCGGCCACGTAGTCCACCAGGGCCTTCGCCATCGGCTGGCGCAGGCCCTCGAGGTCGTCCTTGAACTCGTCGCCGTTCATGTCGCCGTCGAGCAGCTGGATCGCCTCGTGCATCACCCGCGCCTGGCCTTCCGTGTGCGTGCCGGGCGGGCCCAGCTTCTCGCCGTCCACGTGGCCGGTGGCCGCCGCCTGGAGGGCGGCGCCCAGGCCGGCCGTCTTGTCGCCGTGCATCTCGATCGGCTGGCCGACGCCGGTCGAGATCCAGGGGTCGGGCATCTCCCGGTCGTCGAGCATGTACTTCAGGTGCTGGTTCTTGTTGCCGGGCGCCTCGGGGTCCAGGAAGTACGTCGCCGCGTCCGGGTCCTTGGCCATGATGCCCAGCAGCCCGTCGAGCGGGTCGGAGACCAGGTTCGGGCGCTGGGAGTCGTAGGCGTGGTCGTACATGTGCGGCTTCGACTTCTCGGCTTCGATCATGCCGTCACCGAGGTCGTTGAGGAACTGCTTGCCGTAGCCGTCGCCCTGGCCCATGAGGGTCACCAGGGTCTGGTAGCCGTACGTGGGCCGCAGGCCCTTGGCGACCAGCTCGGGACCCTGCTCCTTGAGCCCGTTCACGAAGGGCTTGTAGGCGTAGCTGTCCGGATCCTTGGTGCCCGACGCGATCGTGCCCGCGAGGTTGGAGTTGATCGACTCGTAGAGCTTCTTGTCGGCCGCCGACGCGCCGCGCTCGTTGGACGCCAGGTTCATCTGGTCCGCGAGGAGCAGGGTGTCCTTGGCCCCCAGCGAGTTCAGGTACGCCTCGCTGAAGTGCTTGTCCTTGGAGTTCTGCCGCAGCAGCTCGTCGTAGTGCGCCAGCTCCTCCGGGGAGGCCTTGCCGTCACGGATCTTCTGGGTGAGGGCGAGCGCCTCCACCGCCTCGACGTCGTTGACGGGCCGGGAGTTGAAGCCGAACATCGAGGTCCCGTCGGCGCCCGACGCGTTCATCAGGGCGATCTTGACGTCCTCGTCGAACTCCGTGACCGCCTTGACCGCGTCCGCGATCCGGCTCGTCCAGGACCGCTCGACCTCCGGGAGGTCGGGGTCGTGCCGCACCGCGTTGGCGGTGGCGGCGTCGGCCTTGGAGTAGTCGTAGCTCGCGACGCCGCTGTCCGAGACCTTCATGCCGGCGGCCCGGGCGTCCGATACGGCCGAAACCACCCGTCCCTTGAGGTCCGTGAATCGGGCGTGCGCGTCACGGAGCAGGGACTCCATGGCCAGGGCCTCCGTCTGCGCGGACGCGAACTCGCGCCGTGTCATGGCGGAGTTGGAGGCGGCGGTCTGCTGGCTGGTGCCCAGCCAGACGTCGCCCGCGGAGACGCTCTGGACCTCGTCCCTGTAGACCCCCTCCAGGGTCTTGAACTGCGTCGCCATGGCCTTCCAGCCATCGGCGGCCGTGGTGAGCGCGGAGAGGTCCGTCTGCAGGATCTCGGAGTAGTCCGGCACGTCTCCCCCTACAGTCCCGCGACCTTGGACTGCACCGGCAGGAAGCCCTGGCCGGTCAGCTGGTCGTTCCCGGTGAACAGGTTCGAGGCGCCGCGCAGCGAGGTCTTCTCCGAGTTCAGGCGTCCCATCAGGCGCTTCACCTGGTCGTCCCATTGCGCGTGGGCCTTGGTCAGGCCGGTCGCCGTCTCCCAGCCGGTGAAGGCCTTGACGGCGCCGCGGGTCGGCTCGTCGGCCGCGTCCGCGGCCTTGGTCGTGCCGGGCTGCAGGACGTTCTCGATGGTGTTGGCGGCCTTCGTCTTCTCGGGCGGAGCGGTGGCCAGAAGGCCGTACCCGCCGCCGGGTGCGGCGGGGCCGCCGCCCTCGGCGGGAACATGGTTCAGGCGCATCTGGGGCGACGGGTCACCGGCCCCCGTCTCCTGCTTGTGCCGGCTCCACTCGTCCTCGAACGACACCGTTCCCCCTCACACGTCGTCCCCGCTGATCACCACCACCCTAGCCAGCCGCCGGACGCCGTTCAGACGTGCGTCGGGGCGAACATCTTCAGCGTGGCCGGAAGTACCACCACCGACGGGCCCGGGGCCTTGAGGGCCTCGGCGAGGTCCTCGCGGAGGGATTCCGGGGTGGTGGCGGTCGCCGGGACGCCGAAGGCGGCGGCCAGGGACACGAAGTCGGGGCCGGGCAGGGACGTGCCGGTCTCGCTGCCGTACGCGCGCAGGATGCCGTAGCCGCCGTCGTCGACGATCAGCCAGGTGACGTCCAGGTCGTGCTGGCGGGCGGTGGCCAGCTCCGCGATCGAGTACATCGCGCCGCCGTCGCCCGAGACGGCCAGCACCGGCGTGCCCGGTTCGGCGAGGCAGGCCCCGAGGGCCGCGGGGAAGGCGTAGCCGAGGCCGCCGGCGCCCTGCGCCGAGTGCATGGTGTTGGGGTGCTCGGCGTCGAAGGCGGACCAGGCCCAGTAGGACAGGATCGTCATGTCCCAGAAGGACGGGGAGCGCGCGGGCAGGGCCGACCTGATCGAGGTCAGGAGCTGCTGCTCCAGCGCCAAGTCCTGGGACGACAGGCGCGTCGCGATGTCCGCGAGGAGCAGCCGGACCCGCTCGGGCGCCGACGGGTCCTCGCGCTCGGCGACCGTCTCCAGCAGGGCCTGGAGGGCGAGGCGGGCGTCCGCGTGGATGCCGAGGCCCGGGTGGTTGGACTCCAGCTTGCCGAGGTCCGCCTCGATCTGGACGACCCGGCCCCCGGGGAAGAACGTGTGGTAGTTCGAGGAGAGTTCCCCCAGGCCCGAGCCGACGACCAGCAGGACGTCCGCGTCCTCCAGGAAGTCCGTCATGTGGCGGTCCTCCAGCCAGGACTGGAGCGAGAGCGGGTGGGTCCAGGGGAAGGCGCCCTTGCCGCCGAAGGTGGTGACCACGGGGGCGTTCAGGCGTTCCGCCAGCTGCTTCAGCTTGCCCGCCGCGTCCGAGCGGACGACCCCGCCGCCCGCGATGATCACCGGGCGCTCGGCGTTCTCCAGCCAGTGCGCGGCCAGCGCCGTCAGCTCCGGGCGCGGGGCCAGCTCGTGCGGGGTCGCGTCCACGCCCGTGACCTGCGGTACGACGGTCTCCGCGCGCAGGACGTCCTCCGGGATCTCGACCCACACCGGCCCGTGCGGGGCCGTCAGCGCCGATTCCCAGGCCCCGGCGATCACGGAGGGGATCTGGGACGGGCTGCGCGCGACGTGCACCGACTTGACGACGTCACGGAAGGAGGCCGCCTGGTCCCGCAGTTCGTGCAGGTGGCCGCGCCGGCCGCCGCCCAGCCCCGGCGTCGGGACCTGCGAGGAGATCGCCAGGACGGGGGCGGAGGCCGCGGCGGCCTCGGCCAGCGCCGGGAGCGCCATCAGCGCCCCCGGCCCGGTGGAGAGCAGCAGCGGCACCGCCTCGCCCGTCATCCGGCCGTAGGCGTCGGCCGCGAAGCCCGCGTTGTTCTCCGTACGCAGCCCGATCAGCCGCAGGTCGGAGCGGCCGACCGCGTCGAAGAGGCCCAGCGCGTGCTGTCCCGGCAGCCCGAAGAGGGTCGTCGCGCCGAGCGAGCGCAGCGTCTCCACGACCAGGTCCCCGCCGGTCCGCCCCGGCGGCGGCGCGAGCGCCGCCGCCTTCTGGGCCTCGGTGGGACGGAGTACCAGGTCGTGGTCGTGCGTCACGTGCGCTTACTCGCCCTTCGGGTTCGCCCTCGCCGCAGGACTGGTGCTTACTGACCCTGCCGGGCGGCAGAGATCTGGCGGCTCATGATCGTGGTGAGCTCGTACGCGGTGTGCGAGGCCGCGACCGAGGTGATCTCGGCGTGATCGTACGCCGGGGCGACCTCGACGACGTCGGCGGAAACCAGGTTGCAGGAGGACAGCCCGCGGATGATCTCCAGCAGCTCGCGGGAGGTCATGCCGCCGGCCTCCGGCGTGCCCGTGCCGGGAGCGTGCGCCGGGTCCAGCACGTCGATGTCGATGGAGATGTACAGCGGACGGTCGCCGATGCGCTGGCGCAGCTGGTCCGCTACCTCGTCGGCGCCCCGGCGGTAGACGTCGGCGGAGGTGACGATGCCGAAGCCCATCTTGGCGTCGTCGTCCAGGTCCTGCTTGCCGTACAGCGGGCCGCGCGTGCCGACGTGGGACAGGGCCTCGGTGTCGAGGATGCCCTCCTCGACGGCGCGGCGGAACGGGGTGCCGTGCGTGTACTCGGCGCCGAAGTACGTGTCCCAGGTGTCCAGGTGCGCGTCGAAGTGCAGCAGGGCCACCGGGCCGTGCTTCTTGGCGACGGAGCGGAGCAGCGGAAGCGCGATGGTGTGGTCGCCGCCCAGGGTCATCAGGCGGGAACCGGAGGAGAGCAGGTCGTCGGCGGCGGCCTCGACCTGGTCGACGGCCTCGTTGATGTTGAAGGGGTTCACGGCGATGTCGCCGGCGTCCGCCACCTGCGCGAGCGCGAAGGGGGATGCGTCCTGCGCCGGGTTGTACGGGCGCAGCAGGCGCGAGGCCTCGCGGATGGCGTTGCCGCCGAAGCGGGCGCCGGGGCGGTAGGAGACTCCGGAGTCGAAGGGCACGCCGACGACGGCGACGTCGGTCTTGCCGCCGACCTCGTCCAGGCGGGGCAGCCGGGCGAAGGTCGCGGGGCCCGCGTAGCGCGGGATGCGGGAGGAGTCGACGGGTCCGCGCGGCTGCGTGCTCATGAGGGGGTGCCCTTCTGTGGTCCTGGGTCCTGCGGTTCGGTGCGAAGCGGTGCTTCGAGCGTAAGCCGACAGCCAGGGGGCGCGAAGTGTACGTTTTATCTACTCGGACCCCTCGATGTGTACGGAGTATCCATGGAGGCCCCTCCCACCCCGCCGGTGGCACTCGGCCTGCTGCTCGCCGACCACGAGCTGGGGCTGCGGCAGCTGGCCGGGCCCGCCGTGGGCGAGGTGCACGGCGTCCACGCCTCCGAGATGGCGGACCCGTCGCCGTACCTACTGGGCGGCGAGCTGCTGCTGACCGCCGGTGCGGGCCTCGCGGGCGCGGAGCAGCAGGGCGGCCCGGCCGCTACGGCGGCTGCCGACGGCCCGGACGACGGCTCCGGCGACGGCCCGGGCAGCGGTCCGGACGGCGGCCTCGGCGACGGTCCGGGCGGCGGCCTGACCGACGCCGGGCCGTACGTGGCCCGGCTCGTCCGGGCCGGGACCGCCGCCGTCGGCTTCGGGGTGACCCCGGTGCACGCGACCGTGCCGCGCTCCCTCGTCGACGCCTGCGACCGGTACGGGCTGCCCCTGCTCGAAGTGCCGCCCGGAACCCCGTTCACGGCGGTCGGCCGGAGCGTCTGGCGGCTGATGGCGCGGGCCCGGACCGCCGAGCTGCGCCGGGTCACCGAGGCACAGCAGTCCCTGGCGGCCGCCGCCGCCCGCCCGGACCCGGTCGCGGCGGTGCTGCGCCGGCTGGCGGCGACCCTGGGCGGCTGGGCGGGGCTGCTCCCGACCGGCCCGGCACCGGACACGGGGAGCTCCACGGCCACGGCCACAACCGGCCCCGCACCCGAAACCACGGCCACGGCCACGGCAGGATCCGCGCGCGCCCCCGCCCCCGCACGGGAGGCAGGGCCGCCGCCCGCGCCCGAGGCGCTGGCCGCGCTGGCCGCGCTCGCCCGCCGCGTGGCGCCCGGCGCGGCGGCCACCGCCACCGCCGCACACGGCGGGATCCTCCTCGCCGCCCACGCCCTCGGCGACGGCCGGGCCCTCGCCCTCGCCACGCCCGCGCGGGCCCCCGGGGACCACACCGTCGCCTCGGTGGCGGCGGTCCTGCTGACGCTGCTCACCGCGGACCGCCCGGCCGGCGGTACGCAGGCGGCCGCGCTGACCCGGCTGCTGCTCGACGGGGAGCCGGGCGAGGCGGTGGGTCCGGGGCCCTGGTACGCCGTCCACGCCCGCGGCGACGGGGACCCGCCGGCCCTGGCGGCCGCGCTGGGCACCGTACTGCTGGATCCGCGCGGGCCGGTCGTACGGCTGCTCACCGACCGGGAGCCGGGCGCGCGGCCCGGCTGGCGGCTGGGGGTGAGCGCCGCGGCCGGGCCCGAGGGCCTGGCCGTCGCCGACGCGCAGGCCGCGCGGGCCCTGGAGCGCGCCGAGTCGGCCCGTACCCCGCTGGCCCGGCACACGGACCCCGGGCTCGCGGGCCTGGTCGGCGAGGCCGAGGCCCGCGCCCATGCCGAGGCCCTGCTCGGGCCCCTCTCCCCCGCCCTCCGGGACACCCTGCGCGGCTGGCTGGCCCACCACGGCAGCTGGGACCGCGCCGCCGCCACGCTCGGCGTCCACCGCAACACCGTCCGCCAGCGCGTCGCCCGGGCCGCCGAGCTGCTGGGCGCCGACCTGGACGACCCGGACGTCCGGATGGACCTGTGGTTCGCGCTGCGCCGGCTGCCGTAGGCGGTTACTAGTGCCGCGTCGGGCAAGGTTTGCCCCTTGAGGAGCGGCGTCCGGTGCGTGCTCTCGGCGTGCCGGCCGCAAGCGCTCGTACGGGACGTAC
>NZ_JBSGWY010000049.1:0-61991 GCF_053609145.1 Streptomyces sp. NPDC054961 | reverse complement strand
ACTTTTTGGCGTTGATTTTTGGCACGCTGTTGAGTTCTCAAGGAACGGACGCTTCCTTTGTACTCACCCTCTCGGGCTTTCCTCCGGGCGCTTCCCTCGTTCTTGTGTTTCCGACTCTATCAGACTCTTTCGGGCCTGACTCCCAGTCAGCGGGGTTTGTCTTCCGGGCTGTTGGGCCCTTCCGACTCCCAGAACTCTAGTGGATTTCCCGGGCGATTCATAATCGACCTTCGGAAATGAATTCGGGCATGCCGAATGCGTTCCCGGTGGGAGATCCTGCTGAGTTGGGTGCCGCAACGAGGCGGCGGGATGGTTGTCTCCGAAACCTTTCGGCTCAGGGACAACTCGAAGAACCTTACGGATCGGCGAGGCCCGTGTCAACCCGGGCCGGTGCCCGGGTTCAGCTCGGGGACTGGAGGTCCTCCACGCGGTCCAGGAGCCGGGTGAGCATGTCGCCCAGGACCCCTCGTTCCGCGGTGGAGAGGTCCTGGAGGAGGTCCTCCTCGAAGACCGTGGCCGCGCGCATGGCGTCCAGCCACTTGCTGCGGCCCTCCGCCGTGAGCTCGACGATCACGCGGACGCGGTTGTTCTCGTCCCGCTCCCGCGTGACCAGCGCTTCCGCCGTCATGCGGTCGATCCGGTGGGTCATCGCCGCCGGCGTGAGGCCCAGCTGCTTCGCGAGCTCGCTCGGACCCATCCGGTACGGGGCTCCGGAGAGCACGAGGGCCTTGAGGACCTCCCACTCCGCGTTGCTGATGCCCAGGGCCGCGGTCTGACGGCCGTACGCGACGTTCATCCGGCGGTTCAGGCGGCTGAGGGCCGATACGACCTTCTCCACCTGGGGGTCGAGGTCCTGGAACTCACGCTGATAGACGGCGATCTGTTCGTCGAGGCTCGGCTCGTGGACGGGCGCGGTGCCGTCGGGGGTGTCACCCATGGTCCGAAGTATGGCACGAGCGCGTTGGCGTCTAACTCCTTCAGTGTGTAGTGTTAAGCGTCGAACTTTAGGTATGAAGTCTTCAAGCTTCAGCAATCAAGGTGGTGAGAAGTGACCAAGGTGATGGGCGCTGCGATGCGGAGGATCCAGGCCGGGAACGCGTTGACCGCGTTCGGTATCGGTTTCACGGTTCCGTTCCTCTACGTCTACGCGGCGAAGGTGCGCGAACTGGACCCTCTGTGGGCGACGTGTACGTTCGTCGCGTTCGCCCTCGGCGCGCTTCTCGCGCTGCCCTTCACCGGCCGGGTCATCGACCGGCGGGGTCCTGTCCCCGTGGTCATGGGCGCCGCGTTCCTCGCCTCGCTCGGCTCGCTCTCCCTCGGCCTCTCCACGACCGTCGTACCGATCCTGCTGTCCGCCCTGGCGCTCGGCGCCGGGCAGGCCGTCATGCAGCCGGCGCTGGCCACGATGATCGTGCGGTGCTCCACCCCGTCCACCCGGACCCGGGCCTTCGCCCTCCAGTTCTTCATGCAGAACCTGGGCCTCGGCATCGGCGGCCTCATCGGCGGCCTCATCGTCGACGAGACGCGTCCCGGCAGCTTCACCCTGCTGTTCGGCATCGAGGCCGTGATGTTCCTGGTCCTGGCCGGGGTCATCGCCACCGTGCGGATGCCGCAGACGCCAGCCATCAGCACCGCCCTGGCCAAGGCCGCCGCGCAGACGGGCGGCGGCTGGAAGCGACTGCTCGAGCACAAGGCCATGGTGCAGTTCTGCGTCCTCGGCTTCGTCCTCTTCTTCGCCTGCTACGGACAGTTCGAGTCGGGCCTGTCCGCCTTCGGTACCGAGGCCGCCGGGGTCTCCCCCTCCGTGCTCGGGTTCGCGCTGGCCGCCAACACCGGTGCCATCGTCGTGGCGCAGTTCGTCGTGCTGAAGCTGGTCGAGAACCGCCGCCGCTCCCGGGTGATCGCGCTCGTCGGCCTGATCTGGACCGGCGCGTGGATCCTCGCCGGCTTCTCCGGCCTGGGACACGGCAGCGCGATGATGGCCGCCGCCGCGTTCATCACCACGTACGCGCTCTTCGGCATCGGCGAGGCCATGCTGTCGCCGACGCTCGCGCCGCTGGTGGCCGACCTGGCTCCCGAGGGCTCCGTGGGCCAGTACAACTCGGCCTTCGCCCTGGTGAAGCAGATGGCGCTGGCCCTCGGGCCGCTCGGGGTGCCGCTGGGCGCCGGTGTGCCGATGCTCTACATCGGGGCCTTCGTGCTGGTCTCGCTCGGCATCGCCTGGCTGGCGCTGCGCCTCGGCAAGCAGCTGACCCCGGTGCAGGACAACCCGGCGCTGGCCCGCGGTGCGGTCGCGGTGGAGACGGCGAAGGCCGCCGAGCCCGTACCCGCGTAGCGGGCGCGGGTACGGAGACCTCCGTACCCGCGGAGGTACGACGAAGGCCCCGGTCCGGTGGACCGGGGCCTTCGTGCTGTCCCGCTCCTCGCTACTGGTCCCTGTCCTTGTCCTTGTCCTTGTCCGGGAGGGCGAACTCGCACCAGACGGCCTTGCCGCCGCCCGGGGTGCGCCGGGAGCCCCAGGACGAGGCGATGGTGGCGACGATCGAGATCCCGCGGCCCGTCTCGTCGGCCGGTTCCGCGCGGCGGCGGCGCGGGAGGTGGTCGTCCCCGTCGGTGACTTCGATGATCAGCCGGCGGTCGGTGCGGCGCAGGCGCAGCCGCATCGGCGGGGTGCCGTGCTGGAGGGAGTTCGCGACGAGCTCGCTGGCGGCCAGGACACCGAGGTCGCACAGTTCGACCGGGAACCGCCAGGAGGCGAGGACGCCCTGGGCGAAGGCGCGGGCGCGCGGGGCGGCCTCGACGCCGCCGAGGAGTTCCAGGGCGGCGTTGTGGAAGAGCTCGGCATCGGCCCCGGTGCGGGCGGGCTGCTGGAGGACCAGCACGGCCACGTCGTCGTAGTGGTCGGCGTCGACCCCGAGGGCGCGCATCAGGCGGTCGCAGATGACGGCGGGGCTGCCCTGCGCGCCGGAGAGGGCGCGTTCCAGGGCGGCCACGCCCTCGTCGATGTCCTCGCCCCGGCGTTCGACCAGGCCGTCGGTGTAGAGGACGGCGGTGGAGCCGGGGCCGAGCGCGATGGTGCCGGAGGTGTGGAGCCAGCCGCCGGTGCCCAGCGGAGGTCCGGTGGGGTCGGCGGCGCGGCGGACGGTGCCGTCCTCGTCGCGGACGAGGATCGGGAGGTGCCCGGCGGAGGCGTAGGCGAGGAGGCCCTCGTTGGGGTCGTGGACGGCGTAGACGCAGGTGGCGATCTGGCTGGCGTCGATCTCGGCGGCCAGTCCGTCCAGGAGCTGGAGGACCTCGTGGGGCGGGAGGTCCAGCCGGGCGTACGCGCGGACGGCGGTGCGGAGCTGGCCCATGACGGCGGCGGCGCGGACGCCGCGGCCCATGACGTCGCCGATGACGAGGGCGGTGCGGCCGGCGCCGAGGGTGATGACGTCGTACCAGTCGCCGCCGACGGCGGCCTCGGTGCCGCCGGGCTGGTAGGTGGCGGCCACCCGCAGGTCGTCCGGCTGCTCGAGCTCCTGCGGGAGGAGGGAGCGCTGGAGGGTGACGGCGGCCTCGCGCTGGTGGCGTTCGCTGGCGCGCAGGCGCTCGGCGGCCTCGGCGTGGTCGGTGACGTCGGCGAGGTGGACCAGGACGCCGGTGTGGTGGGCGGCGCCCTCGGCTTCGCCGTCGGGGCCGGTGGCCGTGGCGGAGCCGATGGCCGCGGCCGCAGCGGCGTCCGTGGCGTCCGTGGTGTCAGTGGTGCGGCTGGGGCTCTTGGGGAACTCGACCGGCGTGCAGGTGACGGTGTAGGAGCTGCCGCCGCCGGGCGCGGTGCGGTTCTTGGCGGTACGGGGCTTCCCGCTGCGCTGGACCTGGTCGAGGAGCGGGAGCAGGCCGAGCTCGCCGAGTTCGGGGAGGGCCAGGTGTGCGGGGGCGCCGGGGCAGCGGGCTCCGAAGCCGGCGGTGTAGGCCTCGTTGACGTAGGCGAGGCGGTGTTCGGGCCCGTGCACGAGGGCGACCAGGGCCGGGAGGCGGTCGAGGACGTCCCGGACGGAGAGCTCGTCGAGGCAGGGCACGGGGGCGTGGGTGCTCCCCGAACCCGCTGCGGAGCCCTCGGCGGGGGCTCCCGTACCGCTGCCGCGGAGGGCCGGGTCGACGGGGCCGCCGTCCGGCGCGGTCGCGCAGTGGCCGACGGCGCCTCGGGCGGCCGGGACCGAGCCCTCGCCGCGTTTGGCCTGGGCGGCGGCGTGTTCGGACCGGGCGGCGGCGCGGCGCTGCGTTCCGGGAAACCGGGCGCTCCAGCGGGTGAAGTTCACTGCTTCTAGCCTCGTGGTGTCGCTCGTGGTCGCTAGGTCACTCGGTGGCACTCGGATGTCACTCTGTGCAGGTGTGAGCCCACCTATGGTCACACGTCCAGTGTGGCCGACGGCACTGACAGCGTCAGCTTCCGCTCTTCTTCGGGGGCTCCTTGGGACCTCCGCCCGCGGCGAGTTCGAATTCTGCCCTGGGGTGTTCGAGGGATCCCAGGGAGACGATCTCACGCTTGAAGAGGCCGGAGAGCGTCCACTCGGCGAGCACGCGCGTCTTGCGGTTCAGGGTGGGGACGCGGCTGAGGTGGTAGGCGCGGTGCATGAGCCACGCCGGGTAGCCCTTGAGCTTGCGTCCGTAGACGTGGGCGACGCCCTTGTGGAGGCCGAGGGAGGCGACGGACCCGACGTACTTGTGGGCGTACTCGGTGAGGAGTCCGCCGCGCAGGGACGACACGAGGTTGTCGGCGAGGACCTTCGCCTGCCGGACGGCGTGCTGGGCGTTGGGGGCGCAGGCGACCCCCTTCTCCGCGGCCGTGATGTCGGGGACGGAGGCGGCGTCGCCGGCGGCCCAGGCGTGTTCGACGCCCTCGACGGTCAGGAAGGAGGTGCAGGCCAGGCGGCCGTGTTCGTTCTTGGGCAGGTCGCTGGCGGCGAGGACCGGGTGCGGTTTGACGCCGGCGGTCCACACGATGGTGCGGGTGGGGAAGCGGGCGCCGTCGCTGAGGACGGCGACGCGGTTCTCGCAGGAGTCGAGGCGGGTCTCGAGGCGCAGGTCGATGCCGCGGCGGCGCAGTTCGCGGATCGTGTAGGTGCCCATCTCGGGTCCGACCTCGGGCAGGATCCGGTCGCTGGCCTCGACCAGGACCCACTTCATGTCCTCGGGCTTGATGTTGTGGTAGTAGCGGGCGGCGTAGCGCGCCATGTCCTCCAGCTCGCCCAGGGCTTCGACGCCCGCGTAGCCGCCGCCGACGAAGACGAAGGTGAGAGCGGCGTCGCGGAGGGCGGGATCGCGGGTGGAGGAGGCGATGTCCATCTGCTCGATGACGTGGTTGCGCAGGCCGATGGCCTCTTCCACGGTCTTGAATCCGATGGCGAATTCGGCGAGCCCCGGGATGGGGAGGGTGCGCGAGACGGATCCGGGGGCGAGGACGAGTTCGTCGTACTCGATCTCGACGGGGCCGGCGCCCTCGTCCTCGGTGGCGAGGGTGGTCACGGTCGCGGTCCGTTTGGCGTGGTCGATGCTCCGGGCCTCGCCGATGACGATGCGGCACCCGGGCAGGACGCGCCGCAGGGGCACCACGACGTGGCGTGGGGAAATGGAGCCCGCGGCCGCCTCGGGGAGGAAGGGCTGGTACGTCATGTACGGCTCGGGAGAGACCACCGTGACCTCGGCCTCGCCGGTTCTCAGCTTTCGCTGGAGCCGGAGTGCCGTGTACATGCCTACGTAGCCGCCGCCGACGATCAGGATCCGCGTGCGGGGCGGGTTACCGGGGGACTCGCCCCGGGAGTTAGCAGCCTTCACCACCCCATGACGCAACGTGGCCGGGAGTTTGTCCACAGCCCCGACAGATTGTGTGACCGGAAGGGGTCCCCGGAGCGGGTCGTTCAGGGGGCTGGACAGAGGGGAAGCCGCGCAGGTCAGGGCGTGCGGAAGGGGTGATTCCGGAGACTTGGAACGGAAAAGTGGGGGTGAATGCTCCGATCGGGCGGTGGTCCGTCCGGGGCTGCCCCTTCTGAATTGACTCTGGCTCAACTATGTTCGTATCTCGTCGAGGAGTAGGACCAGGGCCCTCATGACCGTGGCCCCCCTCGACATGAAGGCGGGGAGTGTCTCCGGGGGGAGACAAATGATTACCGGGGGATACATATGCACATTTCCGATTTCCATGCTTCTGCGACCGCTCTGTCGTCGGCCACTGCCTCTTCCGAGAGCAGCGGCCGACTGATGGCGGGCGGCGCAACGACGCACGGCGTGGGTCGTTCCACGCCGCTGCGCGTCGACGCCCAGCGCAATCTCGAACACGTACTGCGAGCCGCCCGCGAGGTCTTCGGGGAGCTCGGCTACGGGGCTCCGATGGAGGACGTCGCGCGTCGCGCGCGGGTCGGCGTCGGCACCGTGTACCGGCGGTTCCCGAGCAAGGACGTCCTGGTCCGGCGGATAGCCGAGGAGGAGACCTCCCGGCTGACCGAGCAGGCCCGGACCGCGCTCGGCCAGGAGGAGGAGCCGTGGCAGGCGCTGTCGCGCTTCCTGCGGACCTCCGTGGCCTCCGGCGCCGGACGGCTGCTGCCGCCGCAGGTGCTGCGGGTCGGCGGTCCCGGCGAGGAGGAGGCCGAGGCCGCTCGTGTGCCGCAGCAGCGTCAGGTCGTCGCCGGCGTCGGGGCGCCCGAGCTGCGGGTCGTCGGCTCTTCGCGGGGCCTGGAGGACGAGCCTTCGGACGACGCGGGCGCGGGCGAGCTGCTGGAGGTCGTCGGCCGTCTGGTCGAGCGGGCCCGGGAGGCCGGCGCGCTGCGGGGCGACGTCACGGTGGCCGATGTGCTGCTGGTGATAGCCACGGCCGCTCCCGCCCTGCCGGACGCGGCGCAGCAGGCCGCGGCTTCGGCCCGGCTGCTCGACATCCTGCTCGAGGGACTGCGGTCCCGGACGGTCTGACGCCGACCGCACCGCACGGGCCGGCCGGCTCCGGCTGGGCCCGTGCGGTGGGTACCGGCCGGCGCCGACGGTCCGGGGAGGAACGGTGCGAGGACGCTCGCCTGGTTGGCGGGCGTCCGCCCGGCCCGCCGGACGACGGCTTGCTCGAACGGGTGAGGCCGCGTACGGCGATCCGTCGCACCTTGCCCGGATGAGTGGATGGGGCGCGGACGGGCACGGGGCGCGTCCGCCGTGTGACACGCTGAATCGGTGTACCGGTTGAGTGTGTCCCGCGGGGGCTTCCGCGATGAGCGTTGACGGTCGGGAAGAGCCGCACGGTGGCGGCGAAGTCGCCGCGGGCGGCCTGCCCGCGCAGCAGGTGCCGGCCCAGCGCGAACCGGGCGGGCGGCACGCCGCCGGGGCCGGCGGGGAGCTGGCGCCGTCCGACGGGGACTTGATCGCCCGGATGCGCGGGGGCGACGACGGTGCGTACGAGGAGCTGTTCCGCCGGCACGCCGGTGCCGTACGGCGCTATGCCCGTACGTGCTGCCGCGACGGGCACACGGCCGACGACCTGACGGCCGAGGTGTTCGCGCGCACCCTCCAGGCGGTACGGGGCGGAGCGGGTCCGGACCAAGCCGTGCGGGCCTATCTCATGACCACCGTGCGGCGGGTCGCCGCGGCCTGGACGAAGACCGCCAAGCGGGAGCATCTGGTCGAGGACTTCGCGCTGTTCGCGGAGCAGGCCTCCGGGGCGGGCGACGGCGGGGGCGGGCTGACCGGGGACGACACCCTGGAACTCGGCGCGGACGTGCGGGCGATGCACGAGGCCGAGCAGTCGCTCGCCCTGCAGGCCTTCCGGAGCCTGCCCGAGCGGTGGCAGGCCGTGCTGTGGCACACCACCGTCGAGGAGGCGTCGCCGAGCTCGATCGCGCCCCTCTTCGGGCTCAGCGCCAACGCGACCGCGGTCCTGGCCGGTCGGGCCCGGGAAGGGCTCAAGCAGGCCTATCTCCAGGCCCATGTGAGCACCGCGCTGAGCTCGGGCGGGGAGTGCGCCCGGTACGCCGACCGGCTCGGGGCGTACGCGCGCGGCGGTCTGCGCATGCGGGCGGAGCGGGGACTGCGCAAGCACCTGGAGGAGTGCGCCCGGTGCCGGGTCGCAGCCGGGGAGCTCAAGGACGTCAACGCGGGCATTCCCGCGCTGCTGCCGGTCGCCGTCATCGGATGGTTCGCCGCCGGGTACGCGGCCAAGGCGGCCGGAGTCGTGGCCGGCGGGGCCGTCGCCGCGGGCGGTGCCGGGGCCGCGGCGGCCGCCGCGGGCGGATCGGCCGCCGGGGCGGCGGGGGCGGGTGCCGCCGGGGGCGTGGCCGCGGGTGCCTCGGCCGGTGGGGCCGGTGGGGCTGCTGGAACGGGCGGGGCCGGTGGGGCCCTGGCTTCGGAAGGGCTGGGGCTTCCGGCCAAGGCGGCCCTCGCCGCCGGAGTCGTGGTCGCCGCCGCGGTCGGCGTGGTGTTCGCGCTGGCCGGTGACGACCCCGAGCCGCCCGTGCGTGCGGAGCCCGCGCCGAGCGTGGCGGCCCCGCTCGCGCCGGCGGCGAAGCCTTCCACCGCGCCCGTTCAGGAGCCGGGCCCGGCGCGGGCGCAGCCGCCGACGGCACGGGGGTCCGTACCGTCGGCGCGGGTGACGCCGCCGCCGGTGGCCGGGGCTCCGGCCGCGCCGGCGCCTTCCCCGACCCGGGAGCGGCCGTCGGCGAGTCCTGCCCGCGGCCAGAGCCCGGGTCCCGGACCGAGCCCGAGCCCGGACGTGACGCCGCCAGCGCCGGCGCCGGCCGCGCGGGCGTTCAGGGTCGCCGGGCTGAGCCACTCCGCGTACGGGGACCACGACGGTCCCGAGATCGAGACCTGGCGGAGCAGCTGGGTGTGGCAGCGCTGGGGAGTGCAGATCGCCGGGCAGCGCTTCGCCCACGGCATCACCGTCGACTCCCGGTCCTCCGTGCGGATCGCGCTCAACCGGCAGTGCACGGACTTCACGGCGCGGGCCGGGGTGGACCGGCTGTCGCTGTACACGGACGGCGAGGTCCGGTTCTCCGTGTACGGGGACGGGGAGCGGCTGTGGCGGTCCGCGGCGCTCGGCCGGGAGGACCCGGCGGCGCGGGTGTCCGTGCCGCTGTCGGGGCACACGGAGGTGCGGCTCGTCGTGGAGCGGGTGGGAGGCGGGCAGTTGCCGGTGCTGGCGAGTTGGGCCGACGCGGTGATCAGCTGTCGCTGAGCGGCGCCCGGCCGTGTGCCCCCCGGGGTTCCCGGCGCTCCGGGGTCCCGGAGGGGGCCGCCGCGACGGGGCCGCCGCCGCGACGGGGCCGCCGCCGTGACGGGTGAGGCGGGCAGGGTCAGGAGAGGGCCGGGCGGCGGAGGGGGACGCCCTTGGGGACGGCTCGGCGGCGGGGGGTGGAGGTGCCCGTCCAGCAGGTGCCGCGGCGGGAGAGGAGGCGGCCCAGCCACAGTTCCATCGAGACGAGCTCGGCCAGGCCGTCCAGCGGGACGGGGAGGCCGTCCGCCGCGTCGAGCAGGGCCTGGCGCACGACCCGGGCCTCGATCAGGCCCGCGTCCGCCAGGAGGGGGGACGCGAAGAGGGACAGGAGTGCGGGGAGGGCGGCGCGCAGGCCCAGGCGGGTCGCGGACTCGTTCGGGGCGTGGGTGGTGGCACCCCACCCGGGAGGCAGTTCGCGGACCCCGGCCGAGGACAGGACGCTGCGCAGGATCGCCGCCCGCGCCCCGGGCTGGACGCGCAGGGATTCGGGGAGGGCGCGGGCGGCCCGTACGACCTGGTTGTCCAGGAAGGGCGCGTGCAGGCGCTGGCTGCGGACCTCCACGGCCTGTTCGAAGACCCGGTGGTCGGCGGCGTGGCGGGCCAGGGCCGCGCGGGCCCGGGCTTCCCCGGGCCGCAGGGAGAGGGGCGGGCGGCCCGCCGCGGCGGTCAGGCGGATCGATACCTCTGCCAGGGCCTCGCCGGTCAGCCAGGCCGCGGCCGGGCCGGGCCGGGACCAGGTCAGGGCCGCGAGCGAGGCGTCCACCGGGGAGACGGGGCCAGGGCCGGCGCCACCGTCGCGCAGCCGGGCGGCGGCCGCTTCCATACCGGCGCGGTACGGAGTACGGGCCAGGCGGCGGGCGGCGGAGTAGACGGTGAGCGGGACGGTGAGCGGCACGAGGAGGGAGTCACCGGGGGACGAACGGGCCAGGGCCGCGACCGGGCGCAGCAGATGGCGTCTGCGGCGGTCCATCAGGAGGTCGGCGAGCCGGGCGGGGTGGGCGTCGAGGACCTGGCGGGCTCCGTGGCCGGTGAAGTGGTCCGCCGACCCGGCGGCCAGGCGGCGGCGCTCGCGGGCGGCGAGGACGAGGGAGGGGCCGGGCTCGTCGGTGAGCGGTCCGTCGAGGTCCGCGTACGGAAGGGCTTCCTCGGCGGCGGCCACGACCACGTGGTGCAGGCGGGGGTTGGCGGCGATGGCGTGGGCGCGTTCCAGTTCGGGTCCGCGGCCCTGGGGGGTGGCCAGGTCGTTGAAGGTGACGGCGAGGAGGCGCTCGCCGGTGCGGCTGAGGACCGTGCCGGGCGCGCCGGGGAGGCCGGCCGCCAGCAGGGCGAGGGTGGCGGAGGCGCTGCCGCCGGAGAGGTCGGCGCCGACTCCGGGGACGGGCGCGGGGGCGCCGCGGGCCGCCCGCCGGTCGGCGGGTCCCATTCCGGGCACCGGCCCGGGATCGTGGGGCAGGGTGTCGGGAGCATGGCGGGGCGCCGTGAGCCGGGCGCGCACCGCGTCGACCAGAGCTTCCCGTACGCCCTCCACCGCGCGCTCGGCGTCGGATTCCGGGGCGGCCACCGCGAGGGAGGCCACCTGTTCGTACCCGGTGATCTCCCGCGAGCCCTCGCGCAGGATCAGCGCGTGGCCGGGCGGGATGCGGCGGACGCCGACGTACGGTGTGCCGTCGCCCAGCGCCTCCGGACTGTCGGGGCAGGCCAGCAGGGCGGCGAGGTGGCCGATGTCGAGCTGGGCCTCGATCAGGTCGGCGAGCGGGAGGGCGGCGGTGGCGTACGCGGTCCCGCTCGCCCAGGGCGTGTAGAAGACCGGGCGGGCGCCCGCGAGGTCGCCGACGACGGTGATGCGGCGGCCGGCCTGGATGACGGCGGTGTAGCTGCCGGGCCACTCGGTGAGGTGGCGCAGGGCGCCGCCGCGGGCGGCGGAGAGGCCTCGGCGCAGTTCCTCGTCGCTGGCGCCGCAGCAGCCGAGGACCGCGAGCCGGATGAAGGGGTCGGCGGGGTCGGCGGTGAGGGTGCGGATCTCGTCGGGGCGCCAGTCGCCGACGGCCCACAGGGGGTCGGGGTCTCCCCACAGGAGCTGGGCGCCCACGGGGACCACGGTGCGGTCGGCCTCGGCGGCCCCCGGGTCGTCGGGACGGTCGGCGTCGGCGAGGCCGCCGCGCAGGGGGCCGTCGCCCCATGCGTCGGGGCCGGAGCCGTAGGCGGGTGCCGATCCGTGGGCGGGCTCCGGACCGGAGCCGTATCCGCCCTGACCGGAGCTGTGCGCGGCGGCGTGTCCGGCGACGCGTCCGGCCGTGCCGAAGCTCGCGGCGATACTGCTCCACCCCACCAACCAGCGCACCGCCGCCTCCCCAGCCCGTGGGCATCCGACCGGGGTGCGGACGGCGCGGACGGCGCACGTGGGCGCGGCCGGCGGGACCCCGGGTGGCTCGGGGACCATGCTGCCACGAGACAGGCGCGGGGGAGTGGGTAAGGGGGGCGCACGTGCAAACGAACACGCGCCGTCCACACGGTATTTGGCGTTCCGCTCCCCCTGCCCCATAGGTCTGTTTCGGCCATTCTTCGACCGTACTGCGGCCCTCCCGGGGCCCCTGCGCAGGCCGGCGGCGCCCGCCGTGCGGGGCGCGGTCCGGAGGGCGGGATCCACCCCCCGAACCGTTCCGCCACCCGCGGGGATTGAGGCAGCGGCGTCCCCCGGCCCGCCGGATCCACCCAGCGGGCCGACCCACGCACCGGTCATCGAATCGCCGGGCCCCCGGTGCGGCCAGAGCGCACGGCCGGGCGCACGGCCACACGGGCGGAGCACGCGCTGACACGTGCGCCCCGGGCCCGGTCCCCTCACCGACTGTGCATACGGACAACAATCCCGCCATACGGAACTCGGGGCCTTAACGCTTGGGAGGCGGGGAACTACGCTGGGTTTACGAAATGCCGGGCGCCTATGCCCCGGCGGCGTATGCGTTCCGCGTGTGACGAGGGGTGGCGCATGTCCAGGGAGCTCCGCGAGCCCAATGAGAAGCTCGGCGCCGTCCTCGCCCTCGCGGGCATCAGCAACGCCGGGCTGGCCCGGCGGGTCAACGACCTCGGTGCGCAGCGCGGCCTGACGCTTCGGTACGACAAGACGTCGGTGGCCCGGTGGGTGTCGAAGGGGATGGTGCCGCAGGGCGCCGCCCCGCACCTGATCGCGGCCGCCATCGGCGCGAAGCTCGGCCGGCCCGTGCCGCTGCACGAGATCGGCCTCGCCGACGCGGATCCGGCGCCCGAGGTGGGGCTGGCGTTCCCGCGCGACGTGGGAGCCGCCGTGCGCTCGGCGACCGACCTCTACCGGCTCGACCTCGCCGGTCGGCGCGGCGGTGGTGGGATCTGGCAGTCGCTCGCCGGTTCCTTCTCGGTCTCGGCGTACGCGACACCGGCCTCGCGCTGGCTGATATCTCCCGCGGACGGCTCCGTGGCGCGCGAGCCGGGTCAGACCCAGGGCCAGGTCAGCGTGCCGGTACCGGCACGGGCGCAGACGGAGGCACAGGCCCAGGCCCAGGACCGCCGGGGAGCGCCGTCCCACGCGACCGCGGCAGCGCGCGAACCGGTGCCGGGTGCGGCCCCGCCGGAAGGCCTTCCGGCGCCGCCGGGCGCCCTCGTCGGGGGTGTGCCCGCCCAGCCTCCGGGCGAAACTCCCGCCGCGCCCGCACCCGGCGCATCCGCACCCTCCTCGCCCGAGCCCGCGGCCTCCCTGCCCGCGCCCTCAGCGCCCGCCGCGCCCTCCGCGGCCGAGGCCGGCCCGCTGCGCGTGGGCCACAGCGACGTGGCCAAGCTGCGCGAGGCCGCCGAGGACGCCCGCCGCTGGGACTCCAAGTACGGCGGCGGGGACTGGCGTTCGTCGATGGTCCCCGAATGCCTGCGGGTGGACGCGGCGCCCCTGCTGCTCGGCTCGTACACCGACGAGGTCGGCCGGGCGCTCTTCGGCGCGACCGCCGAGCTGACCCGGCTGGCCGGCTGGATGGCCTTCGACACGGGCCAGCAGGAAGCCGCCCAGCGCTACTACATCCAGGCGCTGCGCCTGGCCCGCGCCGCAGCCGACGTACCGCTCGGCGGGTACGTGCTGGCGTCCATGTCGCTGCAGGCCACCTACCGGGACTTCCCGGACGAGGGCGTGGACCTGGCGCAGGCCGCCGTGGAGCGCAACCGGGGCCTGGCCACCGCCCGCACCATGAGCTTCTTCCGCCTGGTCGAGGCGCGGGCGCACGCGAAGGCGGGGGATTCGGCGGCCGCCGGGGCCGCGCTGCGGGCCGCCGAGGGCTGGCTGGAGCGGGCCCGGGAGGGCGACGGGGACCCGACCTGGCTCGGCTTCTACTCCTACGACCGCTTCGCGGCGGACGCGGCCGAGTGCTACCGCGACCTCAAACTCCCCCGGCAGGTAAGGCGCTTCACGGAGCAGGCCCTTTCGCGGCCGACGGAGGAGTACGTACGCTCGCACGGGCTGCGGCTCGTCGTGAGCGCGGTGGCCGAGCTGGAGTCGGGGAACCTCGACGCGGCCTGCGCCGCCGGTACGCGGGCGGTGGAGGTGGCGGGCCGGATCTCCTCGGCGCGGACGAACGAGTACGTACGGGACCTGCTGCACCGGCTGGAACCGTACGGGAACGAACCGCGCGTCGCCGAGCTGCGCGAGCGGGCCAGGCCTCTGCTGGTGACCCCGGCATAGGCCCCGCGTGGCCTCGCTGTCGGTGGCGGGGTGCACTATGCAGGGGTGGGAGGTGTCAGCGTGGGGGGCTTGGGCAGCATGGGCAGAGTGGACTGCGACGTGCTGGTGATCGGCGGCGGAATCGTCGGCCTGTCGACGGCGCATGCCCTCGCCAGGCTCGCTCCGGGGACCCGCGTGGTCGTCCTGGAGAAGGAGGACGGCCCCGCCCGGCACCAGACGGGCCGCAACAGCGGCGTGATCCACAGCGGCATCTACTACAAGCCCGGCTCCCTCAAGGCGCGCTTCGCGGTGCGCGGGGCGGCCGAGATGGTCAAGTTCTGCGCGGAGCACGGCATCGCGCACGAGGTGACCGGCAAGCTCATCGTCGCCACCGAGCGGGACGAGCTGCCGCGCCTGCACGCGCTCGTACAGCGGGGCCGGGAGAACGGCATCCCCGTGCGCGAGCTGGGGCCGACGCAGATCGCCGAGTACGAGCCGCAGGTGCGCGGGCTCGCCGCGATCCACGTGGGGACCACCGGGATCGTGGACTACGGGCGGGTCGCGGAGCAGCTGGCGGAGTCCTCGGGCGCGGAGATCGTCTACGGCGGCGCGGTCGACCTGATCTCGCGGCGCGCGTCGGGGGTGGCGGTGCGGACGAGCACCGGCCTGGTGGTGCGCGCGCGGGTCCTGGTGAACTGCGCGGGGCTGCAGTGCGACCGGATAGCGCGGCTGGCCGGTGACGACCCGGGCATGCGCATCGTGCCGTTCCGGGGCGAGTACTACGACCTGACCCGGACCGAGCTCGTGCGCGGGCTGGTCTACCCGGTGCCGGATCCGGCCTTCCCCTTCCTCGGGGTGCACCTCACGCGGGGCATCGGGGGCGGGGTCCACGTCGGACCGAACGCCGTGCCGGCGCTGGCGCGCGAGGGGTACGGGTGGGGCACGGTCCGGCCGCGGGACCTCGCGGACGAGCTGGCCTGGCCGGGATCCTGGCGGATGGCCGCGCGGCACTGGCGGTACGGGGCGGGCGAGGTGCGGCGGTCGGTGTCGAAGCCGGCGTTCGTCGAGGCCGTACGGCGCCTGCTGCCGGCGGTCACCGCGGCGGATCTGGTGCCCGCGGCGGCCGGGGTCCGGGCGCAGGCGGTGCTGCGGGACGGGACGCTGGTGGACGACTTCCTGATCCGCGAGGCGCCGAGGACGGTCCACGTCCTGAACGCGCCGTCCCCCGCGGCCACCGCTTCGCTGCCGATCGGCCGGGAGATCGCCTCCCGGGCGCTCACCGCGCTCCGCACCGCGTAGTTCCGCGCCGGCCCTCTCGCTCCGCTCCCGGCCCCGCGCGCCACACGCCCGCGGGGCCGGTTCCTGCGGCCCCGCGTAGAATCGGCGCCATTGTGTCTGAGTCCCGTACCCCCCCGAGTCCCGCCCCCGAGCCGACGCCGGAGGCATCCACCTACGCTCCCCCGAAGTGGCGGACCGAGCCCCGGTTTCCCGACGGGCCCGCTCCCGACCCGGCGGGCTCGCACCACGAGCGGCGGATCCGGAGCTTCCAGCCCCGGCGCAGCCGGGTCACCACCGGGCAGGGCGAAGCCCTCAAGCGGCTCTGGGGTACCTGGGGCCTCGACATCGACGGACACCGGGTCATCGACCTGAAGCGGATGTTCGACGGGCTTCCCGTCGTGCTGGAGATCGGCTTCGGCATGGGCGAGGCCACCGCGCAGATGGCCGCCGCCGACCCGGGGACCGGGATCCTCGCCGCCGACGTGCACACCCCCGGGCAGGGCAACCTGCTCGCCCTCGCGGAGCGCGGCGGACTCACCAACGTCCGCGTCGCCAACGGGGACGCCATCATCCTGCTCCGCGAGATGCTGCCCCCGGATTCGCTGGCCGGGCTCCGCGTGTACTTCCCCGACCCCTGGCCCAAGGCCCGCCACCACAAGCGCCGGCTGATCCAGCCCGAGTTCCTCGCGCTGGCCGCCACCCGCCTGGCGCCCGGGGCGATCCTGCACTGCGCGACCGACTGGGAGCCGTACGCCGAGCAGATGCTCGACGTGCTCACGGCGCAGCCGGAGTTCGAGAACACGCGGGCCGACGGCGGCTACGCGCCCCGGCCGGACTTCCGCCCCCTCACCCGCTTCGAGGGTCAGGGCCTCGACAAGGGGCACGTCGTACACGATCTCCTCTTCCGCCGCACGGGTAACGCGGAGAACTGACAACGTCACTCCGCGTACCGGGGCGGCTCGGTAGAGTCATGACGTGTCCCGAGCGACCCGACCGCCCCGACCACCCCGCGATCTCCCCGCCCGCCTCATACGCCCCGTACGCCGGTTGCCGCACGTGCTCCGAACGTCCCGAGCGCGTACGTACGCACTCGTCGCGCTGCTCGCCGCCTCGGGCGTCGCGATCCTGGAGCTCGTGCGGGAACAGACGGGTACGCCCGGCTTCTTCGTCGGCATCGGCCTGGCCCTGCTGCCGGTGGCGCCGCTCATGGCGGCGTTCCGCTGGCTGGGCCGGCCCGCGCCGCAGCCGTGGGCGCAGCTGCTGTTCTGCTTCGGCTGGGGTGCGTGCGCCGCGGCGCTGATCGCCATACTGGCCAACAGTTTCGCCACCCAGTGGATAGCCGCGGCCACCGCCGATCCCTCCGACGCCGATCAGCTCGGCTCGGTGGCCATCGCGCCGGTGGTCGAGGAGAGCGCCAAGGCGGCCGCGCTGCTGCTGGTGTTCCTGTTCCGCAGACGGCAGTTCACCGGCCCCGCCGACGGGTTCGTGGTGGCCGGCTTCACCGCCGTCGGCTTCGCCTTCACCGAGAACATCCTCTATCTCGGCAACGCCTTCGACGAGGACGCCGCCAGCGGCACCGGCGTGCTGGACTCCGTGACGGCGGCGACGTTCTTCGTCCGGATCGTCATGTCCCCCTTCGCGCACCCGCTGTTCACGGTGTTCACCGGCCTCGGTTTCGGCGCCGCCGCGCTCGGCTCCGGCCGCGCGCGCCGGATCGGCCTGCCGCTGCTGGGCCTGGCCCCGGCGATGGGGCTGCACGCGCTGTGGAACAGCTCGTCGGACCTCGGGGAGTCCGGTTTCTACGTGGTCTACGGCTCCGTGATGGTCCCGGTGTTCGGGCTGCTGGTGTGGCTGGCCGTGGGGCTACGGCGCCGTCGGCTGAGGGCCGTCGCCGGGGAGCTCGCGGTGTACGCGGCCGCCGGCTGGCTGGGCCCGGCCGAGGTGCCCGCGCTGGCGTCGATGCCGGCACGGTCGCTGGCCCGCACGCTGGCCCGCAGGACGGGCGGCCGTCCGGCGGCCCGCGCGGTCGCCCTGTACGAGGCCGACGCGGTGACCCTCGCCCTGCTGCGGCGCCGGGCGCGCGGCGGCGGTCCGGCCCACGAGCCGGATTTCGCGGGCCGGGAGCGGGAGTTGCTGCACCGCCTGTGGCTGCGCCGGGCGACGGCGGGTCCGGCGCTGTCCCGGGCGGCGGTCCTGGAGGACCTGCTGCCGCCCTCCTTCGATCCGATCCGCCCCGCGCTGGCCGGCGTGCCGGCTCCGCGCGACCCGCGCGACCCGCGCGATCCGCGCGATCCGCGCGATCCGCGCCGTGCTAGACGTTCAGCCCCCTGGCCGTCAGCCATGCCAGCGGGTCCACCGTAGAGCCGCCCACGCGTACTTCGAGGTGGAGGTGCGGGCCGGTGACGTTGCCGGTCGCGCCGACCCGGCCGATGGTGTCGCCCGCCGCGACCGAGCCGCCGGTGACCGACATGGAGGACAGGTGGCAGTACCAGACCTCCGTGCCATCGGGGAGTTCCAGCACGATCCGGTAGCCGTACGCGCCGGACCAGCCGGCCGAGGTGATCTTGCCGCCGCCGACGGCCTTGACCGGGGTGCCGGTCGGGGCCGCGAAGTCGAGGCCGGTGTGGTGCCCGGAGGACCACATGGAGCCGGAGTCGCCGTAGTGCGAGGTGAGGGTGTAGGCGGAGGTGGGGAGGGCGTAGCTGCCCGCTGACTTGGCGAGCCGCTCCTCCTCGGCCTTGGCCTCGGCCGCCGCCTTGGCCTCCTGGGCTTCGCGCGCCTCCTTCGCGACCTGTTCGGCGGCCGCCGCCTCGGCCGCCTTGCGCGCGGTCTCCTGGGCCTCGCGGGCCTCCGTGGCCGCGGCTTCCTGCGCGGCCCGCTCGGTCTCGGCCCGCTCCTGGGCCGCGGCCGCCTCGTGCTGGGACTCGGCCTGCTGGAGGATCCGGCTGCGCAGGAGCTCGCCGGCGTCGGCGCTCCGGCCGGCCTGCCGCGGGATGATCCCGGTCCGGGTCCCCTCCGCGTGCGCCCCGCCGTCGGCGTCCGTGCCGCTGCCCGCGGTGTCCGCGTCGTCGTCGCCGCCCAGGACGCCGGGCAGGGAAGGCAGGGAGGGCAGGGATATGGCGACCTGGGGCCGGTCCTGCGCGGTGGCGATGCCGCCCGCGCCGACCGCCGCGATGACGCCGACTCCGAGCACCGTGGAGGAGCGGGCGAGTCCCCCGCGCTGCTTGAGCACACGGTGCTTGCCACGCAGCGGCCGGACCGAGTCCTCCGTGGGGTTCCACTCGCCCCAGGCGCCGGCGGTGGGCGGCTCCTGGACGTCGGTGCCTTCAGGGGCAGGCGAGTTGGAGGCCACCTGGGCACACTCCTCATGGACGTGCACACGCACGGCGCCGTCTCTTGCGACGGCTGGGACGACCGCGCTGCGTTATCGAACGGTAATAGAAGAAGGGGAGTGATTCCAAGCAGTTGCGATTGATCGTTAACGACAATCAGCCACGCGCCGCATGGCCCTGGCCAGTACTTTTGCGAGCAATAAAGGATCAACTCGGGCAAAAATCAAGCCTCTCCCCCACCTCTCGCGCCACATCTTCACATTGACACCCCGTCAAAAATCTTGCCGAACGCACCCTTTCGGCTACGCTCGGTTGTCTTTCGGTACCACCCGCACCCTCCGCCGCCGGTCGGGCCGCCGCTCGCCCGGCCGCTCCACCGCCAGCAGCGCCATGTCGTCCGTGGCCCCGCCGCCCGTGTGCCGGCGGACATCGCTGCCGAGCGCGCTCAACAGCGCGCCGGGCCCGGGGAAGACCCGGCCGAGCAGCCGGGCCGCCGGATCGTAGAAGGCCCCGGAGGCGTCCCGGGCCTCCGTCAGCCCGTCCGTGTACAGGAGCAGCGTGGCCCCCGCCGGAAACCGCCACTCCTGCGCCCGGTCCGGCCAGCCGCCCAGGTCCCCCATGCCCAGCGGCAGCGCCGGCTCCGCCGGGGCCAGCACCTCGAGCCCCCCGTCCGCGAACAGCAGCAACGGTTCCGGGTGGCCCCGGTTGACGAGCCGCAGCAGGCCCGCGCCCGGCGGGATCTCCCCGAGCACGCACGTGGTGAACCCCTCCACCGCGTCCAGGCTGTCGCGCCGGTTGCCCTCGCGGGCCAGCGCCCGCTCCAGCCGCTGCGCCACCGCCTCCAGCGACGGCTCGCTCTCCGCCGCCTCCCGGAACGCCCCGAGCACCACGGCGACGGCCTCGACCGCCCCCAGCCCCTTCCCTCGTACGTCGCCCACCACCAGCCGGACCCCGTACGGGGTGTCCTGGACGGCGTACAGGTCCCCGCCGATGAAGGCGTCCGCCACCGCGGCCTCGTACGAAGCGGCGACGCGCAGGCCCGCGATCCGTTCGGCGGGCGTCGGCAGGACGGCGCGCTGTGCCGCCTCGGCGATCTCGCGCGCCGAGGCGAGCCGCTCCGTACCGCGCCGCACGACCAGGTTAATGAGCGTGGCCAGCCCGGAGACGGTCAGGACGGTGACCAGCTCGGTCAAGGCCTCCACCTTCCAGGTGGTGCCGTTGTAGAGGTGCAGCACGATCACGGCGAGCGTGGCCGCGATCCCGGTCAGGACAGTGGCCCGGAGCGTGAAGAGGGGAGCGGCGATCAGCGGGGCGGCGGAGAAGAAGGGGGAGCCCGTGAAGCTGGGCGGGGTGAGGACGTCGAAGAGGAAGCCCAGGGCGATCAGGGCGGCCGGGAGCATCGTGACGATCCGACGGACCGCGGCGCTGCCGGCGACCGCGCCGAACGCGCGCTCGCTCCTGCCCTGCCGGCCCAGCCCCGCCACGCTGCTCTCCTGCCGCCCGGTCCCTCGCATCAGGTGCGGGCCCACCGCCGCCTCGCCCCCAAGACTCGCCGCAGGAAGGCCGGTTCGGCGACCCGGGCGGGACCGTTCGGGTGAGGCGGGACGCGGACCACGGGCCCGGGTACGGCCGGTCGCACCGTGAAGGAGCGACTCCGGGTACGACGAAGGCCCGGTTCCCCAAGGGGAACCGGGCCTTCGTACGGAGTAGCGGGGGCAGGATTTGAACCTACGACCTCTGGGTTATGAGCCCAGCGAGCTACCGAGCTGCTCCACCCCGCGTCGGTAAACCCAACTCTACGCCATCCGGGGGGAGGCCTGCGCCAATTGTTGTCCACGCCACCCCAGAAACGGGCATCGCCGCAGGTCAGACGGCCATATCCCGGCCGGAGGAGGCCAACTGGGTGCTGTCCGGCCACATCTGGCGCCGCACCGGATAGGCCTCTCCCGCCCCGTCGATCGCCCCGGAGCCTCCCCTGAACCACACGGTGCCCCGGCCGTCGGACCGGACGGGGCACCGGGAGCAGGAGGCCATGTCGGACTCGAACCGACAACCAACGGATTGAAAGTCTCGGCACGATCATGCCGGGCCCTCCCGCTCGGCCCGCCGAGGTCCGGCGATGCCCGGTCAGAGAGCTGCACCGTGCCGTTGATCCGTGCCAGACCGGCCAGACCGGCCAGACCGGCCAGACCGGCCATGCCGGCACGTCCGCTCACGCATCGCTCACGCCTCGCTCACGCATTCGGCAGCGCTGGGGCGCACACCGCACCGCCCGCGCCGAAGGAATCGCTGCCGGCGGACCTGGTCCATCTGCTGATCCATGGCGTCCTGGCAGGTCCTCCCCGGTACCGGAGGTTTCCGGGACTAGCCTCCGCATCATGCTGCGTATCGCCGACACCCGAACCGGCCGGCTCGTGGAGATTCCTTCCGCACACCGCCACCTGCTGCGCATCTGCGTCCACCTGCCGGTCATCGGCACGGGGATCGGTATGGCGCAGCTGCGGGCCCCGCTGGTCGGCGACGTACTGGCGCGCGCCGCGGAGCTGCACGGCCTGCAGGCCCTTACGGCTCTCACCACGTCGGACCTCCCGCATGAGCAAAGCCAGGCGCTCGATCGAGCCATGGCTGCTCTCGGCATCCACCCGCCCGCCACCATCGGTGTTCACCAGCTGACCGACACGTTCTGCGCGGCCGCCGACGTGCACGTCCTCGCGTACGGCGCGGTTCTGCCGGACGCGGCCGGCGGAGTCCGGATCGAGGTGGGCGAGGTCAGCGCGCCGCCCCCGGACGGATTCGCCCCGGCGGGGACCGATCCGCTGGCTGTGAGGATGCTGTTGCTCGGCCGTGCCTACGGCATGCCCGTCAAGGTCGACAGCTCCGCGCTTGCCACGGCCCGGCGGACGCTGACGCACTGGCGGCAGCACGTGGCCGAATGGGCGGAGCAGCCGTCCAGGCCGATTCCTGCCGACGAGCTGCGGCAGGCTCAGGCCGTGCTCGCCGACGATCTCGGCGTCCCCGCCGTCCTGGACATGCTGGCCGGCGTCGCGGCACGCGCCGAGGTGCCGGCCGGCGCCAAGTTCGAGACGTTCGCCTTCCTCGACCGCGTCCTCGGGCTGGACCTCGTACGCGAGGTCGGCCACCAGCACCAAGCGACGCCATGACTCCGGGCACCTCCGGCGCCTGGTCGTCCTGCGGCACCATGTCCGCCTGGTCGTCGGCCGTGCGCGGCCGACCGCCGGGGCTGAAGGGCGAAGGACCGCTCAGCCGTGTTCTTCCTCCTCGGCTTCCATGCGGCGGATTCCTTCGTGGGTGAGGGTGACCATCTCGGGGGTGTTGCCGGGTTCCCAGTCGACGGTGATCAGGCCTTCGCCTGCCAGGTAGGTGCAGGCTGCGGCCAGGTCCTGTTCCGGTACGTGGAGGTCGCGGCGTAGCTGTGCTCCGGTGATGCCGAGGAGGCGGTTGCCTTCGATGGCTTCGTACAGAACCCGGAGCACCTGTTCGCGGTAGGTCTTGCGTTCGTGCAGGGTGGCCATGACCGCGGCCTCTCGTGTGCGGGGCGGGGGCTTCGAGCCCGGGGTTCTCAGGTCTCGTCGAAGTGGGCGCCGGTGCCGACGCGGGTTCTGCTGGCGGCCAGCCAGGAGCGGGTGGGTCCGGCGGGTGTTGCCGTGTCCACGGTGAGGTGGAGGCGGGTGTCGCCGTCGAGACCGGGGTAGCTGCGTTGTTCCGCGCCGGCGAAGCAGTGGCGAAGTGCCTCCGCGACCGCTCGGGCGGCTTCGGGGGTGTGGGCGATGATCCGGACGTCGGCGCTTCCGATCGACGGCAGTGTCTGGGTCTCGATGTACTTCACGTGGGCGTGTTCCCTTCGTAGTGGGCAGGGCATGCGCCGGGCGGGCGCGGGGCGCCCGCCCGCCGGCCCCGGTCAGGAGGAAAACGTGTTCCTCACCGGCCGACATCCGTGCGGTGGGCTCGACGACTGGTGTCGTCCGGCAGACCGGGAGGTCTCGGCAGGGGCTCGCTGAAGTGGTGGGCCGCGATCCGCGCGTCGTGCTGGGCATTGAGCAGGTGGATCAGGCGCATTCCGATACCGGTCGCGAGGATGATCACCGCAATGAGGACGATGGTCTCCATGGCGCTCACCTCCAGCCGTTCCCGGGCAGTGGGAGAGTGCGTCGGTCGATCGGATTCCCGAAGGGGGACATGCAGGCTCCGCCTTCGCCTTCCCAGCCGGCTTCCTGGCGCTGGGTGTCGCGTATGCCGCGCCCGATGGCGGCTTCGTTGGCCATCAGGACGCTGGCGGTGAGGAAGCTGCCGGGGATCGCGGCGGCGGCCATCAGCCGGGCCGCGGCAGCGGGCTCGGTCTCGGGCGGGATCACCAGCAGGTCCCAGCGGCCGACGGTGTAAGAGAGCAGGATCAGCTTGTCGGGGTCCTGTTCGGTGAACCAGCCCACGTGCAGCGTATGCCCGGCCACGGGAATCGTGTGCGGGATGACGGGCCAGCGGGTGGGGTTCACGGTGACGCGGGTGACGCGCCCCCAGGGCTCTTCCAGGGCGGCGGCCAGCGCGGGGAGCTCGGTTTCGAGGTCACGGGAACGGGGCCACCAGGCACCGTCCAACTGGCTTGCGAGAGCGGTCTTCGGCGTGAGGGACAGGCGTGCCGTAACCACGGGAGCACCCACGGGGGATTCGGCGCGGCCAAGGGTCGTAGTCATGTCGCGGACCCGTCCCCGGGCCGTTCGCGAACGGCCCGGTGCAGTGATCGCCGGAAACGACGTCCGCGCGGAGCGGGTGTGCGAAATGCTCCCGGTCTCTCCACCGTACTCCGGTTGAAGGCCCCGGAAGCAGGTTCTGACCAGGTAATTTCCGGCAGCGACGGTTCGGTTGGAGAGTGCTTCACCGCGGGGGCGGACGGAGTACCGTGGAAAGACGGAGGCATTTCCCCGTTCAACAGCCTTCCGACGCCGCTGTCGGCCGTCGGCCGTCGGCCGGGGGCCGCCGTACCGCGAGACAGGCGAACCACCATGGCCGCATCCGACATCCCCGTCCCTCTGAAGTTCCTCCCGGACGCGATCCACCAGGCGGTCGAGCCCGGCACCGCCCTGCTTCGGCTGGAGACCACGCAGTCCCGCCAAGGGGTCCTCGACGGCGCCTGGTGGCCGCGCTCAAGGAACGTCACGACCGAGCTGCCCGCCCTGATCACGGCACTGACCGGGCACCTCGGGCCCGTCACACGGGTCGGCCTGGACGCCACCGCCTGGCAGGACATCCCGACCCGCCTGGTCATCGACGACCAGGTCGTGCACCTCGACTCCGACCCGGTCGGCGACGACACCGTCCTCATCACCCGCGGCCACAACGACCACTTCGCGCTGCTGGTGGTTCCCCCGGACACCCCCGCCGATGCCGCCCGCGAGGCGATGGCTCGTGCGGTCCGGGCCGACAACGTCACCCAGGCCGCCCAGATACTCATCGCCACCACGAGCACGCCGGCAGACGCTCAGCCCAGGGCTGACGGCGACGGCCGTCCGAAGGCGGACTGAGGCAAGGAAGGGCGACGTCCCTGGGCTGGTGTCGACCGGCGGCCGGGGCCGGCTGGGAGTGCGGCAGCCAGCAGGTCTGTACAGGCCGAAGGGACTCAGGATGATCCAGCCAGCGGATATCCGTGAGTGGCGTACCCACGATGTGGTGAACGCCGACGGGCACAGGATCGGAATCGGAATGCTGGAGGTCATCGGCGCCGTCGCCGACGGCTGTTCTTCCTCCTGGCCGAACTGGACCTCGACCCCGCCCGGGTACTGGGTCACCTCGACCGCCTCGAAGCCGGCCCCGACCCCTCGAGGCCGACGTCGGGCGGGACGTGACAGAGCCCGGCCGGGGTGACTGTGGACCGGCCGGGCTCTGGGCGTGGCGGCGCGTGGTGCTCTGGTCAGAACGTCTCGTCGTGCAGGTCCTCTTCGCGCAGCAGGTCGTCCTCGCGGCGGCGCGAGGTCTCCTTCTGGCCGGGCTTCTGTCCCTGCTCGCGGGACAGCTTGCCCGGCTGGGGGTGGGCGGGATCTCCGGGGCGATGGTGCTCCTGCGCCTCGCGGCCCTTGCCCGGCTCCTGACGCTTGTCCTGCCTACCGTCCATGACGGCGACTCCTCTTGATGCGTGGGGTACGGATTCTTCTCGCATCACGCTGACACGCACCGTGACGGTCTGCATCATTTCGACGACGGAGCGAGGCACACGGATGACGCCCGTCCCCGGTGTGGCGGCACCGGGAGGCGGGCCGTCCCTTCTGTGCGGAGGATGGGCGCGGTCCCCACCCGGTCAGCTGTCAGGAGTCCGTCCCAGGCTGGAGCGCTCGCTGCGCAAGGACCGCGCGGAGGTCACCTTCGTCCTGCCCGCCGACACCCCCGCCCGGCCCGGTCAGCGTGGTGGGCGACTTCAACGACCGGCCTCCGGCCCCGGATCGGGCATCTCCGCCTCGACCGTCCGAACGTCGCCCACTTGGCCCGCCAGTTGAAGGAGCGGAAGAAGCGGGGAAAGCCCGGCAGGACACCGGCAAGGTCTTCACTCAGGAGAACGGGG
This sequence comes from Streptomyces sp. NPDC054961, assembly GCF_053609145.1. Lineage (NCBI taxonomy): Bacteria > Bacillati > Actinomycetota > Actinomycetes > Kitasatosporales > Streptomycetaceae > Streptomyces > Streptomyces sp. NPDC054961. The sequence goes on along the minus strand of NZ_JBSGWY010000049.1, from coordinate 36,912 downwards.
CCTGGCTCCACCCCGAGACCGCCCCGGAGACCTTCCGGCAGATCCTGGCCCGCACCGACCTGCCGCCGATCACCCTTCGTGATCTACGCCACGTCAAGGAGACGCTCCGCCACTCCACGATCACCCTGACCTCGGACACGTACACGAGCCTGCTTCCCGAGGTCGACCAGGCAGCCGCAGAAGCAGCGGCCCAACCGGTGCCTCGTGCCCGCTCGTCCGACTCCTGACCAGGGCATGACGGGCCGTCCGCTCACGCATCGCTCACGCACGGGCCCGGAAACGACTGAGCGCCCCCCCTGGCCGAAACCAGGTGGGGCGCTCAGTGCCAGGTCAGAGGGTTTCCCTCAGCCCGGGAGCAGTAGGCCATGTCGGACTCGAACCGACAACCAACGGATTAAAAGTCCGCTGCTCTGCCAATTGAGCTAATGGCCCTCGACGTGCTCACCCCAGAGCATAGCCGCAGACCGCCGGAGCGCCGATCGCATATCGGCTCTCCGGGCCCGGGATGTCGGTGCGGGCCGCGCGCTGGTCCGGACGCGAACAGGGCCCCTACGACGAGGTGTCGTAGGGGCCCTGCCGTGGATCGGTCGGCTCAGAGCCTCGGATCAGCCGTTGCGCTTCCAGCGCGGCTTGTCGTCACGACGGCCGCCGAAGGAGGAGCCGGTCGAGCCGGAGCCCGACGGACGGTGGTCGCCACCGGAGCGGAAGCCGCCACGGTCGCCACCGCGGTCGTCACGGTTGTAGGTGCCCGACGGACGGTCGTCGCGGTTGTACGTGCTGGACGGACGGTCGTCGCGACGGAAGCCGCCACCGGAGGGACGGTCACCACCGGAACGGAAGCCACCACCGGACGGACGGTCACCACCCGAGCGGAAGCCACCACCGGACGGACGGTCACCACCGGAACGGAAGCCACCACGGTCGCCACCGCGGTCATCGCGGTTGAAGCCGCCCGACGGACGGTCGTCGCGACGGAAGCCGCCACCGGAGGGACGGTCGCCACCGGAACGGAAGCCACCACCGGACGGACGGTCACCACCCGAGCGGAAGCCACCACCGGACGGACGGTCACCACCCGAGCGGAAGCCACCACGGTCGCCACCGCGGTCGTCACGGTTGAAGCCGCCCGACGGACGGTCGTCACGACGGAAGCCGCCACCGGACGGACGGTCGCCACCGGAACGGAAGCCGCCACCACGGTTGTCGTCGCGACGGAAGCCGCCACGGTCACCGCCGCGGTCGCCACCACGGTCGCCACCACGGTCGTCGCGACGGTTGTCACGGCGCTCGTAGTTGCCACGGTCGTCACGGCTCTGGAACGCGGGGCGCTCCTCGACGGCCGGCACGGCCGCCACGGCAGCCGCGACCTCGGCCTCGGCCTCTGCCGCGACCTCGGCGACAGCGGCCGCCACGCCGTCGGCGTCCTCGCCGCGCTCACGCGCGGAGCGGGCGACCAGGCGGTCGGCCTCCTCGCGCAGTTCCACGGCACGGCGCGACAGGCGCTCCAGCTGCTTGGTGAGGTCGGCGACCTCGCGCTCGGCCTGCTTCGCGGCGTTGTTCGCGGAGTCGGCCTGAACCTGCGTCAGCGAGCGGGCGCCGGTGATCTCGGCGACCTCGGGGTCGAACGCGCCGACGCCCTGGACGATGTGGCGCGAGGCGTCCACGCCCGCGTCCTCCATCAGACGGAAGATCTGGCGGCGCTGGTGCGGCAGGGCGAGGGAGACGACCACGCCCGACTTGCCGGCGCGGGCGGTGCGGCCCGAGCGGTGCAGGTAGTCCTTGTGGTCGCCGGCCGGGTCCACGTTCAGGACCAGGTCGATGCCGTCGACGTGGATGCCGCGGGCGGCGACGTCGGTCGCGACGAGCGCGTTGACGTAGCCGTCCTTGAAGTCGGCGAGGACGCGGGTACGGGCACCCTGCGTCATGCCGCCGTGCAGCGCGTCGGCCTTCACGCCGGACTCGATGAGCTGCTCGGCGATGCGGTCGGCGCCCAGCTGGGTGCGGACGAAGATGATCGTGCGGCCCTTGCGGGCGGCGATGGCGGCCGTGACGGGCGCCTTGTCCTTCGGCTTCACGACGAGGACGTGGTGCGTCATGGTCGTGACGTTGCCCTGCGCGCTGTCGACCTCGTGCGTGACGGGGTTGGTCAGGTAGCGCTTGACCAGCGTGCCGATCTCGTTCTCCATGGTGGCGGAGAAGAGCATGCGCTGGCCGCCGCCGGGGATCTGGTCGAGCAGCTCGGTGACCTCGGGCAGGAAGCCCAGGTCCGCCATCTGGTCGGCCTCGTCGAGGACCGCGACCTCGACGTTGCCCAGGGAGCAGGCGCCGCGGTTGATGATGTCGCGCAGACGGCCCGGGGTGGCGACGAGGACGTCGACACCGCGCTCCAGAGCGAAGATCTGGTTGCTCATGGAGGTACCGCCGCAGACGACCTTCATCTTGAGGCCGAGCACGTCGCCGTAGGGCTGGAGGGCGTCCGCGACCTGCATCGCGAGCTCACGCGTCGGCGTCAGGATGATCGCGCGGGGCTTCTTCTTCTCGGTGTGGCCGCCGGCCAGCAGGGCCAGGGTCGGCAGACCGAAGGAGAGGGTCTTGCCGGAGCCGGTGCGGCCACGGCCGAGGATGTCCTTGCCGGCCAGGGCGTCCGGGATGGTCGCGGCCTGGATCGGGAAGGGCGCGGTGACGCCGTTCTGCGCGAGCTTGCGCACGATGCCGTCCGGCAGACCGAGGTCGCCGAAGGTCAGGGTGGGCTCGGCGTCGGCGTCGTCGGCCGCGTCCTCGTCGAAGTCGGTGGTGGAGTCCTCGAAGGACCCGCCGGTCGTCACGTCGGCCTCGAGGGCCTCGATGATCTCGTCGGCGACTACGGCCTCGAGGGCCTCGGTGACCGCGAGGGTCTCGGCGTCGACGATCTCGTTGGAGTCGTTCTCGGGCATGACGGAACGGTCAGAACTGGAAATGGACATGCGAAATGCGAAACCTTCCGGAGTCTCGGCACGCGCCCAAACTCCGTGAATCGCAAATCGACCGCCTCAATGCGGTCAGCCACGGCTAGGGAGAGTACGCGCCACGCGGCGCTCTTCGGATTCGGCGCCGGGCAATGGGATCAAACGATCTATAACCATACGCACCCTCCCCGGGGTCTGGCAAGTCGCTCCCCCAAGAAGGGCTCTGACCAGCACAAACACCGGTGGAGAGGTCGGACGCTCCAGGGCCTTCACCCCGGCGCCGCCGCCATCCGGGGCCTCTACTGGGAGCCCGGGGCGCCGCTCGGGTCCGGCTGCGAGGGCGCGGGACTCGGTGTGGTTTCCGTCACGGGCGGCGGCGAGACGGGCGGCTGCGGGGTCGGCGGCTGTGCGGTCGGGGAGGCCTGCTGTCCGCCGCCGGAGCCGCCCGCCCCGCCCGCACCGCCGGCACCCGAACCGGAGCCGCCCGGGGGCTGCTGGCCGCCCTGGCCGCCCGCGCCGCCGCCCGGCCCCGCCGAAGGCGAGGGAGCCCCGGGCACGCCGGCCGGCGCCCCCGGGCTGGGAGAGGCCCCGGTCGCGCCGGAGGCCTTCCCGGGCTCCCCGGTCTTGCCGTCCTGGCTGACCGTGCCGTCCTTCGCGCCGTGGACGCCGCCGTGCGTCCCGGAGCCCTTGCCGGACGAGGAACCGCCGCCGGACTTGCCGCCCTGGAGGCCCGCCGGGGAGGAGGGTCCGGGCCGCGCGCCGTCCTCGCCGACGCTCATGCAGCCCGCCGTCGCCGCCACCGCCAGCGCGGCGAGGGCCAGCCCGAGGGGGCGCGGCGGGCGGCGGAGTCGGAGGGAAGCGGTCAACTGGCGCATGGGGCACCTCCGGAACACAGGCAAGAGTCCGCGGTGAGCGGGTCAATGTGCCCAACTCCCTTTGCCCCGTAAGAGACACGCTCCAACGGGGAGGAGGGCACCGGGCGCCCGGCGGACGGACGCCGCGCCCTCAGGCGAACAGCTGGCGCGCCACCTGGAAGCCGAGCGTGACCCCGCCCAGCCCGACCAGCACCGACCCCGCCGCGTTCGCCACCGCGAGGAACGTCCAGCCCCGCTCGGCCAGTCGGAGCGTCTCGTAGGAGAACGTCGAGTACGTGCTCAGCGCCCCGCACAGGCCCGTCCCGAGCAGCAGGCTCAGCCGCGAGGAGGCCGCGCCGTCCAGTACCGCGCCCGTCAGCGCACCCAGCAGCAGACAGGCGGTCGCGTTCACCACGAAGGTCCCCCACGGGAAGACCGAATCGTGCCGGGCCTGCACCGCCCGGTCGCCCAGGTAGCGCAGCGGCGCCCCCACGGCGGCGCCCAGGATCACCACCAGCCAGTTCACCGGCCCACCGGGGCCGCGCCCCGCACCCCGGTCCCGCCGTCGCCCACCGCGCGCCGGGTCACCGCCGCCGCCGCCCACACCGCGCCCAGCGCGCCGGCCACCGTGAGCCCGGCGTACGCCAGGGCCGTCCCGGCCTCGCCGGCGTCGAGCAGGCGCGCGAAGTCCACGGCGTAGGTGGAGAAGGTGGTGAACCCGCCGAGCACCCCGACCCCCACGAAGGCCCGTACGAGGGGACGGGCACGACGGCCGCCCTCGCTGATCAGCACCATGAGCACGCCGATGAGCGCGCAGCCCGACACGTTCACCCAGAAGGTCCCCCACGGGAAGGCCCCGGGCGCGGCCGGCCACAGCAGGGCGACCCCGTACCGCGCCGAGGCTCCCACGGCGCCTCCGGCCGCCACGGCCGCGAGCACCCGGCGCCGCGGTTCGGCGCGCTGCGCCGGGACGTGGAGGTCGACGTCCGGGTCGATGGCCTCGCCACCCTCCACCGGCCGGGTCATCCGCGCCCCGCTGCACATGTCGCCACCCGGCCATTCTCGCGCGCCGCGTCCCGGCCCGCCGCGATCGGCCGCGGACACGGGAGAATGGCGGGGTGCTGGAGATGACGCGTGACGCGTTCGAAGAGCTGGTGGCCGAAGCCCTGGATTCGATCCCCGAGGACCTGACCCGGGTCATGGACAACGTGGCCGTGTTCGTGGAGGACGAGCCCGCCTCCGACGACCCGGACCTGCTCGGCCTCTACGAGGGGACCCCGCTCACGGAGCGGGGCGAGTGGTACGCCGGGGTGCTGCCCGACCGGATCTCGATCTACATGGGTCCGACCCTGCGGATGTGCGGGAGCCCGGAGGAGGTGGTCCACGAGGTCGCCGTGACGGTGGTCCACGAGATCGCCCACCACTTCGGCATCGACGACGAGCGGCTGCACGCGCTCGGCTGGGGCTGACCCGCTCGGCCACGGCGGACTACGGCGGCCGGTGCCGGGCCGCGCCGGGTCCGGCCCGCCCCCTCCCGGACCTGCGGACCCGCCCGGGGAAACCGTTTTGGCGATCGCCGCCGCCATCCCATATGCTTCTCACGTCCCCGACGCGCTGGAAAGTGCCCGGCGGGCCTTTAGCCCTCATCGTCTAGTGGCCCAGGACGCCGCCCTTTCAAGGCGGTAGCACGGGTTCGAATCCCGTTGGGGGTACGCATTACCTTGTGCGAGACTTGTGCTCGCACATTGCAAGGACCTGTGGAGCAGTTGGTTAGCTCGCCACCCTGTCAAGGTGGAGGTCGCGGGTTCAAGTCCCGTCAGGTTCGCTGAAACCGGAAACGGTTTCGTGGCTGGGTAGCTCAGTTGGTACGAGCGATCGCCTGAAAAGCGATAGGTCGCCGGTTCGACCCCGGCCCCAGCCACAGATCGAGAAGGCCCCGTCCCCCGGACGGGGCCTTCTCGCGTCACTCCCCTTCGCTGCCGGCCGCCGCGCGCGCCCGGCGGCGCCACTGCACCAGGCCCACGCCCGTCGCGACCACGGCGACCAGCCCGAGGAGCACCCCGTCGGGGACCGCGTCCGCCACGGTCCGGACCCGCTGCTCCACGGCGAACGAGTCGTCCACGTCCAGCAGCCCGGGCAGCGCGCTCGCCCCGTCGTAGATCAGGAACAGCGCGCCGAGCACGATGAAGAACAGGCCCGAGGCGAGCGAGGTCGTGTGCAGTTCGAAGCGGCCGACCGAGAAGGCCCGGCCGCGCAGCCAGCGCCGGCGGCCCAGGTCGAAGCGCTCCCAGAGCAGTGCCAGCACGAACAGCGGCACCGCCATGCCCAGCGCGTACACCGCCAGCAGCAGGCCCCCGTAGACGGGGCTGCCGCTGACCGCCGCCACGGTCAGGACGCTGCCGAGGATGGGCCCGGCGCAGAAGCCGGCCAGCCCGTAGACCGCGCCCAGCGCGTACACCGACAAGGCGGTGGTCGGCCGGATCCGGCCCGACAGCTCCGAGATCCGCTTCGAGGCGAAGCCGAGGCCCAGGATCTGGGCCAGCCCGAGCGCGATGATCAGCCAGCCGCCGAAGAGCACGAGCCCGTCGCGGTTGCCGTGGAAGAACCGCCCGGCGTACGAACCGGCCGCGCCCAGCGGTACGAGGGTGCTCGCGAGGCCCGCGTAGAAGATCCCGGTGCGCGCCAGGAGGCGTGAGGAGGAGTCGATGGAGTAGGCGAAGAAGGCGGGCAGGAGCAGGGCGCTGCACGGGCTGAGCAGCGCGAGGAGGCCGCCCAGCAGGGCGGCCAGATAGCCGATGTCGGTCACTTCGCGGCCGCCTGCGCCTGCGTCTTCGCCCGGGCGATGGCGTCGGAGAAGGCCTCGAGGGGCTGGGCGCCGGCGATGGGCTGCCCGTTGACCAGGAAGGACGGGGTGGAGGTGACACCGATGCGGTAGCCCTCCTCCTGGTCCTTGCGCAGGGCGGCGCCGGCCTGCTCCCCGGCCATGTCCTTCTTGAAGCGCTCCAGGTCCGGGACCCCGGCCTGCTGCGCCAGCTCGACGAGACGGTCCCCGCCGAAGCCCTTCTCCTTCGAGCCCTCGGCGTAGGCGGCCGCGTGGAACTGCGCGAAGCGGTCCTGCTGCCCGGCGGCCCAGGCCGCCTTGGCGGCGGTCTCGGAGTCGGCGCCGAAGATCGGGAAGTTGCGCCACTCGATGCGCAGGGTGCCGTCCTCCACGTACTTCTTCACCAGCTCGGGCTCGGTGTCGCGGGCGAACTTGCCGCAGTAGCCGCACTTGAAGTCGGAGTACTCGATCAGGACGACGGGGGCGTCGGCGCGTCCGACGGCGAGCTTGTCGCCGGACTCGCGGCGGGCCAGCGCCCTGAGCTGCGCGGCGGGGCCGGCGGCGGACTCGGTCTCGGGCGCGGACGCGGCGGAGATCCGGCCGGAGGAGTCCTCGGGCGCGGTGGCCTGCCAGGAGACGATGCCGAGGGTGACGGCGGCGAGGGCGACACCGGCGCAGATCAGCAGGGGCTTGCGGGAGGAACGGGACGGGGAAACGGGCATGGGGGTGCTCCAGAGCTGTGCGGGGCGGGACGGGCGGACCGGGCGGATGCGACCGGTCCTCCTAGACCCGCATCACGGACAGCTCCAGCGAGGAGGGCGCCGACTGGCCGGGCCCGTGCGTCAGGCTCCGTACGGGTATCACGCGCGGCCGGACCGGCACGGCGGGCGGCGACCCCGCGGGCGGGACCTGCGCCTGGTCGGGCCCGGACCGCGCGGGCAGGGACGGGACGCCGTCACGGCCCGGGGACCCGGGCGCACAGGCGGGCCCGGGGGACCCGTCGGACGCGAAGGCCACGGGGTGCGGCTCCACGGCGGCCGCGGGCCGTCCCGGATCCGCGGCCGGGACGGGCGTCGTGGCCGCGGGCGTGGTGGCCGTCGCGGAAGCGGGCGTCGCGGAAGCGGGCGTCATAGAGGCGGCCGTCACGGAGGCGGCCGTCGCGGAAGCGGACCCGGCCGCCAAGGTCCCGGCCAGCAGTGCCCAGCCCAGCAGCACCGCGAACACGCACCGCAGGCGCCGGGGGCGGGACATCGTGGGCAGCCTCTCACTCGTACACGCGGGGGAGTCGGGGGGACTCAGGAGGAGTCGTCCCGAAATGGTACGGGTCCACCCCACAAATGCGTTCGCCACCCGGCACCTACGGGTGAGATCCTCGACCAGGTATGTCTACTTCCTTCGCCGCCCTGCAGACGCTTCTCGGTGAGATCTCCCTCCGTGACGCGCACCGCCTCGGCCGCCGCCTCGAAGGCGCCCGCCGCATCCGCAAGCCCGAGGCCAAGCAGGCCGTGCTCGACGAGATCGCCGCGGAGGCCGAAAAGGCCGCCGCGCGACTGGCCGGGCGCGCCTCGCGGATGCCGGAGGTCACGTATCCCGAGAACCTTCCCGTCAGCCAGAAGAAGGACGAGATCGCCGAGGCGATACGCGACCACCAGGTCGTGATCGTCGCGGGCGAGACCGGATCCGGCAAGACCACGCAGATCCCCAAGATCTGCATGGAGCTGGGCCGTGGCGTCCGGGGCATGATCGGGCACACCCAGCCCCGCCGGATCGCGGCCCGCACCGTCGCGGAGCGCATCGCGGAGGAGCTGAAGTCCGAGATCGGCGAGACCGTCGGCTGGAAGGTCCGGTTCACCGACCAGGTGAACCAGGACGCCACCTTCGTGAAGCTGATGACGGACGGCATCCTGCTCGCGGAGATCCAGACGGACCGCGAGCTGCGCGCGTACGACACGATCATCATCGACGAGGCCCACGAGCGGTCCCTGAACATCGACTTCCTGCTCGGGTACCTGGCCACGCTGCTGCCCAAGCGCCCCGACCTCAAGGTGATCATCACCTCGGCGACGATCGACCCCCAGCGCTTCTCCCGGCACTTCGGCGAGGCCCCGGTCGTCGAGGTCAGCGGCCGTACGTATCCGGTCGAGCTGCGCTACCGGCCACTCCTCGAGGAGGACTCCGAGGACAGCGACCGCGACCAGATCACGGCGATCTGCGAGGCCGTGGACGAGCTGCAGTCGGAGGGGCCGGGGGACATCCTGGTCTTCCTCTCCGGCGAGCGCGAGATCCGCGACACGGCGGACGCGCTGATCAAACGGAACCTGCGCTCCACCGAGGTGCTCCCCCTCTACGCGCGCCTCTCGCACGCCGAGCAGCACCGCGTCTTCCAGCAGCACAGCGGACGCCGGATCGTCCTGGCCACGAACGTCGCCGAGACCTCGCTGACCGTGCCGGGCATCAAGTACGTGATCGATCCCGGCACGGCCCGCATCTCCCGCTACAGCCACCGCACCAAGGTCCAGCGCCTGCCGATCGAGCGGATCTCGCAGGCCAGTGCCAACCAGCGCAAGGGCCGCTGCGGGCGCACCTCGGACGGCATCTGCATCCGCCTCTACTCCGAGGACGACTTCGACAGCCGTCCGGAGTTCACGGATGCCGAGATCCTGCGCACGAACCTCGCCTCCGTGATCCTCCAGATGACGGCGGCCGGCCTCGGCGAGATCGAGAAGTTCCCCTTCATCGACCCGCCGGACCACCGCAACATCCGTGACGGCGTGCAGCTCCTCCAGGAGCTCGGTGCGCTCGAGCCCGCCGGGAAGACCGCGTCCGGGGAAGGCGGCAAGAACCGGCTCACGCCGATGGGCCGCCAGCTCTCCCAGCTCCCGGTGGACCCGCGGCTGGCCCGCATGGTGGTGGAGGCGGACAAGAACAACTGTGTCCGCGAGGTCATGGTGATCGCGGCGGCCCTGTCCATCCAGGATCCGCGCGAGCGGCCCTCGGACAAGCAGACCCAGGCCGACCAGAACCACGCCCGGTTCAAGGACGAGACGAGCGACTTCCTCTCGTTCCTGAACATGTGGCGCTACGTCCGCGAGCAGCAGAAGGAGCGCGGCTCCTCGTCCTTCCGCCGGATGTGCAAGCAGGAGTACCTGAACTTCCTGCGCATCCGCGAGTGGCAGGACATCTATTCGCAATTGCGTACGGTCGCCAAGACCATGGGCATCCACGTCAACGAGGCCGACGCCCCCGAGACGAGCGTGCACATCTCGCTGCTGGCCGGCCTGCTGTCGCACATCGGGCTCAAGGACACGGACAAGAACGAGTACCTGGGGGCCCGGTCCGCCAAGTTCGCGGTCTTCCCCGGTTCGGCGCTCTTCAAGAAGCAGCCGAAGTTCCTGATGTCCGCGGAACTGGTGGAGACCTCGCGGCTGTGGGCCCGGGTCAACGCCAAGGTGGAGCCGGAGTGGGTGGAGCCGCTCGCCCAGCACCTGATCAAGCGCACGTACAGCGAGCCGCACTGGGAGAAGGACCAGGCGGCCGTCATGGCCTTCGAGAAGGTCACGCTCTACGGCGTGCCGATCGTCGCGCAGCGGAAGATCAACTACGGCCGGATCGACGCCGAGGTCTCCCGCGATCTGTTCATCCGCAACGCCCTCGTCGAGGGTGACTGGCGGACCCACCACAAGTTCTACGCCGACAACCGCAAGCTCCTCACCGAGGTGGAGGAGCTGGAGAACCGGGCCCGGCGCCGCGACATCGTGGTCGACGACGAGACGCTCTTCGACTTCTACGACCAGCGGATCCCCGAACACGTGGTTTCGGGGGCGCACTTCGACTCCTGGTGGAAGCACAAGAAGCGGGACGAGCCCGAGCTGCTCGACTTCGAGCGCGAGATGCTGCTGACGGAGAAGGCGGCCGGGGTCACCAAGGCCGACTATCCGGACTCCTGGCACCAGGGGCAGCTGAAGTTCCGGGTGACCTACCAGTTCGAGCCGGGCGCGGACGCGGACGGCGTGACCGTCCACATCCCGCTCCACGTGCTGAACCAGGTCACGGAGGAGGGCTTCGACTGGCAGATCCCGGGCCTGCGGGAGGAGGTCGTCACCGAGCTGATCCGCTCGCTGCCGAAGCCGATCCGCCGGCACTACGTGCCCGCGCCGAACTTCGCGACCCGCTTCCTGGCCACGGCGCACCCGCTGGGTGAACCCCTGCACGTGACGCTGGCCCGCGAGCTGCACCGGATGGTCGGGGTGCCGGTCACGGCCGAGGACTTCGACCTCACCCGGATCCCCGATCACCTGAAGATCACCTTCCGGATCGTCGACGAGCGCCGCAAGAACCTCGCGGAGGCCAAGGACCTGGAGGCCCTGCGGCTGCGGCTCAAGCCCAGGGCCCGCCAGGCCCTCTCCCAGGCGGCCGCGGCCACCGCCGAGCGGGCGGGCGGGGAGTCGGTGGAGAAAACCGGTCTGACGGACTGGACGATCGGCACGCTGGCCAAGGTCTTCGAGACCCGGCGGGCCGGCCAGCCGGTGAAGGCGTACCCGGCGCTGGTGGACGAGGGCGCGAGCGTGTCCGTCCGCCTCTTCGACACCGAGGCCGAGCAGCAGCAGGCGATGTGGCTCGGCACCCGTCGGCTGATCTCGCTCAACATCCCGGTGAACCCGGCGAAGTTCGCCTCGGACCACCTCAGCAACCAGCAGAAGCTGGCCCTGTCGCGCAATCCGCACGGCTCCATCCAGGCGCTGTTCGACGACTGCGCGACCGCGGCGACCGACAAGCTGATGGCGGACCACGGCGGCCCCGCCTGGGACGAGGCGGGCTTCCGCCGGCTCTACGAGGCCGTGCGCGCCGACCTGGTGGACACGACCGTACGGACGATCACGCAGGTGCAGCAGGTCCTGGCGGCCTGGCAGGCCTGCGAGCGCCGCCTGAAGGCCACGAACAGCCTGGCCGTCATGGCGAACGTCCAGGACGTGAAGACGCAGCTGGCGGCCCTCGTGCCGGCCGGCTTCGTCACCCTGGCCGGACTGCGCCGGCTGCCGGACCTGATGCGCTACCTGGTGGCGGCGGACCGGCGGCTCCAGCAGATGCCCACGGGGGTCCAGCGCGACACCACGCGCATGGAGAAGGTCCACGAGATGCGGGACGAGTACCTGTGGCTGCTGGAGCAGTTGCCGAAGGGCCGGCCCGTCCCGGAGGCCGTCACCGAGATCCGCTGGATGCTGGAGGAGCTGCGGGTCAGCTACTTCGCCCACGCCCTCGGAACGGCGTACCCGGTCTCCGACAAACGCATCGTGAAGGCCGTGGACGCGGCGGCTCCGGGGCCTGCCCGGTGACCGGGTTTTACTGCACCCCCTGAGCTGCGGTACAGTCTGATTCGTAGCCGCCCAGCGGCCGCAAATCAAGGACCTGTGGAGCAGTTGGTTAGCTCGCCACCCTGTCAAGGTGGAGGTCGCGGGTTCAAGTCCCGTCAGGTTCGCAACACCAGCAGGGCCCGCATCCCCAGGGATGCGGGCCCTGCTGCGTTTCCCGGGGCCGGCGGGGGGATCGGCTGCCGCTCCGTCCCCGCGGGCTTCCCGCCCCGTGGGCCGCCCCCGTGCCACCTCGCGCCCGTCGCGGCCTCCCCGGACCCTCCCCGGCCCACCTCGGGCTCCTCCCGCCCCTCCCCGCCCCTCCACGGCCCCAACACGCCCCCCACAGGGCCCCTGGGCGCCGTCACGGGCCACGGAAGGCCCGCCCGGCGCCGGCCCGGGGCCACCGGGGCCTCGTGACCCCGGCCGCGGTCCGGGGGGCCCGCGGATCCGCCGTTCGCACGAGGCGCGCCGCGCGGGACGTCCCTTTACGGGGCAGATGGCCCGATGTACAAGAGTGATCAACTGTGACGGGAGTCACCTCATGTGTTTTTGAGACGCACCCTTTTATCGCACCCCTACGCCTGCTCGATTTTATATGTGCCATTGCACCTCCCCCGAGAGTCCCGCGCGCCCGTTCGATATGACCCTGACCAGGGCATAAAAAAGATCGCGCTGGACCCGGCGGAGTCCAGCGCGATCGACGACTGTCGAACCTGTTGGGGCAGGTCCGGTCGCGTGAAGCCTTGTGGGGCTCATCGGATTGGGGGACCCGATAAACGTCCGGTAATACGTAGTGCTGCGGAACCTCAGGCCTCGCTGCGCTGCTGCGGAATTCCCGCAAGCAGTGCGCGAACCTCAGCCTCGCGGTAACGGCGGTGTCCACCCAGGGTGCGGATGGACGTGAGCTTGCCAGCCTTGGCCCAGCGGGTGACCGTCTTCGGGTCCACGCGGAACATCGTGGCAACCTCAGCCGGGGTCAGCAGCGGCTCGGCATCAGGGGTGCGAGCGGTCATGAGCGGCCTCCTCGGGAGAACCGAACCATCTCGGTTCTTTCCTCTAAATTCTGCACCTTGGCCCACGTTGCCCGAAATGGACATACGCGGGCCGAGTCGGTTATAGGACGAACGGCTTGTCCTCGGCACTACAACTACACCATCCGTCCAGCCTCGACGGCCAAACCGATGGAATTGCCCTCCGAGGTGTTCATCAGCGGCGGAAGCCGATGGACCGTCCCATAACGGACAGTCACCCCACTGTGACGATCAGTCACAGAGCGATCAGGAGTCATCAGACCCCCCGTAGAGCGCAATGCCGAGCAATCCGCCCTTAGTTGGACGGAAGGAACCCTCCCCGGACTCCTTGTCCTATTTTGGCACGAGGGTAGGGGAAGGGCGCAAGGGTGTAGATAGTGCGGTCCGTCACGCTTGGGCCAATGGCCCGTATCGGGACGTAGGTCCCGGAACAAAGACCCAAAAGAGGGCATCCCGACCCTGACCTGCCCGTACTCCTCCGGGGTCGGCCGATCGACGGATGGACACCGGGGCCCCCGGCCGCTACCCGTCCGGATCCGCCGGTCGCGCCCGTCCCGCTAATTCGCGAAGAGCCGCTCCCGGACGGCCCGCCACCGCTCCGCCAGGACCGCGTACGTCTGCGCCGCCCCGTCCATGTCCCCGGCCCGCAGGGCCGCGATCCCCGCCGCCAGGTCCCGGGCCGAGTGGTCGGCGGCCAGCCCCTCCGCCGGGAGCGCGTGCGGCAGCCCGCCGTAGTCCAGCTCCACCATCGAGCGCGGGTGGAACTCCTCCAGCCAGCTCCCGACCTCCACCAGGCCCTCGACGAGCATTCCGTACCCCTCCGCCTCGCGCAGGGTCCGCAGGCCCCGCGCGAGGCGGCGCCGGGCCTGCACCATCGGCGTCCGGTAGCGCAGCCGCTCGCCGGGGACGTACTCGCGCTCCTCGTCGGCCACCAGCACGAACCAGCGCAGCGGCACCTGCCACACCCCGGTGCGGATCCACGGCCGCGCGTCGGGATGGTGCCCGCGCCAGGCCTCGTAGTCCTCGGCGGCCCGACGGCGGGTCGCCGCGGGCAGGACGGCGTCGAGCACCGCCGGCGGGAACTCCGCCGACAGCTCCTGGAGCGCCATCCAGCCGCGCAGCCGCGTCCGCCACGGGCAGACCAGCAGCATCCCGTCCACCTCGGCGGTGAACGCGTCCGCGCTCTCGTGCGCCGGGACCCCCACCACCGGCACCCGGACCAAGTCCACCAGCGACCGACGCAGTTCGTCCTGGGCGGTCACGCCGCAGCCGCGCCGGGCGTAGTCGGCCCAGTGGGTCCGCTCGGGCTCGGGGAAGGCCGTCAGCGGCTCGTAGACGCGCAGGTACGAGGCGTACGGGACGGCGGACGCCGAGCGGGCGGAGGGCAGCCGGGGATCGGGGGATTCGCTCACGCTCTCGTACTCCCCCGCGGCGCGCGCCGGTACTCCGGCGCGGGCGTGCGGACCGGGCGCCGGACCCGCCCGTACCCCGGAAGTGTTCCGATCCCCGGACCGGGAGGATGGCCGGGCTCCGCAGGTCTTACGCTGCTCCCAGCACGCCCTCCCCCACCCGCAGGGCGGGCGTCTTTCCCGCCGCATCTCTTATGGGAGTCACCACCGTGACCGAAATGAACGACGGCGTCCTGCACACCCTGTTCCGTACGGAACAGGGCGGCCACGAGCAAGTCGTGCTGTGCCAGGACCGAGCCACCGGCCTCAAGGCCGTCATCGCGATCCACTCCACCGCCCTGGGCCCGGCCCTCGGCGGCACCCGCTTCCACGCGTACGCCTCGGACGGCGAGGCCGTCCTCGACGCGCTGAACCTCGCGCGGGGCATGTCGTACAAGAACGCGCTCGCCGGGCTCGACCTCGGCGGCGGCAAGGCCGTCATCATCGGCGACCCGGACGTCCTGAAGTCCGAGGAACTGCTGCTGGCATACGGCCGGTTCGTCGAGTCCCTCGGCGGCCGCTACGTGACCGCCTGCGACGTCGGCACCTACGTGGCGGACATGGACGTCGTGGCCCGCGAGACGCGCTGGGCGACCGGCCGCTCCCCCGAGAACGGCGGCGCCGGCGACTCCTCGGTCCTCACCGCCTTCGGCGTCTTCCAGGGCATGCGCGCCAGCGCCCAGCACCTGTGGGGCGACCCGACCCTGCGCGGCCGCAAGGTCGCCGTGGCGGGCGTCGGCAAGGTGGGCCACCACCTGGTCCAGCACCTGCTGGAGGACGGCGCGGAGGTCGTGATCACGGACGTCCGCGAGGAGTCCGTGCGGCGCGTCCTCGAGCAGCACGGCGAGGGCAAGTACGCGGGCAGGGTGACGGCCGTCGCCGACACCGAGGCGCTGATCCGCGTCACGGGCCTGGACATCTACGCCCCCTGCGCGCTGGGCGGGGCCCTGAACGACGCCTCGGTCCCGGCCCTGACCGCGAAGGTCGTCTGCGGCGCGGCGAACAACCAGCTCGCCCACCCGGGCGTCGAGAAGGACCTCGCGGACCGCGGGATCCTCTACGCGCCGGACTACGTGGTCAACGCGGGCGGCGTCATCCAGGTCGCCGACGAGCTGCGCGGCTTCGACTTCGACCGCTGCAAGGCGAAGGCCGCGAAGATCTTCGACACCACGCTGGAGATCTTCACACGTGCGAAGGCTGACGGGATTCCCCCGGCCGCCGCCGCCGACCGGATCGCCGAGCAGCGCATGGCCGACGCCCGCCCGGTGGGCACGGTCTGATCCCCGCGGGCCCCTCAGGGGGCCCGCGGGCGGGTCCGCCGGGGCGCGGCGAGACGGAACTCACTGCGCTTCGGCGGGTCGCCCGCCAGGAAAGAGCTAAAATCGCAGCTGACCAGCGAGGACGGGGCGCCTTGTTGGTACTGCACCGGGGCGCGTCATGCGGGCGGCGTACCGTATGGCCGCGGAAGCAGGTACCGTTAAACCCCTACGGACGGTCTCTCCACGGAGAGCCCGCTCCGAACCATGAACGCGTGTCAGACTCTGGGGCCGTCGAGCCCCGTCACCGAGGGGGTCGAGCCATGGGGCGCGGCCGGGCAAAGGCCAAGCAGACGAAGGTCGCCCGCCAGCTGAAGTACAGCAGCGGCGGGACTGACTTGTCGCGTCTGGCCAATGAGCTGGGCGCATCGCCGACTGATCCGCCGCTGCCTGTCAGCGTGCCGGTCGAAGTCGATGACGATGACGATCAAGATGACGACGACCCGTACGCCAAGTACGCGGCTCTCTACAACGACGATGACGACGAGGACGAGGACGAAGAGTCCGGTTCCTCTGCGCATCGTCGCGGCGCTTGACGCTTTCACGGTGTCTGCACGCCAGGTCTAAAACACCGGAACCCGGTCCAGGGCATCGCCCCGGGCCGGGTTTCCGTGCTGCTCGCACGCGGCTCCGCTGATCAGCTCGCGTAGTCGCCGGTCATGGTCGCGCCCTCGGCGTGGTCGCCGCGGTCGAGGATCTCTCCCGCGACCCAGGCGTCGACGCCCCGGTCGGCCAGGGCGGTCAGGGCCACGTCCACCGACTCCTGCGGGACCACGGCCATCATGCCGACGCCCATGTTCAGGGTCTTCTCCAGCTCCAGGCGCTCCACCTGCCCGGCCTTTCCGACCAGGTCGAAGATGGCACCGGGGGCCCAGGTCGAGCGGTCGACCGTGGCGTGCAGGTGGTCCGGGATCACGCGGGCGAGGTTGGCCGCGAGGCCGCCGCCGGTGATGTGGGAGTAGGCGTGGACCTCGGCGGTGCGGGTGAGGGCCATGCAGTCCAGCGAGTAGATCTTGGTGGGCTCCAGCAGCTCCTCGCCGAGGGTCCGGCCGAGCTCCTCGACGTGGCCCTCGAGGGACATCCCGGCCCGGTCGAAGAGGACGTGGCGGACCAGCGAGTACCCGTTCGAGTGAAGACCGGAGGACGCCATCGCGATCACGGCGTCGCCCGTACGGATGCGATCGGCGCCCAGCAGACGGTCGAACTCGACGACGCCGGTGCCGGCGCCCGCCACGTCGAAGTCGTCCGGACCCAGCAGGCCCGGGTGCTCGGCGGTCTCGCCGCCCACCAGGGCGCAGCCGGCCAGGACACAGCCCTCGGCGATGCCCTTGACGATGGCCGCGACCCGCTCGGGGTGCACTTTGCCGACGCAGATGTAGTCGGTCATGAAGAGCGGTTCGGCGCCGCAGACGACGATGTCGTCCATGACCATCGCGACCAGGTCGTGGCCGATGGTGTCGTAGACGCCCATGCGGCGGGCGATGTCCACCTTGGTGCCGACGCCGTCGGTGGCGGAGGCGAGCAGGGGGCGCTCGTAGCGCTTGAGGGCGGAGGCGTCGAAGAGGCCGGCGAACCCGCCGAGGCCGCCGAGGACCTCGGGGCGCTGCGTCTTCTTCACCCACTCCTTCATCAGCTCTACGGCGCGGTCTCCGGCGTCGATGTCGACGCCCGCGGCTGCGTAGCTGGCACCGGTGGTCTTCTCTGTCATGACAGGAGAGAGCTTTCGTGTCGTTGCTGCGTGTGGTGCGGGGCCCTGGGAGAAGCTTCAAAGGCAGGACCCCGCGCAGGTGGAGCAGGGTGGTCGGGGCTCGTCGGCCCTACGGGGCGTCGTGCCCCACGGGGCCGGGAGCCCCACGATGCTGCGGGCCCCCCGCGGAGCCGCGCGCCTTCGGGGTTGCGGTCCCCGGGGTCGCGGCCCCGCGGAGGGGTACGGCTACGGGCGCCGGAGCGCGTCGGCGGCGTCGGTACCGCCGGCCAGCTCGGTTTCCAGGAGCTGCTTGCCCAGGAGCTGCGGGTCGGGCAGCTCCATGGGGTACTCGCCGTCGAAGCAGGCCCGGCAGAGGTTGGGCTTCTGGATGGTGGTCGCCTCGATCATCGAGTCGAGCGAGATGTAGGAGAGCGAGTCCGCACCCATGGAGGTGGCGATCTCGTCGACCGTCATGCCGTTGGCGATCAGCTCGGCCCGGGTGGCGAAGTCGATGCCGAAGAAGCACGGCCACTTCACCGGCGGCGAGGAGATCCGGATGTGGACCTCCGCCGCGCCGGCCTCGCGGAGCATCTTGACCAGGGCGCGCTGGGTGTTGCCGCGGACGATCGAGTCGTCGACGACCACCAGGCGCTTGCCCCGGATGACTTCCTTGAGGGGGTTGAGCTTGAGGCGGATGCCGAGCTGGCGGATCGTCTGCGAGGGCTGGATGAAGGTCCGGCCCACGTAGGCGTTCTTGACCAGGCCGGAGCCGTACGGGATTCCGCTGGCCTCGGCGTAACCGACGGCGGCGGGAGTACCGGACTCCGGCGTCGGTATCACCAGGTCGGCGTCGACCGGGGCTTCCTTGGCCAGGCGCCGGCCCATCTCGACGCGCGAGAGGTAGACGTTCCGGCCGGCGATGTCGGTGTCCGGGCGCGCCAGGTAGACGTACTCGAAGACACATCCCTTGGGCTTCGCTTCCGCGAAGCGAGAGGTCCGCAGACCGTTCTCGTCGATCGCGATGAGCTCGCCCGGCTCGACCTCGCGGACGAAGCTGGCGCCGCAGATGTCGAGGGCCGCGGTCTCGCTCGCGACCACCCAGCCGCGCTCGAGGCGGCCGAGGACCAGCGGGCGGATGCCCTGCGGGTCCCGGGCGGTGTAGAGCGTTCCCTCGTCCATGAAGACGAGCGAGAAGGCGCCCTTCACCTGCGGGAGGACCTTGGTGGCCGACTCCTCGATGGTCAGGGGCTTGCCGTCGTCGTCCGTCTGGCCGGCCAGCAGGGCGGTGACCAGGTCGGTGTCGTTGGTGGCCGCCACCTGGGTGGCACGGCCGTCCTGACGCGGAAGGTCGGCGACCATCTCGGCGAGCTCGGCGGTGTTCACCAAGTTGCCGTTGTGACCCAGGGCAATGGAGCCGTGGGCGGTCGCACGGAAGGTGGGCTGAGCGTTCTCCCAGACGGAGGCTCCGGTGGTCGAATAGCGGGCGTGACCGACCGCGATATGACCCTGGAGCGAGCCGAGAGAGGTTTCGTCGAAGACTTGGGAAACGAGTCCCATGTCCTTGAAGACGAGGATCTGGGAACCGTTGCTCACAGCGATGCCCGCGGACTCTTGTCCGCGGTGCTGTAGCGCATACAGTCCGAAGTAGGTGAGCTTGGCGACCTCTTCACCCGGAGCCCAGACACCGAAGACGCCGCAAGCGTCCTGGGGGCCTTTTTCGCCGGGGAGCAGGTCGTGGTTGAGTCGTCCATCACCACGAGGCACGCCTCCGAGTGTAGGCGAGATCGACCACTGGTCCGAATTGGGGACGCCCGGGAAATGTCACAGCACGCAGGGTGACGGAACCTGTTCGGAACCCGGCCGTCTCAACATCCGGATTGCCCTGGTTGACAGTCGCCTGTCGTTTCGTACAAGCTCCGGCCCATGCAGCCTCTCGGTGACGGCACCGTCACCCTCGTCGCGCGCCGACACGTGGACCTCGTCCGTGTCGCCAGCGCCATCTGTCGCTGTTCTGCGTAGTCACACGCCGCATCTCCCTTTCCTTTTCTGATTTCCTTCCTGCGTCCCGTCCCAGCCCGCTCCGCCGTGCCCTGCGCCCTTCCGCGCCGCCCGGAGCAGGCCGTCGGGCCGTGCTCTGGAGCACCCGTGACCTCGTACGAACCCAATCTGTCCCGACGCGCCTTCGGCGGAGCGGTCGGCGCGAGCGCCGCGGCCGCCGCGGTAGGGCTGGGGGCCGCCGCCCCGGCCCAGGCCGCGCCCGCCGAAGCCCACCGCCCGGAGTCCGCTCCGGCCGCCGGCGAGCGGGAGTTCCGCGCCGACCGCGGGCGCCGCTCCCGCCGCCCGAACATCCTGTTCATCCTCGGGGACGACCTCGGCTGGGCCGACCTGTCCTCCTACGGCTCCCCGAACATCAAGACCCCGAACCTGGACCGCCTCGCCCGCCAGGGCGTCCGCTTCACCGACGCCTACTCGGGCTCCGCGACCTGCTCCCCGACCCGCTTCAGCCTGTACACCGGCCGCTACCCGGGCCGCGTCAAGGGCGGCCTCGCCGAGCCCATCGCCGACAAGTCGGCGGGCCTGGAGCCGACCCACCCGACGCTGGCCTCGCTGCTGCGCGGCTCCGGCTACGCGACGGCACTGATAGGCAAGTGGCACTGCGGCTACCTGCCCGACTACAGCCCGACCAAGTCCGGCTGGGACGAGTTCTTCGGCAACTTCGGCGGGGCGCTGGAGTACTACTCCAAGCTCGGTCTCGGCGGGGAGTACGACCTCTACGAGGGCGACGCCGAGTACAAGGACCTGCGCTACTACACGCGGATCCTGACCGAGCGCGCGGCCGAGTACGTCTCCCGCGACCACGGGGACAAGCCGTGGCTGCTGAACCTCAACTTCACCACCCCGCACTGGCCGTGGATCGCCGACGGGGACACCGCGGAGAGCGCCGAGGTCGAGCGGCGGATCAAGGCCGGCGACGGGCGGGCCCTGTGGCATCAGGACGGCGGCTCGGTCGGGAAGTACCAGCAGATGGTGGAGGACCTCGACCGCTCGGTCGGCGAGGTGCTGAAGGCGCTGAAGCGCTCCGGCCAGGAGGAGGACACGCTGGTGTTCTTCTCCAGCGACAACGGCGGCGAGCGCTTCTCCTACAACTGGCCGCTCTCCGGCAACAAGGCCTCCCTCCAGGAGGGCGGGATCCGGGTCCCCAACATCGTGCGCTGGCCCGCCCGGCTGGACGGCGGCCAGGTCAGCCACGTCCCGGTCTTCACCCCGGACTGGACGGCCACCCTGCTGGAACTGGCGGGCACCCGCCCCGACCCGGCGCACCCGCTGGACGGGGTCAGCCTGGCCGGGTACCTGCTGCGCGGCGAGAAGGTCGCCGAACGGAACATCTTCTGGCGGGTGCGCGGGGAGCGGGCACTGCGCCGCGGGGACTGGAAGTACTACCGCGGCAAGACGGGCCGCGACCAACTCTTCAACCTGGCCGGTGACCTGCGCGAACAGGCCGACAAGGCGGCACTGGAGCCGGCCCGGCTGGCCGAACTGCGGTCGGCCTGGGAGAAGACGGACGCGGGTCTCCTGCCGTACCCGGGCTGATCCCGTGACGTGATCCACAGCCTGTGGAAGGCCGCCGATCACGACGGACGCGATACCTGAACCCAGCGAGCACGTACGTCGGTTGCCGATCGGCGAGCAGATCCCCTTCTCGTCCGAGGGCATCCCGATGTGGGACACCGTCCCCTTCACGGGAGACCTCCGGGTCACGCCCCTGGACGAGCCCGTCCTGCCCGAGCCGCCCCGCAACGGGGAGGGATCGGCCGCGTGCACGTCAGCAAGATCGGCGACGGCGGAACCGCACACGTCCGAGACCGGTGATCACTCGGCGGCCGAGGACGCCTTCGCGGTCAGGCCCTTGGTGGCGTCCGCCGTCGTGAGGTGCAGGGTGTCGTCCTGGATGTGCCAGCCGAGTCGGCCGGCGGCGAACAGGGCGGTCAGTGCCTGTTCCACCTGGCCCTGAGGGCCTGTACAGGCCATCCGGGTGGTGGCGAGCGGTCCGAAGGTGAGCGAGCCGCCTTCGACGGTGGCCTTCGCGTCGAACCGGTTGCAGCCGAGGCCGCCGCTCGCGGATCCGTCGGCGGCGACGGTGAAGCGGGCCTTGCCGGCCGCCTCGGCCGGCAAGGAGCTCGCGGTGTCCCCGTCGAGGAGGGAGTCCACGATCCACACGGTGGCGAGGAGCGGCGCGGCGGGGGTACGGGGCTTCGTGGTCAGGCTGATCTCGTTCCCCTCGGGCGTCTTCAGGGTGACGGCGTCCGGCTGCTCCCGGACGGTCAGCCGGCCCTGGAACAGCCTGGCGAAGGCCGTCTCGAACCGCATGTTCTCGCAGGCCATGTCGGTGGAGGAGCCGGGCCGCACCGTCATGGTGGTCCCGGAGTCGAAAACGACCCGGGCCGTGAAACCGTTGCATCCGTAGTTGCCCGTGACCTCGGCTTCGTGGCCCCCCTTGCCGGGCCGCAGGGTCAGCCCGGCGGCGTCGGGCGCGGTCAGCGTCCGCCCGCCCTCGGTCAGGCTCACCACGGACCAGGTGCCGGTGAAGCCCCGGTCGGGCCGCGTGCCCCGGGCCGCGCCTTCGTCACCGCAGGCGGTGGCGGTGGCGGACAGCGCGAGTACGGCGACCAGGGCTGCGGGGAGGAGCGGGAGCGTGCGCATGCCGGTGGGACGCGGGCTGCGCCCGGGCGGTTCCGCGGGTTCGCCCGATCAGCTCATCAGGGGGAGCAGCGCGGAGAGGTCGGCGCGCTCGCCGCTGGCCCTGACCTGGGCTTCGTCGAGTGCCTCGGCCCAGCTCGTACGGCCCGTCGCGAGCCGGATCCAGGTCAGCGGGTCGGTCTCCACCACGTTCGGCGGGGTGCCTCGGGTGTGCCGGGGCCCCTCGACGCACTGCACCACCGCGAACGGCGGGACGCGGAACTCCACCGCCCCGCCCGGAGCCTTGACCGCGAGGGCGTCGGCCAGCAGCCGGGTGCAGGCCGCCAGGGCCTGCCGGTCGACCGGGATGTCCAGTCCGGCGGCCCGGTTCAGGTCGTCGGTGTGGACGACGAGCTCCACGCAACGGGTGACCAGGAAGTCGGCCAGGGTCATGGTCCCGATCCACAGGTCCAGTACGCGGCTGCCCGGGTTCGCTTCGAGGGCCTCGGCCATGCGGGCGGCGGTCCGGTCGAAGAGCTCGGGCAGCGGGGCGCCCTCCAGGGTCTCCTTGGCCGCCTCGGAGATCTTCCCGGCGAGGGAGGAGGTGGCGAACGGCCACTCCGCGGCAGGCAGTTCGGCGACTGCGGCGGGCGGCCGGGCCAGGCTGCCGGCCAGCGAGTCGGCGATCCACGCGATGTGCGCGGCGAGTTCGGCGACGGACCAGTCCCCGAGCCCGCTCGGCCGGTCGAGCTGATCGGGGCCCAACTCACTTACGGCGTCCCGGACATGCCCGAACTGTGCGAGGACGGCAGCGGTGGTCTTCGCGTGGTCGTAGGTGCGCGGCTTCTTCTTGGCAGGCGGCATGGGCCGACCTTACGCGGCCCGTGGCCGGCCGGGCCGCGCGCCGTCAGACCTTCGGGGCCTCGGGCAGGCTGGTCTCGCAGCCCACCTTCGCCGCCGCCCGCAGGGCCGCCTCGCGGGCCAGCCCCGACAGGAAGCCGGGCTTCCCGCGGCCCGGGCCGTCGCCCACGGTGGCGGCGGTCGCCCGCAGGGCGGTCACTCCGCCGGATCCGGCGGGGCCGGCGCACCGCGCGATCGCCACGACGCCGCGGGTGTGGTGAACGAACCGGCTCTCACCCGGTTCGGCGTCCTTGGAGGCCTCCACCTTGAGGGACGCGAACTCGCGCATCTCCCCCTGGCCCTCGAACGTCACCTCGTGCGACAGCACGCACTCCCACTCCGCCGTGGCGCCCGCCTCCACCCTGGACATGCCGAAGCCCATCACCGCGTCCGGATCGACCAGTCCCTGACAGTTGTCGATGATCTCCGACCGGCTCCGCGCGCGGTCGCCGGAGTTGTCGTAGACGAACCAGCCGCCCACCCCCACAGCGGCGACGATCAACGGCATCCCGACCCCGAGGAGCCACCGGCCCCGGCTCTGCGCCATCCGCGCCCCGTTCCCCCGCCGGACCCGCCACCGCCGTCGGCGCGGGCTCCTTGCCGGAACGGACGAGCCCCCGCCCGGAATGGTTCCGGACGGGGGCTCGGCTCACCAAGAGCGGCGGCTGATCAGGCGAGCAGCGCCGGGATCGTTCCCTCGTGGGCGGTGCGGAGTTCGGTCAGGGGGAGGGTGAACTCGCCCTGGACCTCGATCGCGTCACCGTCCACCACGCCGATCCGGGCGGCCGGCAGGCCCCGCGCGTCGCACATGTCGGTGAAGCGGAGCTCCTCGCTGCGCGGGACGGCCACGATGGCCCGGCCCGCGGACTCGGAGAACAGGAAGGTGAACGCGTCCAGCGCCTCGGGCACCACGATCCGCGCACCGTTGCCGCCGCGCAGGCAGGACTCGGTGAGCGCCTGGATCACGCCGCCGTCGGACAGGTCGTGCGCGGCGTCGACCATGCCGTCGCGCGAGGCCGAGATCAGGATCTCGCCGAGCAGCTTCTCGCGGCCCAGGTCCACCTTGGGCGGCATGCCGCCCAGGTGCTGGTGGACGACCTCGGACCAGGCGGAGCCGCCGAACTCCTCGGAGGTGTCTCCGAGCAGGTACAGCAGCTGGCCGACCTCCGCGAACGCCATCGGCGTACGGCGGTTGACGTCGTCGATCACGCCGAGGACCGCCACGACCGGGGTCGGGTGGATCGCGGTCTCACCGGTCTGGTTGTAGAGGGAGACGTTGCCGCCGGTCACCGGGGTGCCCAGCTCGAAGCAGCCGTCGGCGAGACCACGGGTGGCCTCGGCGAACTGCCACATGACGTCCGGGTCCTCGGGGGAGCCGAAGTTCAGGCAGTCGGAGATCGCGAGGGGCTTCGCGCCGGTCGCGGCGACGTTGCGGTAGGCCTCGGCCAGCGCCAGCTGCGCACCCGTGTAGGGGTCGAGCTTCGCGAAGCGGCCGTTGCCGTCGGTGGCCATGGCGACGCCGAGGTTGGTCTCCTCGTCGATGCGGACCATGCCGGCGTCCTCGGGCTGCGAGAGCACCGTGTTGCCCTGCACGAAGCGGTCGTACTGGTCGGTGATCCAGGACTTCGACGCCTGGTTCGGCGACGAGACCAGGGCCAGGACCTGCGCACGCAGTTCCTCGGAGGTCTGCGGACGCGGCAGCTTGCCCGCGTCGTCGGCCTGGAGGGCGTCCTGCCAGGAGGGCCGCGCGAAGGGACGGTGGTAGGTCGGGCCCTCGTGGGCGACGGTGCCCGGGGGCACGTCCACGATCAGCTCGCCGTGCCAGTAGATCTCGAGCTGCTCGCCCTCGGTCACCTCACCGATGACGGTGGCGATGACGTCCCACTTCTCGCAGATCTCCATGAAGCGGTCGACGTGCTGCGGCTCGACGATCGCGCACATGCGCTCCTGCGACTCGCTCATGAGGATTTCCTCGGGCGAGAGCGTGGCGTCGCGCAGCGGGACGGTGTCCAGCTCGACGCGCATGCCGCCGGAACCGGCGGAGGCCAGCTCGCTCGTGGCGCAGGAGAGCCCGGCGCCGCCGAGGTCCTGGATGCCGGCGACCAGCTTCTCCTTGAAGATCTCCAGGGTGCACTCGATGAGGAGCTTCTCCTGGAAGGGGTCTCCGACCTGGACGGCGGGGCGCTTGGTGGGCTTGGTGTCGTCGAAGGTCTCGGACGCGAGGACCGAGACGCCGCCGATGCCGTCGCCGCCGGTCCGGGCGCCGTAGAGGATGACCTTGTTGCCGGGGCCGGAGGCCTTGGCGAGGTGGATGTCCTCGTGCTTCATGACGCCGATGCAGCCGGCGTTGACGAGCGGGTTGCCCTGGTAGCAGGCGTCGAAGACGACCTCGCCGCCGATGTTGGGCAGGCCGAGGCAGTTGCCGTAGCCGCCGATGCCGGCGACGACGCCCGGCAGGACGCGCTTGGTGTCGGGGTGGTCGGCCGCGCCGAAGCGCAGCGGGTCCACGACGGCGACGGGGCGGGCGCCCATGGCGAGGATGTCGCGGACGATGCCGCCGATGCCGGTGGCCGCGCCCTGGTAGGGCTCGATGTATGAGGGGTGGTTGTGCGACTCGACCTTGAAGGTGACCGCGTAGCCCTGGCCGACGTCGACGACGCCCGCGTTCTCGCCGATGCCGACGAGCATGGCGTCGTTCGGCGGGACCTTCTCGCCGAACTGCTTCAGGTGGACCTTGCTGCTCTTGTACGAGCAGTGCTCGGACCACATGACGGAGTACATGGCGAGCTCGGCGCCCGTGGGGCGGCGGCCGAGGATCTCCCGGATCCGGGCGTACTCGTCCTCCTTGAGGCCGAGTTCCTTCCAGGGCTGGGAGGCGTCCGGGGTTTCGGTGGCGTTCTTGACGGTGTCGAGGCTCATGCGCTGACCAGCTTCTTCAGGACCGAGGTGAAGAACGGGAGGCCGTCGGTGCGGCCCGTCCCGATCAACGGCTCGACCGCGTGCTCGGGGTGCGGCATGAGGCCGACGACGTTGCCCGCGGCGTTGGTGATGCCGGCGATGTCGCGCAGCGAGCCGTTCGGGTTGACGTCCAGGTAACGGAAGGCCACGCGGCCCTCGGCCTCCAGTTCGTCCAGCACCCGCTCGTCGGCCACGTAGCGGCCGTCCATGTTCTTGAGCGGTACGGAGATCTCCTGGCCGGCGGTGTAGTCGCCGGTCCACGCGGTCTCCGCGTTCTCGACCCGCAGCTTCTGCTCGCGGCAGACGAAGTGCAGGTCGTTGTTCCGGAGCATCGCCCCCGGCAGCAGGTGGGCCTCGGTGAGGATCTGGAAGCCGTTGCAGATGCCGAGGACGGGCATGCCGCCCTTGGCCTGCTCGATGACGGTCTCCATCACCGGCGAGAAGCGGGAGATGGCCCCGGCGCGCAGGTAGTCCCCGTAGGAGAAGCCGCCCGCGAGGACGACCGCGTCGACCTGGTGCAGGTCCTTGTCGCGGTGCCAGAGCGAGACCGGCTCGGCGCCCGCGAGGCGGACGGCGCGCAGCGAGTCACGGTCGTCGAGCGTTCCGGGGAACGTGACGACTCCGATGCGAGTGGTCACCGTCAGGCCTCGACCTTCACGGTGAAGTCTTCGATGACGGTGTTGGCGAGGAAGGTTTCGGCCATCTTGTGGATGCGGTCGAGGGCGGCCTGGTCGACCGGTCCCTCCACCTCCAGTTCGAAGCGCTTCCCCTGGCGGACGTCGGCGATTCCTTCGAACCCCAGGCGCGGCAGTGCACGCTGCACCGCCTGGCCCTGAGGGTCGAGGATCTCCGGCTTGAGCATGACGTCGACTACGACGCGTGCCACTGGCACTCCCGTGTGGTGGTTGGTGCGAAGGCGGTTCCCTCAGCGTACCCGGCCAAAATTTCTACGCGGGTAGATATCCTTCCCGCGTGATCGCCGAGCGGATTCGGCTTCACCAACGCTTCGCAAAATCCACCGGAAAACCACGTGCCCGGGATTGCGTCGGGACACGCGGAGAGAATTAACTGGGCTTCGCAATGCAATGAGAATCGGGGTACAAAGGATTCCTCCGATGTCGCGGCATTTTCTGCTGCGCGGCGGAGGCAGAAATCTGCATTGCTCCGAAACATCCACACAGGCGACACCACCGCTCCATCGCAGCACGTCAGCGGGGACCGGGGTCGCGCGAAGGGACCGATATCCGTGGCACAGCGCGTAGTAGTCACGATCTCCGACGACATCGATGGCGGAGAAGCATCGGAAACGGTCGTCTTCGGGCTGGACGGTAAGTCGTACGAGATCGACCTCAATGTGGCCAACGCAAAGAAACTGCGGAAGAGCCTCGCCCCGTTCGTGGCGGCCGGCCGCCGCCAGGCGCGTTCCGGGAAGGCCTTCAAGCACACGGCCATCGCCCCCGACCCCGCGGTCGTCCGGGCCTGGGCCCGGTCACACCAGCTCGACGTCCCGCCGCGGGGCCGGATCCCCAAGAAGGTCTACGAGGAGTACAACGCGGCTCACTGAGAGCCGATTTGCCATCCACCCCCACCGGTCCGCTAGTGTGTGGATCACGCCAAGGGCGCGGCCGCAAGCCGAACCCGAAGGTCGTGCGGGTGTAGTTCAGTAGTAGAACATCCCCCTTCCAGGGGGAAGGCGCAGTGTGCGATCCCTGTCACCCGCTCTGCATCGCTTTACGGACCACGGTCGTGGATCAGGTAGAGTGATGCACGCATCGCACGGCAGTTTGTTGTGTCGCGTGTGCGGACGTAGCTCAGTTGGTAGAGCACCACCTTGCCAAGGTGGATGTCGCGCGTTCGAGTCGCGTCGTCCGCTCAGAGTATGAAGGCCCCGATCATTGATCGGGGCCTTTGTCGTATGTCCGGTCGTATGTCCGGCGGTATGCCCGGCCGCCCGGATAGCCGGATACCCGGATGTCCCGCCTTCGGATGTCCCGCTGCCCCGGATGTCCCGGTTCACGGCAGCCGATGACATGTGTCATGGCCCATCCGGCCGTACGGCCGCGAGACTGTGACCATGAAACTCAGCGGGTGGTGGAAGAACCGCAGCAGCGCGGGGAAGGTCGAGCTGTACACGCGCTGGTCGTTCCACTTCTTCGTGGTCATCGAGATCTTCTCGATCGGGCTGGTCGCCCTGGCCTCCATGGCCGAAAAGACCTCCCCGGTGGTCGGGCTCACCCTCTTCGTCACCGTGTGCGCGCACTCCGTGCTCGTCGGCTTCCTCTCCTCCCGTGCCCTGGACTGGATCGTGGGCCGGCGCGAGCGCCCCGTACGGCTCGCGGTCGTCACCACCACCCTGACCGCCGCCGCGGTGATCGCCGTCCTCGCCGTGCGCGCGAGCGGCCACGCCGGCGACCCGTCGGGGCCCACGACCCTCGTCACGGGGATGACCGCCTTCACCGGCGGCACGCTCACCCTGTGCCTGCGCCAGGTCCGGCACATGCGCTACCTGGCACCGGCCGCCGCGGCCTTCGTCGGGCTGGCCGCGCTCGCCTTCGGGACGTCGGCCGGCGAGTCCGCCGGCACCGCGGTCGCGGTCCTGCTGTCCGGCCTCTTCCTCTGCGCGGCCTGCGGATTCTCCGGATGGCTGCTCACCACCGTGTACGAGCTGGACCGCGCCCGCGAGCTGCAGGCACGGCTCGCGGTGGCCGAGGAGCGGCTGCGCTTCGGCCGGGACCTGCACGACGTGATGGGCCGCAACCTCGCGGTGATCGCCCTCAAGAGCGAGCTGGCGGTCCAGCTGGCCCGGCGCGAACGCCCGGAAGCCGTGGACCAGATGGTCGAGGTGCAGCGGATCGCCCGGGAATCCCAGAAGGAGGTCCGCGACGTGGTCCGCGGCTACCGGGAGGCGGACCTCGCGGTGGAGCTGGAGGGTGCCCGCGGGGTCCTGCACGCGGCGGGGATGGACTGCGAGGTCGAGTTCGAGCAGGGCCGCGAGCTGCCCGCCGAAGCCCAGTCGGCGCTCGGCTGGGTGGTGCGCGAGGCCACGACGAACGTGCTGCGGCACGGCGACGCCCGCACCTGCGTGATCCGGCTCACGGCGGCGCCCTCGGGCACGCTGACGCTGGTGGTGGAGAACGACGGGGCCCCCAAGACCCCGGCCGGGCCGCCGGGCTCGGGCCTCGCCGGCCTGCGCGAACGGCTCGCGGTGCTCGACGGCACGCTGGAGGCCGGCCCGGTCGACGGCGGCCGCTTCCGGCTGCGGGCCGAGATCCCCGGCCCGGCGGGGGCCGGGCCCATCCGAGGACTGGAGACGCGCGCATGAGTCCCGTACGGGTACTGCTGGCCGACGACGAGCACCTGATCCGGGGCGCGCTGGCCGCGCTGCTGGGACTGGAGGACGACCTGCTGGTCGTCGCGGAGGCGGCCTCGGGGCCGGAGGCCCTCGCGATGGCGCGGGCCCACCGGCCGGACGTCGCGGTCCTGGACCTCCAGATGCCGGGGGCGGACGGTGTGAGCGTCGCCACGTCCCTGCGCACCGAACTTCCCGACTGCAAGACCATGATCGTGACCAGTCACGGGCGCCCGGGACACCTGAAGCGGGCCCTCGCGGCGGGCGTACGGGCCTTCGCGCCGAAGACGGTGTCGGCTCAGCGGCTGGCCGAGCTGATCCGGACCGTGCACGCCGGAGGCCGTTACGTGGACCCGGAGTTGGCGGCCGACGCGATCAGCGCGGGGGACTCGCCGCTGACCGCCCGGGAGGCGGAGGTGCTGGAGCTGGCGGGGGACGGGGCGCCCATCGCGGAGATAGCCGAGCGGGCCTCGCTGTCGCCGGGAACGGTACGGAACTACCTGTCCTCGGCGGCGTCGAAGCTCGGCGCCGAGAACCGCCACACGGCAGTGCGTCTCGCACGGGCGAGAGGTTGGGTATAGTAGTTCTCGCGCTACAGCGCATGCGGACATAGCTCAGTTGGTAGAGCACCACCTTGCCAAGGTGGATGTCGCGCGTTCGAGTCGCGTTGTCCGCTCTGTAGTGAAGAAGCCCCCCCGGGCGCCGCGCGGGGGGGGTGAGGGGGTGCGGGGGGGGCCCCGGGCGGGGGCGGGGCGGCTCCGGCGCGCCGGGCCCCCGGCCCCGGGGGGGGGCGGGGGGGGGCCCGGGGGGGCCCCCCCGCGCCGCCCCCCCCCCCACGTCACCGCTCGGCCTTAGGCCCAGTTCAGGCCGGTGAGCCTCTCGTAGGCCTCGACGTACTTGGCCCGCGTCCGCTCCACGACCTCCAGCGGGAGGGGCGGCGGCGGGAGTTCACCCTTGGCGTCCCAGCCGGAGGCCGGGGAGGACAGCCAGTCGCGGACGTACTGCTTGTCGAAGGACGGCTGGCTCCGGCCCGGCTCCCACAGGTCGGCGGGCCAGAAGCGCGAGGAGTCCGGGGTCAGCACCTCGTCGGCGGCGACCAGGGTGCCGTCCTGGTCGAAACCGAACTCGAACTTCGTGTCCGCCAGGATGATCCCGCGGTCGCGGGCGATGTCCCGGGCCCGGGAGTACACGGCGAGGGTGGTCCGGCGCAGCAGCGCCGCCGTCTCGGCGCCCTCGGTGCGCGCGACCTCCTCGTAGGAGACGTTCTCGTCGTGCTCGCCGACCTCGGCCTTGGCGGCCGGGGTGAAGATCGCGGTGGGCAGCTCGGAGCCGTCGACGAGGCCCTCGGGCAGGGCCAGGCCGCACACCGTACGGGTCTGCCGGTACTCGGCGAGGCCGGACCCGGTGAGGTAGCCGCGGGCCACGCACTCGACGGGGACCATGGTGAGGTTCTGGCAGACCAGGGCGCGGCCCGCCCAGTCGGCGGGGGCGCCGGCGGGCAGCTCGGTGCTGACGACGTGGTTCGGGACGAGGTCCGCGAGCTGGTCGAACCACCACAGGGAGAGCTGGGTCAGGATCCGGCCCTTGTCCGGGATCTCGGTGGGCAGCACCCAGTCGGCGGCGGAGATGCGGTCGCTGGCGACCATGACGAGGTTGCCGTCCTCGTCGCGGTAGAGGTCGCGGACCTTGCCGGTGTGGAGGTGGACGAGGCCGGGCACCTGGACCGGCTCGGGCTTTTCGACGAATCCGGGCACGGAGTCTCCCTGTGGTTCTGTACGAGCGCGCCCCCATTCTCCCGCACCTGACCGCGAGCGGGGACAACGGGTCCGGGCAGCCCTCCGCCGGACCCCCGGCCGGTCCCGGACCCCCGGCCGGCTGGTCGGTCCGGGCCGTCCCCGGTCAGTCCCGCTTGCAGATCCGGTCGAGGAGATTGGCCGTGGCCCGCTGGACCCGCTCGTCCACGTGGCCGGGGCGGTCGAGGGCCGGGGACCAGGCGAAGGTGCCGGAGGCGAAGACGAGCGCGCCGCTGGGAGCCCGGTAGAGCGAGGTCTCCTGGTGGCGGCGGTGGCCTTCGCCGTCCTCGTACGGGGAGTGGGCGAGCAGGATCCGGCTCTGGTGCTCGGGGAGCTGCGTGCGCGGGAAGTACCGGTCCGCCTCGCCCGCGACCAGGCCGGGGAGTTCGTCGGTCTCGCAGGCGCCGGTGGAGTCCCAGAGCCAGTGCGTGGCGTTGCGCACGACGAGGGGCGCGGGCTCCGGGACCCGCCCCGCGTACTGGATGCCGAGCAACTGCTGCTCCGGGCGGTCGACTTCCCGCCAGAGGCTGGGACGGCCGGGGCCGCGGCGTTTTCGGCACGTGAGGAGCCGGTCGTCGACGCCGGACGGCGAGGGGGAGAGCTCTACCTGCCAGTACATGGTGTTGGCGGAGAGGAAGACGAGCGAGGTGCCGTGGTCCCGGGCCCGTTCGACGGTGCGGCGCATGGGGGCGGACCAGTACTCGTCGTGGCCGGGGAAGACCAGGCCGCGGTAGCGGGTGGGGTCGACGCGGCCGGCGTGCAGATCGCGGGCGTCGGCGTAGGCCAGGTCGTAGCCGTAGCGCTCGGCCCAGCGGATGAAGTCGTAGGCATGGCCGACGTGCAGGGGCAGGCCGGCCCCGGCGTAGGGCCGGTCGAAGGAGACGGTGATCGCGGCGTCGCGCTCGCCGAGCAGCCGGCCCTCCTCGTCCCAGGCGTGGTAGAGGCTGGCCCCCGTGTGCCCGTCCTCGGGATAGAGGTTGTAGGCCTGCCAGGTGATGTCCGGGAGCAGCAGCAGCAGGTCCGCCGGGTGGTCGTCGCGCACCGTGAACGGGATGTGCGAGCGGTATCCGTCGGCGGTCGTCAGCACGGCCACGTACGCCCCGACGCTCCAGTAGGACGGAACCTGGAGCCGCCAGGACTGCCACCAGTGGTGACAGGAGACGGTGCGGTCCGCCGTGAGGGGCGCGGGCTGGACGATGCCGGAGAGCCGGGGGCTCGTGGTGATCTTGGAGGCGCCGTCGCCGCCGTAGTGGCCGATGCGGTACACGTCGACGGAGAACTGCTGCGGCGGGTCCACGGTGATGTGGAAGTCGATGGCCTCGCCCGGCGCGACGGCTCCGGTGGAGGTGAACCCCTTGATCTGCCGGTGCACGTCGTCGGCGGTCCGGGGGCCTCCGTTGCTCCGGGCCCGCGGGATCTGTCCGGCGGCGACGGCCGGGTCCACGTACCAGGGGACGACCTGGCCGTGGTCGTCGTAGTAGAGCTCGCTGCCCCGGAGCCACGGCAGGGGTCCCTGCCCGAAGGGATCGGTCACCGCGTGCGCGAGCGCACCTGACTCCCAACGCCGGATCTGCTCCGTACCCATACCGCTCCCCTCCCTCGCTCCCCCGAACGCCGCGACCGGTCCCAGCACATCACATAACGCACGCAGCCCGTCACCCTTCGTCGCTAAAAGTTCAGCTGGGGGCCATACTTCGCCCGTAGCGCTGTCCGGGGCCGGCCGTCCTGACGGAACCCCGGGGGACCTAGACCAGCCGGACCGGCTTCTCGGGGCGGACGCCGGTCTCGGCGAGCCAGTCCCGCAGCGGCCCGGGGTCGCCGTCCTCGACGAGCGAGAGCACCCGCGGCGCGAGGTCCGCCCGGCGCTCTCCTCCGACCAGCAGCACGGGACCGTCCAGCCAGTCCAGTCCGGGCGCGGCTCCGGCGGAGTCCACCGCCGCGCAGCACACCAGCGCCAGCACGTGGTCCGCCAGCAGGTCCCGGCCGCTGCGCGGAGCTTCCAGCGGGAAGAGCGGCACCGCGTGCGGGCCGCGCGCGGCACCGGCCGGTACGGCCTCCCGCGCGAGGTCGCCGCTCAGCCGCCCGGCCAGTGTGTCGGCGTTCGCCGCGGTGTCGGCCGGCGCCTCCACGGCCCCTTCCGGAGCGGCGCCCTGGGCGTCGTCCGGGGCATCGTCCCGGGCGCCGTGCGAGGTCCCGGCGGCGGTCGCGGACGGGGCCGAGAGGTAGGCGAGCACGCGTTCCACCGTGGAGGCGGCGGGAGCGGACAGGGCGTCCAGCGCGGACAGCAGCCGGGCCGCCTCCGTACGCCACTTGCGGTCGACGACCTCCTCCGGGTACGCCGCCCAGTCCACCGGGGACCAGTCCGGCCCGGCTTCGGCCGGGCCGCCGTGGAACAGCCGCGCGGCCAGCAGCGAGGCGGCCTCGTCCACCACTCCCGGCTGCTCCAGCAGATCGCACGCCGGGCGCTCGCCCAGCCGCGAGGTGAACCCGTCGGCCAGCCGGTCGCGCCGGGACAGCTCGGTCAGCGCGGAGACCACGCCCGCGTCGAGGCGGGCGGGCCAGCGGCCCATCCGCCAGGCGGGCAGCGCGACACGGGTCAGCAGCCGGTCCCAGCCGGCGTACGCCAGCCCGACCTGCTCCTGGGCGACGATGCGCAGCCCGTAGTCCACACCCTGTGCGCGTTCGGAAGCGGCGGCGGCGACCCCGCGCTCCATCTCGGCGGCGTCGACCCGGCACAGCCGCAGCAGCACCCGGGCCGGGGCCCCGATCCAGCCGAGGAAGCGATGGTTGCCCACGTCCGCGGCGGCGTCGAGGCCGCGGACGAATCCGCGGGCATCGGCTATGTCCGGGTGCGCGGACGGTCCCGTACCGGCGACGACGGGGGCGAGGACGGCGCGGAGCTCCGCGACGCGCATCCACCACAGGAACGGCGAGCCGATCACCAGGACCGGCGCGGCGCCGGGCTCCGATTCCGGAGCGGGCCGTGCGATCGTGCCGCCCGGTCGGGCGGCCCCGCCCGATATGCGCCCGCGGGCACGGCGGTGGGCCGCGTGGGTGCGGTCCTCCAGCCAGCTGTCGCAGTCGGGCGTCAGGGCTATCGCGGAGGGCGCCGGAACGTCCATCCGGTCCGCCAGGTCCCGCACGAGCCGGTAGAGATCGGGGGCGGAGGCCTCCGACAGCGGCACGGTCGGGGTCACGGCGGGGCTCGCCCGCAGGACGACGGCGGCGAAGGTCCCGCCGACGAGGAAGACGGCCGCGGCGACCAGGCACACGGTGAGGGTCACCGCCGGCCAGGGGTCGCCCAGGAGCCGGCCCGTCATCCGGGCGGCCACCAGGACCACCGCGAGGGCGGCGGGCAGCAGCCCGACGGCCAGGGCCCTGCTGCGCACGCGCAGCACGGCCAAGGCGCGGGAACGTGCGGACGGTGTGCCCGCTTCAGCGATCGAACGTGTTCCGGACACGGCCGGACCTCACCCCCTTTGCCCTGCGGTGGCGTTGCTCACTCCCCCACTGTGACACCCGCCTCTGACATCGCAATGCCGGTGGGCCAAGTGCCCCAACGAGAGCCGGAACGCATGCGCCGCACCATAGTTGGGGCGGGCCCGGCCGTCAGGCAGACCGAGGGACGATCACCCGATGGAATGGCTTTGGGTAAAGGTGGGTGCGTTCGAACACGACGGGGTGCACTCGCACGCGGATACGCCCGCGGGCCCGGCCGCACCAGGTGCGCACCGGACCCGCGTCCGTGGGATCCCGCTGTTCAGCGGCGCTCAGACGCCTTCGGCGGCCTTGGCCGCGATGTCCGTGCGGTACTGCGAGCCGTCGAGCCTGATCCGCTCGACGGCCTTATACGCCCTGGTCCGGGCCTGTGCCAGGTCGGAACCGGTTGCCGTCACCGACAGCACGCGGCCGCCCGCGCTGACGACCGCGTCGCCCTCGCTCCGGGTCCCGGCGTGCAGCACGTACGCGTCGGGGGCGTCGTGCTCGGCCACCTCGGCGAGGCCCTCGATGGGGTCCCCGGTGCGCGGGGTCTCCGGGTAGTTGTGGGACGCGATGACGACGGTGACGGCCGCGTCGTCGCGCCAGCTGAGCGGGGGCTCGGTGTGCAGGGTTCCGTTGGCGGAGTTCAGCAGCACGCTCGCGAGCGGCGTGCGCAGCCGGGCCAGGACCACCTGGGTCTCGGGGTCGCCGAAGCGGGCGTTGAACTCGATGACCCGCACGCCGCGCGAGGTGATCGCGAGGCCCGCGTAGAGCAGCCCGGAGAAGGGGGTGCCGCGGCGGCGCAGTTCGTCCACGGTCGGCTGCAGGACGGATCCCATGACCTCGTCGACGAGCTTCGGGTCGGCCCAGGGGAGCGGGGAGTACGCACCCATGCCGCCGGTGTTCGGGCCCTCGTCGCCGTCGAGCGCGCGCTTGAAGTCCTGCGCGGGCTGGAGCGGCAGCACGGTGACGCCGTCGGTGATGGCGAAGAGGGAGACCTCGGGGCCGTCGAGGAACTCCTCGATGACGACGCGGTCGCAGCGCAGCGCGTGGGCGCGGGCGGCGGCCAGGTCGTCGGTGACCACGACGCCCTTGCCGGCGGCGAGGCCGTCGTCCTTGACCACGTACGGGGCGCCGAAGGCGTCGAGGGCCGCGTCCACCTCTTCCGGGGTGGTGCAGACGTGGCTGCGGGCCGTCGGGACGCCGGCCGCGGCCATCACGTCCTTGGCGAAGGCCTTGGAGCCCTCCAGCCGCGCCGCTTCGCCGGAGGGGCCGAAGACGGGGATGCCGGCCGCGCGGACGACGTCGGCGACGCCGGCGACGAGCGGGGCCTCCGGGCCGACGACGACCAGGTCGGCGCCGAGCTCGGTGGCGAGGCGGGCGACGGCTTCACCGTCGAGGGCGTCGACCGGGCGGAGCTCGGCCACCTCGGCGATGCCGGCGTTGCCTGGTGCGCAGTACAGCGCGTTGACGTCGGGATCGAGGGACAGAGAGCGGCACAGGGCATGTTCGCGGGCGCCGCCGCCGATGACGAGGACCTTCACGGCATGAAGGGTAGCCCGCGCTCCGGATTCCCTTTCGTGCGGGCCGCCAAGTCGGACGCCTTATTCGTTCGTGTATTCCTCTACAACCGTGGCTCCGAGCTCGCGCACGATGAGGTCGTGTCCGGTCAGCGCGGAGTCGACGAGGTCGGGGTCGTCGTCCTCCGGTACGTCGTCCTCGGGCGCGACGGGCGGGGGCCCCTGCCGCACGGGGGGCTGCTGCGGCGCGGGCTGCTGGTACGCGGCCTGCTGCTGCGGGGGCTGCGCCTGCTGGGGGGCGGCCGGGGCCTGCTGGACCGGCGGCGGGTTGTAGGCGGGCGCGGGCGGAGCCCCGTAGGACGCGGCGGAGACCGGTCCGACGGGCTGGCCGCCGCCACCGACGACGGCCTCGATCTTCCAGTTGACCTGGAACTGCTCGGCGAGGACCGCCTTGAGCACGTCCTCGCTGCCGCTGCTCGCGAAGTTGTCGCGGGCGCCGGCGTTGGGGAAGCCGAGCTGGAGGGTGGCGCCGTCGAAGCCGGCGACCTGGGCGTTCTGGCTGAGCAGGATCCAGGTGAAGCGGCGGCGGTTCTTGACGGCTTCCAGGACGGACGGCCACATCGCCTGGATCTGCCCGGCGCCGGCGGCCATGCCGGGCGTCGGGCCGGAGGCGGCCGGGGCGGGCGCCGCCGCGCGGGCGGGGGCCTGGGGCGCCGGGGCGGCCGCCGCGGAACCGGGGGCGGCGGCGCTGGGCCAGGCGCCGGCGGCGGGGGCCGCAGGTG
>NZ_JBSGWY010000048.1:34056-62062 GCF_053609145.1 Streptomyces sp. NPDC054961 | reverse complement strand
GGCGGGCGCGGCGGTCTGGGGGATCTGGGACGCGCGGGACATCAACTGGTTCACCCGTTGAAGGGTAGGCGCGCCCGGCTCAGCAACTCCCTGCTCCCTGCTGCTTCCTGCTCCCCGCCGCTCAGGTGTCGAGCAGCCGGTTGACCAGCGAGCGGTAGGCGCGCAGGGCCTGTCGCAGGTCCTCGGTGGCCACCTGCTCGCCGTGGTCCCACTGCTTCTCCAGCCCGCTCCGGTGTTCGGCGAGAGACCCGGCGAATGCCTGCATGACCTCGGCCACCAGGGTGTCCGCGGCCCGGACCGCTTCGCGCGGCTCGTCCACGAACCGGCCCTGGATCTGGTTCCAGGTGGTGCGGTAGCGATCCGCCTCCGCGGCGCCCAGGAGCGATTCGTCGTCGGCCCCGGGTCCGGACTCCTGCCGCGGTGCGGGTTCACGGTCCCGCGGTGTGGATTCACGGTCGGGGTCCGTCTCCAGCCCACGGGACTGCTGACCGATGCCTTCGCGTCCGGGCCCCGCCATCGCGTCCCGGTCCGCCATCGCGTCCCGGTCCGCCACCGCGTCCCGGTCCGCCACTGCATTCCGGTCCGACGCCGCATCCGGGTCCGACCGCGTTCCCGGGTCCGACCGCGTTCCCGGGTCCGTCCCGGACCGCATCCCCGCGTCCTGCGGCGAGCGGTCCCGCCGGTCCCGTTCGCCCGTGGC
The DNA here is from genome assembly GCF_053609145.1 of Streptomyces sp. NPDC054961. Classification (NCBI taxonomy): domain Bacteria; kingdom Bacillati; phylum Actinomycetota; class Actinomycetes; order Kitasatosporales; family Streptomycetaceae; genus Streptomyces; species Streptomyces sp. NPDC054961. Next base: position 61,362 of record NZ_JBSGWY010000048.1, on the reverse strand, counting down.
CTCGCCCGGGTAGAGGGCCGCGTCCTCGCGTGCGGGCGCGGGACGCGCCAGGTCTTCCGTCGTCAGGACGGGCTCGGGCGCCCGTCCCGCCTCGTCCTCATGGTTCGGCATGATCATCGGCTCCTCCGGTCGGCGAGCAGCTCCTCGAACAGGGTGCGGTAGTGGACCATCGCCCCCCGGAGCTCCTCTGTCGTCGCCTCTCCCGCGCCGCTGCGCACCTTGACCGCATGGGCGGACCGGTACTCCTCCAGCGTGCGGCCGTGCTCCACGGACAGGTCCCGCAGTTGCCCCTGGTACCCGTCGGTGGGGTAACCGCGCTCACCCATCAGCAGGGTCAGGAGCTCGTCGGCCTCGGCCACGGAGGCATCGGGCCGGTCCACGAACTGCTGCTGTACGGCAGTCCACTTGTCCGCGTACTGCTGCCGGCGTTCCGGCGGCAGCTCCTTGATCTCGAGCTGGTCGTACCGCTCCTCACGGGCGCGCAGGTCACGCTCGGCGGACCGCTTGTCGCCCTGTTCCGCGACGGTACGTTCGTATTCGGGTCCGAATCGTTCACGCAGGTGACGGCGTCGGGCCAGCATCCACAGCGTGACCGTCAGCGCGATCACGACGATCGCCGCCACGACGATGATGGCTATCAGTACGTTGGTTGACATCTCTGGCCTCGTCCCGGGGGCTCTGGCTCGTTGGCTTCGTTGACGCGGCTGCCCTGGTTGACACCGGGCAAACCCATGAGGCTCCGGGTCCAGGCGCGGATCATGGCCGGGGTTTGAGCTCGCCGCCGCGGGTTAGGCGCCCAGGGGAGACGACGGGCAGTGCCGTGGGACGGCCGACGACCAGGGTGGACGGCCCGCGGCTACCCACGCGGTCCACCGACGGGCCGCCACCGCAGACGAACGGAAGGGCATCCCTGATGGACGCGAGTGAGAGCGAACGGGCGCGGCGCCGCACCCCGGCCCCGACTCCGACCCCGCCGTCGGAGGCGGTCGGCGAGAGCGGTGACGGGGAGGCACGCCGGGCCGCCGACGAGGCGGTCGTGGGAGAGGGCCGTGCCGGAGACGGCGGCGGCGGGTCCGGAGGTCGCTCAGGGAGCCGTCCCGACGAGCGCCGGCGTCCGGATGGGGGCCCCGGGGCTCCCACCCGACGGACCCCGGACGCCGATGAAGGCGGCGCCCCGGCGGGGAGGGAGCGTCATTGATCGACCCGACCCGACCCGACCCGACCCGACCCGACCCGACCCGACCCGACCCGACTCGATCGTTTGCACCCACGCCCGTCCGGCGAGCCGACCAGCCAGGGAGCCACCATGCCGCGCGGATCCAGTCCCAAGCGTGAACGCCAGTACGAGCACATCAAGGAGAGCGCCGAACGGCGGGGTGAGAGCCCCGAGCAGGCCAAGGAGATCGCCGCCCGCACGGTGAACAAGGAGCGCGCCCGCGCCGGCGAGTCGAAGACCGCCAGCCGTTCTTCCCTCCAGGACATGTCCTCGTCCCGGCGCGGGGGGCAGCGCTCGCACAGCGGTGCGCAGGGGCCGACGAAGGATCAGCTGTACAACGAGGCCCGGCAGCGCGGCATCAAGGGCCGCTCGGCGATGGACAAGGCGGAGCTCAAGCGCGCCCTCGGCCACTGACCGCTCCGCGGGACCGTTCCGAGGAACGGCCCCGCGAAGTCCTGGAACCGGGGCACGGTCCGGCCTCCCGGCTGCGACGGGGCCGTGTCCCGGGCGCGACGCGCGCCCAACGGGACGGGACGGGCGGGGGCTGCGGACGCAACGGCCCGCCCGGCCCCGCCCCAGCCCGCCCGAGCCCGGCCGTCCCGTGAGGCCCGCCGGGTAGGCGCGGTACGCCCGGGCCGACCGCCCGGCGATGCGCTCCGGCACAGCGAGGAGGACCCCGCCATGAACCGTCCCGGATCCCTGCCGCCCCGCGAAGACGGCCTGCGGGTCGTGGTGGTCGGCGCCACCGGAAACGTCGGCACCAGTGTGGTCCAGGCCTGCGCCGACAGCCCTGCCGTCGCCTCCGTCCTCGGCCTGGCCCGGCGGATCCCGCCGTGGACGCCCGCGAAGACCACCTGGGCGGCCGCCGACATCGGGCCCGACGGCTCCGACCTGGTACGGCTCTTCGCCGGAGCGGACGCGGTCGTCCACCTGGCGTGGATGTTCCAGCCGACCCACGATCCCGCCCAGACCTGGCAGACCAACGTGCTGGGCAGCCTGCGCGTCTTCGAGGCGGTGGCCGCCGCGGGCGTGCCCGCCCTGGTCCACGCCTCCTCCGTCGGCGCCTATTCACCCGGCCCCCAGGAGACCCCGGGCGCCGCGGACCGTGCGGTGGACGAATCGTGGCCCACGCACGGCTGGCCCCAGGCCGCGTACACCCGGGAGAAGGCCTACCTGGAGCGCGTACTCGACGCGTTCGAGCCGTCGCACCCCGATGTCAGGGTCGTGCGCATGCGGCCGGCCTTCCTGTTCAAGCGCACCTCGGCGTCCGAGCAGCGCAGGATCTTCGCGGGCCGCCTCCTGCCCGGCCGGCTGGTGCGCCCCGGGCTGATCCCCGGGGTCCCTGACCTGCCGGGACTGCGGTTCCAGGCCCTGCACACGGACGACGCGGCAGCCGCCTACCTGGCCGCCGTGATCCGGCGGGTGCGGGGCCCCTTCAACCTGGCGGCCGACCGGCCCCTCGACGCCGAAGCGCTCGCCGGCCTGCTGCACGCCCGCCGGTTCGCCGTTCCCACGGCGTCGGTCCGCACGGCGCTGGCCGCCGCGTGGCGGCTCCACCTGGTCCCCGCGTCGCCCGACCTCTTCGACGCGGTCCTGCGCCTCCCGCTGATGGACTGCGCCCGCGCCCGCACCGCACTCGCGTGGGAGCCCCGGCACACGGCGGTCCAAGCGGTGGAGGAGTTCCTCGAGGGCCTGCGCGACGGCGCGGGCATGGCCACCGTGCCCCTGGCCGCGTGAACGGGGACGCCGCCGGCGCGGATGACGTCCCCCGGGCCCGCCTCCCGGAGCCCCGTCGACGATTCCGCCGGGAGCTCTCCACTACCCTCGCCACCGAGTGAGCAGCTGCGACCGAGTGGGATGCGACCGAGTGGGAGTGGAAGAAGCGATGGCGCTGAAAGAAGGCCAGCGAGTGAAGCTGGCGACGGACACCAGGCTGACCGATTGGGTGGCCACGGCGGGGGACTCCCCGACTTCACCGGGGCACGTCGCCGCGTCCCTGTCCCTCGCGGCGGGCATCGAGGGCACCGTCGAACGGGTGGTGGAGCACGAGCACCAGAGCGAAGAAGCCCGTGAGTACGAGCGCCTCAAGTCGCTCCTCGACGCCTTCGGCCACGAGATGCCCCCCGAGAGCAAGAGGCAGCTCGAGGAGAAGGTCGGTTCCCTGGAACCGGAGTGGATCGCCTACCAGGCGCAGCGGCTCCGGGTGACGGTCCGGGTCCGCCTCGACAACGGCTTCATCCTCGACGAAGCCCGCGAGGACGTCTTCACGTCCGTGTGACCGATGTCCGTGTGACCGGCGTCCGTGTGACCGGCGTCGGTCGGACCGACCGGTCTCACAGGTCGATCCAGTACCGCCGCTTGGGACCGATCAGGGTCTCGCGGACGTCCTCCAGCACGCCGCCCTTCCCCTCGATCGTGCGTACCGACGCCTCGTTGTCCGGGTCGCAGGTGAGCAGGACCCGGTCCATCCCGAGCAGCCGGGCCTCGTACAGGACCGAGCCCAGCGCCCAGGTGGCCAGTCCGCGCCGCCGCGCGGAGGGCCGGACGCTGTAGCCGATGTGTCCGCCCGCGTCGACCAGGAACGCGTTCAGGTAATGGCGCAGGTCGATGGCGCCCAGATAGGTGTCGCCCTCGGCGATCCACCAGTACGTGGCGTGGACCCGTCCCTGCTCGATCGGCAGCGTTCGGTCGGCGTACCCGTGCAGTCGCTCCACCCAGGCCGCGAAGCCCTCCGCGCTCTCCACGTCGTCATCGGAGCCGAGACCCGCCCCGTCCATGGGGGCGTCGTCCCCCCACTCCTCACGGGAGGCGAGCCAGGAGGCCTGTAGCCGGGGGGTGGGGAAGATGAGCTCGGGCATACCCGGACGATAACAGTCCGATCATCTGGTCACGGCTGCCCGCGGAGCCCGTCGGCCGGGCAGGGTCCCGGTCGGTCACGGCCGACGGCTGAGATACTCCGATCATGGTCGAGTGGGTGGGGTCAGGCGGAACGAGGTCCGTGTCCGAGCGGAGCGGGGCTGCTCCCGTTGACCCCTCGGGGTGGGTGCTGCGTTCCACGGAGCCGGCGGACGTCGAAGTGATCGCGGAACTGCGGGCCGTGGTCATGCGGGAGGACCTGGAGCGTCTGGGCCGTTTCGACGAACACCGGGTACGACAGCGGCTGCGTGACTCCCTCTCCCCGCCATACACGTCGGTCATCGAGAAGGACGGCGAGCTGGCCGGGTGTGTCACCGTGCGCCCCGCCCGGGACGGGCAGTGGCTGGAGCACTTCTACCTCGCGCCGGGCCACCAGGGCCGCGGCCTCGGCTCGGCCGTCCTGCGCACGCTGCTCGCCCGGGCCGACGCCCGGGGTGTGACCGTCCGCCTGAACGTCCTCCAGGGCAGTGCCGCCCGGAGGCTGTACGAACGGCACGGTTTCGTGGTGGAAACCCAGGATCCGGTCGATGTCTTCATGGTGCGCCCGCCGGGCGAGGCGTCCGACCTGAGGTAGGCAGGCAGGCAGGCAGGCAGGGCAGGCGTGCGCCCGGGCCGGTGCCCGGCCGCCGGCGTGACGGCGCCCGGACCGCTCACCAGGGGCTGCGGACCTTGACGCCGCCGAGGGCGCGGACCTGCTCCTGGGCCTCCGCGGAAAGCCTGCGCAGCAGGTCCTCGCCGATGACACCGTCCCGGCGCCAGATGGCGCAGAGCGTCTCCAGGGCCGCTTCGGCGAGTTCGGGCTCGGCATCGGCCGTGGCGCCCATCAGCGCCTCCACCACCGGCCTGGTGCGCAGTTCTCCCACCGCACGCGCCGTCCGGGCCCGCTCCCCGGCCGGGACGGCCGGGTCGGCCAGCGAACGCAGGACGTCCGCCGTGTCCCTGGCGTCCTGGCACGGCAGTACGAAGACGACGTAGACGAGCTGGGTGCCCAGCACGATCAGACCCTGGAGAGGGGCGAACAGCCCGATCGGCAGGAGCGGGGCCAGCGGGAGCACGACCATCCAGCCCCCTCGGATCCTCTGGGCACCGCCGGTCGGCGGTTCGAAGCGCCGGCCGGCCAGCAGGACGATCACGAACATGGTCGCGAGGGTGAGGAGGGGTACCCCCACCAGCACCATCGTCATTCCCGTGGCGAGCGACTCGCCGAAGGGGTCGGCTCCCAGGACCGGCAGCACCAAGGCCGCGGCCGTCCCGCCGAGAAGGGCGGTGACGACGTACCGCTGCAGGCACATCCGTAGCCATCGGCCCGTGCTCACTGCCGCTGCCCCGCTTCACTCGGCTCGAGGGACGACCGGCTGAAGGCCCCCGGCCCATGATGACTTGAACGCGTTCAAGTCACAAGCCCCTCGCGACCGTCGACGGACGGGCGTCGCCGCCCCCGGGGCCCCTCACCGTCCCGGACGCCGCCGCACGCCGCCCCGCTCCTCGGGGCCGCTCCTGTGACGTGCGCCACACCGTGTCACAGCGGCCGGCCGTGCGGTGTCTTGTGCCCGAACCCAGGAACGAAGGAGACGACACCATGACCAAGAACACCGAAGTGATCGTGATCGGCGGCGGATACGCCGGCGTCATGGCCGCCAACCGGCTGACACAGCGCGACGACGTCACGGTGACGCTGATCAACCCGCGTCCGGACTTCGTCGAGCGGATCCGCCTGCACCAGCTGGTGGGCGGGTCCGACGACGCGGTCGTCGCGTACCGGGAGGTCATCGGCGAGGGAGTCCGGCTGGTGGTGGACTCCGTCGTGCGGATCGACGCGGCCGCGCGCAGCCTGACGCTCGAGGCCGGCGGCACGGTCGGCTACGACTACCTGATCTACGCGGTCGGCAGCGGCAGCGCCGACCCGCGCGTGCCCGGAGCCGCCGAGTTCGCCTACCCGATCGCCAGTCTTGAGGAGGCGGCGCGGCTGCGCCCGGTCCTCGACGCCACGCCCGTGACGGGCCGCGTGACCGTGGTCGGAGCCGGCCCGACCGGCATCGAGACCGCCGCCGAACTGGCGGAGGCGGGCCGCGCCGTGACGCTGGTCTGTGGCGGGGAGCTCGGCCCGTACCTGCACCCCCGGGGACGGCGCTCGGTCGCCAAGCGGCTGGCCCGGCTCGGGGTGACCGTGCTCGACGGCCCCGAGGCCAGGGTGACCGCAGTGACCCGCCGTGCCGTGCGGCTCGGCGGCGGCCGCGAGCTGTCGAGCGAAGTGACCGTCTGGACCGCCGGGTTCGGCGTGCCGGACCTGGCCGTGCGCAGCGGGCTGAGCACCGACGCGCTGGGCCGCCTGCTCACGGACGAGACGCTGACGAGCGTGGACGACGTACGTATCGTCGCGGCCGGCGACTCGGCGGCGCCGTCGGGCCTGCCGCTGCGGATGAGCTGCCAGTCCGCGATGCCGATGGGCGCGCGGGCCGCCGACACGGTACTCAGCCGGATCGCGGGCGAGCGGCCCTCGAACCTCAACCAGGTGTTCGCCGGCCAGTGCATCAGCCTGGGCCGGGGCGACGGCATCTTCCAGTTCGCCCACCGGGACGACGTCGCGCTGTGGTTCACGATCGATGGCCGCCCTGGCGCGAAGCTGAAGGAGTTCGTGTGCAGCGGCACCGTCAAGCACCTGGCCGGCGAGGCCGGCAAGCCCGGTTCGTACGGCTTGCACCGGGTCTCGGGAGGTGCGAAGCGCGGCCAGCTCCTGGAGGCCCGGCGCGGCGAGGCGCCGGCCGTGGCCGAACAGCCGGCTTAGCACGGGTGGTGTCCTACGCTCGGACGCACCGGGACGGACGATCGGACCGAACGGTCCTCAGGGAAGGGGAACTTGCTGTGGACGACCGTCTGCAGGCCGCCGGCGAGGAGCCGGCCGCCGCGAAGGGGGAGGGCCGGGACGTGACCGGCCGCGCGACCGACCCGGTGACCGCCCGCGCGACCGATCCGGTGACCGGCCGGGCGACCGATCCGGCGACCGACACCTTCGTCGCCCACCGCAATCTGCTCTTCACCGTCGCCTACGAGATGCTCGGATCGGCGGCCGACGCCGAGGACGTCCTCCAGGAGACCTGGCTGCGGTGGATCAAGGTCGACCGGGCGCAGGTGCGCGACCACCGCGCGTACCTGGTCCGGATCGCGACCCGGCAGGCGCTCAACCGGCTCCGCACGATGAAGCGCCGCAAGGAGGCGTACGTGGGCCCCTGGCTGCCCGAGCCGCTGCTCACCGCGCCGGACGTGGCCGAGGACGTCGAGCTCGCCGAGAGCGTGTCGATGGCGATGATGCTCGTCCTCGAAACGCTGTCGCCGACCGAGCGGGCCGTCTTCGTACTGCGCGAAGCCTTCGACGTCGGCTACGAGGAGATCGCGACGGCCGTGGAGAAGACCCCCGCGGCCGTGCGCCAGATCGCGCACCGTGCCCGCAGGCACGTCGACGCCCGCCGCCCCCGCCAGTCGGTCTCCCCGAGCGAGAGCAGGGCGGCCCTGGCGTCGTTCCAGCGCGCGATCGAGACCGGTGACCCCCAGGGCCTCCTCGACGTCCTCGCCCCCGAGGTCGTCCTCGTGAGCGACGGCGGCGGCATCAAGCAGGCCGCCCTGCGGCCGATCACGGGCGCCGACAAGGTGACCCGCTTCGTGTTCGGCGGCCTCGGCAAGAACCGGAGCCCGATCACCATGGCTCCGACCGTGGTCAACGGAACTCCGGCGCTCCTCGTCCGGCTGGACGGCGAGATGGACGGCGTCATGGCGGTCCGCGTCGAGGACGCCCGCATCACGGGCCTCTACTACGTCCGCAACCCCGAGAAGCTGTCCCGCGTCGTAGCGGAGACCCCGCTCAGCCGGCGCTGACGGGCGGCGGGCGACGGAGGCCTCCGCGCCCCCGCGGGGTCTCCCGGCCGGGGCGAACCCGCTCCGGGCGGGCCGGCCCCGCCCGGTCAGGCGTCCAGCGGGCGCCGGGCCGGGCCGTTTCCGGCCCACTGGACGGGTGGCAGGCCGTTTCCGCGGACCGTCCCGGCCGTCGCCCGGCGGGTGGTTGACTACGCCCATGGACGTGCCGCCCTTCGACCCCGAACTGGGTTCCGCTCTGGCGGCGTTGGGGGAGGGGGTGCGGGAGCCGTTCACCCCGGAGAACCTCGCGGACCGGCAGGCGCGGGATGCCGCGGGCCGGTCCAGGCCGACGGTCCGGGACCTCGAGGCCGACGGCCGCTTCGAGGTGGCCGAGCTGCGGGTGCCGGGAGCGTCCGGCGCCCCGGACGTCACGCTCGTGAGCGCGCGGCCGGCCGGCGTGGCCGGGCCGCTGCCGGCGCTCTACTACCTGCACGGCGGCGGAATGATCACGGGCAACGCATGGTCCGTGCTTCCACGGCTGCTGCGCACCTGGGCTCACCCGCTGGGGCTGGCGGTCGTCTCCGTCGAGTACCGCCTGGCACCACGGGTCCGTCACCCCGGGCCGGTGGAGGACTGTTACGCCGGTTTGGTCTGGGTGGCCGAGCACGCGGCCGGACTGGGCGTCGACGCGGACCGCCTGGTGATCGGGGGAAAGAGCGCCGGCGGCGGTCTCGCCGCGGCGCTCGCCCTGCTCACCCGCGACCGGGGCGGCCCCGCCCCGATCGGGCAGCTGCTCCTGAGCCCGATGCTCGACGACCGCGACCACACCTTCTCCAGCCGTCAGATGGCCGGCGTCGACACCTGGGACCGCACCTCCAACGCGACCGCGTGGCGGGCGCTGCTGGGCGACCGGTACGGCGCCGAGGACCTGCCGCCCCACGCGGCTCCCGCGCGCGCCACGGATCTGTCCCGGCTGCCCCCGGCCTACATCGAGGTCGGATCGGCCGAGACCTTCAGGGACGAGGACGTGGCCTACGCCCAGGCGATCTGGCGGGCCGGCGGCCAGGCCGAACTGCACGTGTGGCCCGGCGCCTTCCACGGCTTCGACACCATCGCACCGCGGGCGGCCCTCAGTCAGGACGCCCGCGATGCCCGGACCCGCTGGCTCCGGCGCCTCCTCGCGCAGTCCGGTACCGAGCCCGGTACGTGCTCCGACGCCGAGCCCGGCACCTCGTTCCCACGCCCCTGACCTGCGCTCTTCTGTTGTCGCGAGGGCCGGCATCCGTGCGGCCGCACAGAGGCGCGGGGGGCGTGGGCATGGCATGCTCAAAAGATGAAGGGCGAGGCCGCGCCCGTGGGCGAGGGCGCCACACCCGAGGTGCTGGCGCTCGCCAAAGTGGTGGCCAGGCTCCGGTCGGAGATCGCGGACCTGGAAGGCGTCGCCGCGACCACGGCCGTCGTCGAGCGGGCGAAGGGCGTGCTCATGGCCCGGTCGGGAGTCTCCGCCGACCTCGCGTACGAGATGCTCCTCGAGCACGCCGGTGAACAGGGCCGCACCCTCCTGGAAGAGTGCTGGATCACGCTCGGCCGGCTCCGCCTCCGCCCGCCGCCCGGGTCCGACCCCCGCTCCCCGCCCGTCACGGCAGACACGGGCACGGCAGGCGCCGGTGCCGCAGACACGGGCACGGCAGGCTCCGGTACGGCGGGCGCGGGTGCGGGCGCCGGTGCGGGCACGTCTCCCCAGGGCGCCGACTCGGCCTTCAGCCACCACCGTTATCTCTCCGGCGGCGACGGCGACGCCGTGCTGCGCCCGCTCCTGGGCCGGCTCGCCGACGGCCTGGCCGCGGCCCGCGGCGGCGACGCCATCGCCGATCTGCTCCGCACCGTGCTCGGCGGAGCCACCGGCGTGGAGGCGGTGATGATCTACGCCTTGAGCCCGTCCGGAAGCCTGGAGCTGACCGGCCGGTCCGGCATCGACGAGGCGCTGGCCGAGCAGTGGCACCACATCCCCCCGCTGAGCGGTGTCGCCGCCCGCGAGGCGATCGCCGGGCGCCGGGCCCTGTGGCTCGAGGAGCCGGCGCAGGACGCCCACCGCTACCTGCTGATCGGCGACCCGCCGGACCGATGGCCCTCCCGCGCCTGGCTCCCCGTACCCGCCGACGGCCCCGCCAGGGCCGCCATCGGCTTCCTGCGCACCCAGCCCGGCCCCTTCGCGGTCGACACCCGGTTGTTGCTGAGCCGGGCGGCCCGGATGTGCTCCGGCCCGCTGGGGGCGCCGGAGCGTCCCCGCGACGCCGACGACGGAGCCGGGGTGCGCGGCGACAGCGAGGTGGCGTCCGTCCAGCGGGTCCTGGACGCGCTGGCCGGATCCGCGATCCTGCTCACCCCCCTGCGCTCGGAGTCCGGCGAGGTCGAGGACTACCGGATCGACGCGGCGGCGCCGGAATCGGTGGACGTGGCCGGGCGGCGCGGCAAGGAGCTCGTGGGCCGCCGGATCCTGGAGACGTACCCGACCGTGGCGGGCACCGCGCTGTGGGAGGGGTACCTGGAGACCCTCACCACCGGAACCGGCTACGAAGGGGAGCCGTTCACCTACGAAGAGGTGGTGTCCGGCCTCCCGCACCAGTCGGTCTACTCGGTCCGGGCCTCCCGGTTGGGGGACCACCTGGTCGTCTCGTGGGTCCGCCACGCCCACGAGCGCGAAGCCCGGCGGCTGGCCGACATGCAGCGCCTGGGCAACCTGGGCTGGGCCGGCTGGAACCTCGCCACGGACACCATCACCTGGTCCGATCAGGTCTACGCCATCTTCGACCGCGACCCCCGACAGGGGCCGATGTCGCTGGAGGAACTGCCCGGACACCTGCTCCCGGACGACCTCCCGAGCCTGGGCGCGGCCGTCCAGCGGCTCCTGAGCGCGGGGGAGCCCATCGACCAGCCGTTCCGGATCGCCACCGCGCACGGCATACGCCACCTGCGGATCGTCGCCGAGGCCCAGACGGACGTCGACGGCAACCCGGTCGAGGTCCACGGCTTCTTCCAGGACCTCAGCGCGCAGCGCGGGGCCGAGCTCGCGCTGCGCGACAGCGAGCGCGCCGTCCTCCTCCAGCGCGGCATGCTCCAGGCCGAACGCGCGCTCGCCGCGAGCCTCCAGAACACGCTGCTGCCGATCGCCGAGCAGTCCCTGGAACTGGCCGGCCTGGGCGTCGACGTCGCGTACGTCCCCGCCGACCGGGGGGTCAACGTCGGCGGCGACTGGTACAGCGCCATCGAACTCCCGGACAGGAGCGCCCTGTTCGTCGTCGGAGACGTGGCAGGTCACGGACTGGCCGCCGTGAGCACCATGGCCCAGCTGCGGTTCACCACCAAGGGCATGACCATCACCGGCTCGGCCCTCCCCGACGTCCTGCGCCGGCTCAACACCCTCCTGCTCCACACCGCTTCGGACCCCTCCGCCACCGCGACCGCGACGATGGTCATGGCCCGCTACCAGCCCTGGGACCGGCGCCTCGTCTGGGTACGGGCGGGACACCTGCCCCCCTTGCTGATCCGGGGCGACCGGGCGGACTTCCTCGACCAGCCCCAGGGGAGCCTCCTCGGTGCCGCCTCCGAGGCCGCCTACGGGCAGGCCGCCCTCGGCCTCCTCCCCGGCGACCACCTGCTGCTCTTCACCGACGGACTCGTGGAAGAACCGGGTGAGGACATCGAGACGGGACTCGAGCGGCTCGCCGCCACCACGCTGGGACTGCTGCGGGAGGGCCACGGCGCATCCCTGGCCCGGACGCTCGCCGCGCGGTGCCCGGGCCACCGCGATGACATCTGCGTCATGGACCTGCACGTTCCGCGCGAAACGACAGTCCAGCCGGCCACCCCCGGGCGGGGCGCGGCCGAGCCGTAGAATGCGTGAGGTGACCTCGCCGCGATCCGTCGTGGCACGAGGAGGGTGAGACGGCCCCGCTTGCGGGTATATCCCCTCGGGAAGACCACGACGGTTCCACCGGCCCGACCAGGGCCGGACGGTACCCACAACCCGTCGGAGGACGCTCATGTCATCCGTTTCCCGCGACACCGCGGACCCGCTCCCTCTCGAGCCCTACGTCGAGACCCCCGATGTCTCCGAGGCCCGAGGCGTACCCGCTGCTCCCGAGGACCGGCTGGCAGTCAGCACGGCCGACGCGCGGACCCTGTCCGTGGCGCTCTTCCGCCGCCTGAACGGCCTCCAGGAGGGGACGCCCGAGTACTCGTACGTCCGCAACACGCTCGTCGAGCTCAACCTCAGCCTGGTGAAGTACGCGGCGCGCCGGTTCCGCAACCGCTCCGAGCCGCTGGAGGACATCGTCCAGGTCGGCACGGTCGGCCTGATCAAGGCCATCAACCGGTACGACGTCGAGCGCGGGGTCGAGTTCACGACGTTCGCCATTCCCACGATCACCGGCGAGATGAAGCGCTTCTTCCGGGACACCAGCTGGTCCGTGAAGGTCCCGCGGCGGCTCCAGGAGCTCCGCCTGGACATCGCGAAGGCACACGACACCCTCGAACAGCGCCTGGGGCGGCGCCCGACCGACGGCGAGCTCGCGCAGCGGCTCGGGATCAGCACCGACGAACTCGCCGAGGGCCTCCAGGCGGCCAACGGTTACACCGCGGGCTCCCTGGACGCTCCGGCGGGACCGGAGGCGGACGCGGCTCCCCGGGCGCTGCCGCTGGGGGCGGACGAGGAGGCCTACGACCTCATCGAATGCCTGGAGACGCTGAAACCGCTGCTCGCCACGCTCAGTGACCGCGACCGGCGGATCCTCTCGCTGCGCTTCGGCCAGGAGCTGACCCAGGCCGAGATCGGTGACCGGCTCGGCCTCTCCCAGATGCACGTTTCCCGGCTGCTGTGCCGGATCATGACCGAGTTGCGGGCCGGGATGCTGACGGATGAGCCCGAAGGCGACGGCGAAGGCGAGGACGAGGCCGCGTCCCCGGGCGAGGGCGACCGCGCCGCGCGGGCCGCCTCGGCGCAGGACTGCTCGTAGGGTGGGCCGAAAGACTGATCGGCACCTGGGCGCGGGGGGCCCGGGTGCCGGAGCTCCGCTCGTGGTGCCCGGTACTCCGCTCGTGGCGCTCGTGGCGCCGCGCTCCGGCGCCCGTCGGCACGGGCGGGCCTGAAGGCTTGCGTCACGGCGGGGCGACGGCCTGCGGCACGGGCCGGTTCAGGCCGGCCACGGACCGGGCGGTGACACCGGTCCGGTGGCCGCCCCGCCGCCCTCGCGGTTCCCGAAGTCCGGTGGCGCGTCGACCTCCACCCACACGCACTTCCCGCCGTCCACCGGTTCCGAGCCCCACTGCGCGGCCAGCCGCTCCACGATCAGCAGCCCGTGGCCTCCGGGCAGGCCCGGGTCCGCGTGGGCCCTGGGGGCCGGTGCGTCCGTGCTTCCGTCGGTGACCTCGATGCGCAGCCGCTCCGGGCTGCAGCGCAGCAGCAGAGACGTGGGCCCGCCCGCGTGCAAGCAGGCGTTGCCCACGACTTCGGACACCAGCAGCAGGGCGTCCTCGGCAGGCAGCGCGTCGCCGGAGGCATCTCCCCCGGCACCGGTCACGCGGTCGGCCCGCGGCAGCCACTGCCAGTCTGTCAGGGCCCGGCGGGTGAAATCGCGGCACCGGCTGACGGCATCGGTGGTGTCGTGCAGCAGCATGCGCCGGGTCTGTTCCGGTGCCCGGCGCTCACTCATCGCTGCTCCTCACTGTGCCCGCGGCGGGTTCGCCAGGGCTGCCTCGACATCGGGGTGGAGGGGGAAGAGTCCGTCCGCGCCGGTGATGCGGAACATGCGTTTGACCGGCTGGTGGAGGCCGACCAGTTCGAGGCTGCCGCCCGTTTCCTGGACCGCGAGCCGGTTGCGCAACAGCACGTTCAGTCCTGTGGAATCGCAGAATTCCAGCCTGCTGAAGTCGACGAGGAGGCGCTGCCTGCCAGGGGTCCTCGCGGCCTGCAGGGCCGCCCTCAGGGGCTCGGCGGTGTCGTGGTCGAGTTCCCCGGCCAGGGCCAGGACGGTGGCCCCGCCGACGGGACGTACGTCGACAGCAAAACGATCATTGTCCGCCGTCGGCATCGTGTACCCCTCACGCTGGTCCCTGTCCGGCTGCATCTCACGCCTACCCGCCCGCACGCCGTCAAACACGGCGGACGGCAGCGGCGGGTCCGGGCCGGGCCGGGCCGGGACGTTGCCGGCGGTGGGGGCGGGTGGCAGCCACCCGGGTGCCCCGAGATCAGGCGGGCGGTGCCGGGTCGATGGGGAAGAGCTGGAGGGTGCCGGTGAGCTCCAGCAGGCGCAGCATCTGGTGGGTCGGCGCGGCCAGCCGCAGCGTATGGCCGGATTCCACCGCCTCGAGCCGGGCCCGGAGCAGGGCGTTGAGCCCCGAGGAGTCGCAGAACGTGAGGTCGCTGAGGTCGATGACGATCTCGGCCGGCCCGTCCGGGCGGGTCACGGCGTGCAGGAGGACGGTGCGCACCTCAGAGGCCCGGGTGATGTCCATCTCGCCCGACAGGCGGACCACGACCGGTTGCGGCCCCGGGCCCGTGGAAGGCGGCCGGAGGTCATCCGGCCCGACGGGCCCGTCGTCATGCGCATCCTCGTCGTGCGCATCGTCGTGATGCGGCCCGTCGTGGTCCGGCTCTTCGTGATCCGGGTCTTCGTGATCCGCCGGGACGCGCTCCGGCGTCGGGGGCTCCTGCTGTGCGGACATCCGGCTCCTCTGTCGCGGGTCCCGGCCGCCCCCGCGCCGACGCTCCCGCCCCGGACGGAATCCCGGGGCGGGAGCGTGGCGGCGCGGGTCGCGCCGGGGTGGGGCAACCAGCGTGGGTCAGTGCCTCTTCATCTTCTCCGCGGTCTTCGACGCCGTCTCCTCGGCCTTGCCGCTCATCCGCTCGGCACTGCCCTCCGCCTGCATGCGCTTGTCATCCATCGCGCTGCCCGCGGTCTCCTTCATCTTGCCCTTGGCCTGCTTCGCCTTTGCCTTTGCCTTGCTCATGACGAGGTTGTTCCTTCCGAGGTGGGGGTTACTGCTGCCCACCATGCGTCAGCGGACGGCAGCTCGCAATTTGTCCGTGATCACCCGTTATGGGTTCGACTCGTACGGCTCACGGCTCCGCGTCGGCCCGGCCGGACGGGCACCCGAACGGCCCCGATTGTGCGCCGAGGGGACGGGTAGCCGCCCCAGGGCACCGGTGCCCCGCGCGCCGGGCCGTCGCCGAGCCACTGGGAGCCGTCATGACAGACCTGGGTGCCTTCGCCGACGTACTCGACGGCCCGATGTACGTCGTCACCGCCACGGCCGGCGGCGAACGGGCGGGCTGTCTGGTGGGCTTCGCCTCGCAGTGCTCGATCGAGCCGCCCCGGTTCATGGTCTGGCTGTCCGTGGCCAACCACACCTTCCGCGTCGCGCGCGAGGCCTCGTGCCTGACCGTCCACGCGCTGAGCCGCGAGCAGCGCGGCCTGGCCGCGCTCTTCGGGGGAGAGACGGGCGACCGGGTGGACAAGTTCGCGCGCACCGCGTGGCGTCCGGGCGAGGCGGGAGGCCTGGTGCTGACCGAGGTCCAGGCCTGGTTCACCGGCCGGATCGAGGAGCGGATCGAGGGCGGGGACCACGTGGGCTTCCTGCTGGCGCCCACCGAGGGCCGCGCGCCCGAGGAGGGTGCGCAGGCGCCCCCGGTGCTCCGGTACCGCGACGTGAAGGACCTGAAGCCCGGCCACCCGGCCTGACGCGCCACCGGTCGCACGGACCGGGCCGGCGGAAAGCGGCCGCCCGCCCCCGGGTGAGCCCCGAGCGGTGGCGCGCGTGCGACCGGACGGGGGCGGGTAGGCGCCCCACCGAATCGAATGATCGACGGAACGAGGAGTGATCATGCCCCGAGATCCCGGTCCCCGGCGTGAACGCCAGTACGAGCACACCGTGGAGAGTACGCGCGAGCGCCGGAGCCACCCGTGAACCGCGCCGCGCTCTTCGACGTCGACGGCACCCTCACCGACACCAACCATCTGCACGTCACCTGCTGGTGGGAGGCCCTGCGGCAAGCCGGCCACGAGGTCGCCATGCACGACATCCACCGTGCGATCGGCCTGCCCGGCGAGGACCTGCTCGCGCATGTGCTGGGCGACCGGCGAGACAAGGGTGAGGACGGGACGATCGGCGCGGCCCACGACACCCTCTACGGCACCTACTTCGACCGGCTGCCGAGCCTGGACGCGGCAGCTGATCTGCTGCGCGAACTGGCCCGGCGCGACTGGCGGGTCGTCCTCGTGACCTCCGCGAAGGAGGCCGAACTGGGCGCGCTGCGACGCGCCATCGGCGCCGACGACGCCATCACCGCGACCGCGAGCTCGGACGACGTCGAGAAGGGCAAGCCCGCCCCCGACCCCGTGCACCACGCACTGGGCCTCGCCGACGCGCCCGCGCGCGGGGCCGTGTTCGTCGGCGACACCGTATGGGACATGCGGGCCGCCACCAGCGCGGGCGTCCCCTGCGTGGGGCTGCTCTGCGGCGGCATCCCCCGTGCCGACCTCGAAGGGGCCGGGGCGCTCGCCGTCTACCGCGACCCGGCCGACCTGCTGGCCCACCTCGACAGCAGCCCCTTCACGGCCGACGGTGCCACCGGAACGGATGCCGCTACGGGCCGCTGAACGGTCACCCGGCCTTCCGCCCTACGGCTTCGGGGCCGAAGCGAACGCGATGCACTCGACGTCGATCTGATCGGCGAGCTCGCTCATCACCCGTGCCAGTTCCTGGACGGTCTCTTCATCGGCGCGCATGTCCCCGGAGTCCGTCGACTCCACCCAGTCGGCCGCGAGGCGCCGCAGCAGGTCGGTGACGTGGTCGGCGGGGATCAGCAGTGCGCCGTCGTCGGCGGGGACGAGCGGTATCGATATCTGGATCATGCAACCGCCTCCCGGGGCAGCGTCCGTCGGGTCTCCGAAGCGGTTACCCGCTCGACCGGGCGGCAACCGTGGGTCGTGCGCACGTGTCCCGGCGGGGCCGGCCGGGCGACCGCGGGCAGGGGCGAGCCGGCGGTGGAGTTCCGCCGGCTCGACCTGGAGTGCGGACGCCCGGTACCCGGAGCGCGGACGCCTAGTAGTAGTGGCGCCGTCCTCCGACCCCGTGTCCGACGGCGCCGAGGATCCAGAAGATGACGCCGATGACGACCAGGATGATCCCGAGGGTCCACAAGATCGAGATTCCGAGGAGGAATCCGATGATCAATAGGACGATTCCGAGTGCGATCATGATGTTTCTCCGATCTCGCAAGCCGCTTTTGCCCCTTTTCAGGGTGAAAATGCATGCTGTCGGCGGCTTGATGCTCCTCCACGTGGGGCTGGTTGTCGTGCCGGGCGAACTCCCCCGGATGGCCGGGGATCGCCGCCGTGCCCCCCTCGTCGAACGCGGGGGCGTTCTTGATCTGGTCTCTCCGTACGGCGACGGCCCCGGGTGGGGTAGGGGGCTGCGCGGATGGCGGAACTCCCGCCTCGCTCGCTCGCCCGCTCCGCTCGGGTCATCGTTCCTCAGGCGTCTCCCCAGAAAGGGCGCCCGTACGCATGCGGGTGCGGCGAACGTCAGGGTGCGCCGCGGTGGGCCGTTCCGCCGGGGAGGTGGTACACCGCGAAGGCCTGGTCGATGACGGCCATCGCCACGTTGCGGACGTGGACGCCCCCTGCCGTCATGCCGTGTTCCGTGCCGAGGTGGGCGTGTCCGTGCCCGGCGAAATCCGCTCCGGCCACCTCGCCGGCCACCACCCGGGCCCGCCCCGGTGCTCCGGCGGTGGGACCCCCTTCGGGGTCGGGAGGTGCTGGCGGGCGAGGAACACCGGTGGGCGCGTCGCCCCGGTGCACGGGGTTCGTTTGCACGGGGGTGCGTCGCGGTGGAACGGCCGGGCCGGTCAGAGGCGTCGTTCCACCCCTTGGACCCGTTCGTCCCTGTGGGCCGCCGCCGCGTCCGTGACATCGAGGAACACCTGGTCGAGGTCGTGCCAGCGACCGTGCGCCTCGCGCCGGATCCGTACCATCGCGTCCTCCACGGTCTCGCTGTCGTAGCCCGGTGTCAGGTCGACGCGGGCGGCCAGCAGGACCGAGTCGGGCCCCAGGTGCATGGTGAGCAACGCGGTCACCGCGTCGATCTCCGGCTGCCGCGTCAGGAACGCGCGGATCTCCCGCTGGAGGGCGGGGTCGGCCGCCTCGCCGATCAGCTGCACGCGGGCCGCCTTCGCGAGCGTGTAGGCGACGTAGACGAGCAGGACTCCGATCAGGAGGGAAGCGAAGGCCTCGTACGCGATCTCCCCCGTCGCCATGTGCAGGGCGACGCCGGCGATCGCCAGGAGGACACCGGCGCAGGCGGTGCCGTCCTCGGCCAGCACGGTGCGCAGGGCCGGATCGCGGCCCGCCCGGATCTCGGCCGTCATGCTCCGGCCCTCGGCCCGCGCGGCACGGCGCACCTGGCGCACGGCCCGCAGGAGCGAGGCGCCCTCGGCGCCCAGGGCCAGGACGAGGACCAGGAGTCCGATGACGTAGCCGCTGCGCGTTTCGGAACCGCCGGAGCGCAGGGCCTCGATGCCCTGGAAGACCGAGAAGCAGCCGCCGGTGACGAAGATGCCGACGGCGGCGAGGAGCGACCAGAAGAACCGCTCCTTGCCGTAGCCGAACGGATGGCGGGCGTCGGCCGGGCGCCTGCTCCGCTTGAGGGAGGCCAGCAGGAACACCTCGTTGAGGCTGTCGGCGATCGAATGGGCCGCTTCCGACAGCAGCGCCGGCGAGGCCGCGACGACTCCGCCGACGCACTTGGCCACACAGATGACGAGATTGGCGGCCAGGGCGACCCAGACGGTCCTGCGCGTCTCACCGTCCTTGGCCGCCCCCGACCGGCCGGTGGCGCGGGGCCCCGCGTCCGGCCGGTGGCGCGTGTGCGTCCCGCGCCCCTCGTCCGGCCATGACCTCTTGTCCGCCGGGGGACTTGTGTCCGCTGAGGGGTCCGTGTCCGTCGCCGTGTGCGTGTGCGTGTGCGTGTGCGTGTGCGTGTGCGTGTCCGTCGCCGGGTCCGCGACCCGGCCGGGGGGCTCGGCGGCCCCGGGCGCCGCCTGCGTCATCCCCGTACGACGGCGCGCACGTTGTCGATGCTGCCGCAGTCGGCGGCGAGGTGGCGCTCCCGCTCCCGCAGGAAAGCGACCGCGAGCTCGGCCCTCCGCTCGTCCGGGACGTTCTCCCGGGCGCCGTTGAGGATCGTGCGCTCCTCCTCGTCGAGGTGGTGGGAGACCGCCTTGACCAGGTCCTCCAGGCGCGAGTCCCACGCGTCGGAACCGACCTCAGACACCTCGAGCAGCGCAAGGAGCGCCTCGTTGCCCTCGGCGTGCTCCTCGGCTCCGTGCTCGACCTCCTCGTTGTCCACGTCCTTGAACCGTTTCAGGGCGCCGTACACCTCGGACTCCTCCGCCTCGCCGTGTGCGACGAGGAGCGCGGAGAACTTCGCGAGGGCACCCGCCCGGTCCGCCTCCACGCTGCGCATCTGACGGAAGAGCTCCTCCATCGTGCGGTGGTCCTTGAGGATCACGGCGACGATGTCCTGATTCTCCTGCTTGTCCGCGGTCATGCGGTGTCCTCCTGTGCTCGGGTTCCCTCCGGCGCTTGCTCGATCACGGCGCGTTCAAACCCGGGCCGGACGAGGCCCGCGGGCGTACGGGCCGGCGCAGGCGTCCCTCGGGACGGCGGGGGCGGCCGGGCGGCCGGGCGGCCGGGCGGACCGGAAGCGGGGGGGGGCCCGCGCCCTCCCACCCGGGGCCGGCGGGGGGCGCGGGGGGGGCGGGGCGGGCGGCGGGCTCGGGGGGGGGGGGGGGGGGGGGGGGGGGGCGGGGGGGCGGGGCGCCCCGCACGCGGCCGTGCACCCGACACGCGCGGCGGGTCTTGAGCCGGTCGGGTGCACGGCCGAGGCGTGCACGGGCGAGGGAGCTACGGTGGAGAGGACATGTCCGAAATGTGTGTGCGGCAGATGAGGTGGACAGCGTGTCGACGTCGAGTCACGAGGTGTTCGGTGCGCCGTGCTGGGTGAGCCTCATGGCTCGGGACCTCGCTGCCGCCGAGCGGTTCTACGCCGCCGTGCTGGGCTGGGAATTCCGCCGTACCCGCCTCGGGGACGGCTTCTCGGTCGCCTTCCGGGACAGGGCTCCCGTGGCGGGCATCGGCGCGATGGCCGGTCGGTTCGGCATGCCGGTCGCGTGGACGCCGTACTTCGCCGTCGAGGACGCCGACGTCGTCGCGTCGCGGATCCGGGAGCGCGGCGCGACCATGGCGGTCGGGCCCCTGGCCTTCGGCACCGGGCGCGCCGGCCTGGCCGCGGACCCCGCGGGAGCCGCCTTCGGGTTCTGGCAGGGCGAGGTCATCCCGGACTGGACGGTGGGGCGCGAGAGCGCGCCGGCCTGGCTGGAACTGCGCACGCGCGACGCCTTCGCCGCGGCCATCTTCTACGGTGAGATCCTCGGCTGGGCGGGGGAGGAACCGGGCTGCTGCACGGTGTCCTACGAGCACGACCACGTCGTCCTGCGCCACCACCGCGACACCGTCGCCCGCATCAGCGGCGGAGCCCTCGAAGAGGACCCCGACCCGCAGGTCCGGCCCCGCTGGCACGTCCACTTCGTCGTGCCCGACCTGGAGGCGGCCGTCGAGGCCGCCACCCGGATGGGCGGGAGGGCCGCCTCCGCCGTGGAGACCTCCGGCGCGAGTCGCTGGGTGGTGCTCGCCGACGCCGAGGGGGCCCTCTTCACGGTGGTCGCGCCCGGGGACGCCTCGGCCGAGGCGGGACATCGAGCGGCCCGGGAGGAATGAGTCCTCCCCGGAGGAGTGAGACGGCCCGGGCGGAGTGAGACCGCCCGGGGCGGAGCCGTGCGCCCTCGGGCCGGCCGGGTCCGGCCGAGGCCGGGCCGGGTGCCTGGGGCATGGGGTGGGGGCGAGGGGGTAGGCGCCGCGTGACGACACGCATCAGGGAGGCGCTGCATGCAGAGCGGCAGAGGCGGGGGCCGGGACGAGACCCCGGAGGAACGTGCGGACCGGCAGTGGCAGGAGCTCATCCAGGAGATCCGTGTCGCCCAGACGGGGGTCCAGATCCTGTTCGGATTCCTGCTCACGGTCGCCTTCACCCCCGTCTTCGCAGGCCTCGCCGAGACCGAGAAGACGATCTACATCGTCACGGTGGTGCTGGGGGCGCTCGCCACGGGCGCGCTGATCGGGCCGGTCGCCTTTCACCGGATCGTCTCGGGCCGCCAGATCAAGCCCGAGGCGGTCGAGTGGGCCGCGCGCCTGACGTTCACGGGCCTCGTCCTGCTCCTGGCGACGAGCACGGCGGCGCTCCTCCTCGTCCTGCGGGTCGCGACCCACAACGCCCTCGCGCCGTGGCTCGTGGGCGGAGTGTTCGCCTGGTACCTGCTGTGCTGGTTCGTGCTGCCCCTGTGGGCGCGGGTCCGCTACACCGCCCGGCGCTGACCGCCGCGAGGGGCCGGCCGAGCGCGCCCGTTCACGGGCGGATCTCCTTGGCGACGAAGCGGCCGTCGCCGAGGACGAGGACGAAGGTGACCTGCTGGTCGACGGAGAGGCCCTTGTCCGGTTCCTCGATGTCCGCCTGCTCGAAGAAGACCGGCTCCTGGTGGCCCAGGGGCACGAGGAACCCGTGACCCGCCCGGCGGTTGTAGGACTGGATGAATCCGGTGCAGCGCTCGGTCATGGTCACCACCCCTCGCTCTCACCCTCACGCCCGCTCCTTTTGTTCCCAATGTCGCATGCTGGCAGCATCGGTGCCATGGAGTACCGCTACGCCGCACAGGCCGATGTACCCGCCCTGGCCGCCCTCTTCGCGGCCCACCACCACGACGCCCTCACGGAGGAGCAGCGCACCGAGCACGGGTTCGTGCAAGGCGCTCTCGGCCCGGCCGAGTTGAGCGTCATGGCCGCCGAGGGGAGCCTCCTCGTCGCCGACGACGGGGGACGGATCGCCGGGCTCCTCGCGCTGGCGGCTCCCGAGAGCATGCCCGCACCGCCGCCCCCGGTCCGGGCTCTGCTGGAGGCGCAGGGCTCGCTGTCCTGGCGGGGGCGGCCGCTCAGCGCGACGCGCTGGCTGCTGTATGGACCGGTGGTGGTCGACACCGCCTACCGCGGGCAGGGCGTGGCGCGCGGACTGTTCACCAGGGCCGTCGCATCCGCCTCCGGCCGGGCGGAGGCCGTCGTCGCGTTCATCGAGGAGGCCAACCGGCCGTCGTGGCGGGTCCACGTCGACGGCTTCGGCATGAGCCCGCTCGGCGAATTCGTCGCGGGCGGCCGCACCTACCGGGTGGTGGCCGTGGCCCCGCACGAGCCGGGAGGCGGCTGAGCCGTCGACCGCCGGGCCGTGCGGGGAGCCCGCTCCGCGGACGGCGGCCGACGCGGCACCTGCCGGATCCGGCCGTGCCATGGCGCTCGACCGTTCGACCGCCCGACCGCGCGTGTCGGCACGGTCCGACCGGCGGCTACCGCGGGGCCGGCCGAGGAGGGAACGCCGGCGCCGCGGGTGCCGGACCCAGGGTGGTGGTGCCCGGCGCCGCCCGGTGCCCCAGGCCCGTCCGGTACGCGTCCAGGGCCGCCTCGGTCCGGCCGGTGCGCCGCAGCAGGTCACCGAGGAGCCGGCACAGGTCGGCGAGGTCGCCGGTCGCCCCGCTGCGCTCCAGCAGCGCCAGGGCCCGCACGTAGTGCTCCTCGGCGGACTCGGGCTCGCCGCGTTCCTCCGCCATGAGGCCGAGCAGTCGATGGGCGCCGCCCGCGTGCACCGCCCCGTGGCTCTCCCCGAGTTCCAGGAGCGCCGAGAGCAGCCCGGCGGCTTCCTCGTGCCGGCCGAGCCGGCGCAGCACGTCGGCCAGCTCGACCTCCACCTGAGCGGTGTACAGGGCCGCCCGGCCGGCCGAGAGCATCTCCCGGGCCGTCCGCAACTCCCCTTCGGCGGCGGCGAGGTCACCGTTCTGGGCCTGTACGTAGCCCCGCATCCAGTGGCAGTGCGCGAGGTCGGTCCGCAGTTGCAGCTGCCCGTAGATCGCCTGGGCCTTGGCGAGGGAGGCGTCCGCGGCGGCCACGCGTCCCTCGGCGAGGAACGTCCGCGCGACCTGCCGGTGCATGCCCGCGACCAGGGCCGGATCGCCGACCTGCGGCGCCAGCGACAGGGCGACCTCTGCGGCGTGGGCGGCCCGGGCGTGGGCGCCCATGTCGATGTACGGCCCGATGATCGCGGCGTGGAGCAGCACCAACGCCTCGGGATCGGCCAGCCCGCTCGTTCCCAGCTCGTCGATGGTGGATTCGAGCAGGTAGCAGGCGTACCGCAGTTCCCCGGCGAGCAGGTGCGCGATGGCGCGGCCGCGGATCGGCCGGGCCCGGCGGGGGAGCGGCTCGTCGGCCAGCAGCTGTTCGGCGGCCTCGAAGTGGGCTATCGCGTCGGTCAGTTCACCTGACTCCAGGGCGCAGTCACCGAGTCCGAGCAGTGCCCCGGCCCGTTCGTCGGCGAGTCCGAATCCTTCCGCCTCGGCCAGGACGCGCCGGTAGCGGTCGGCGGCCTCGTCGGCCGCGCCGGCGGCCAGGGCCTGCTGGGCGTCGGTGAGAGCCAGGCGCAGTGCGGTGGCCGCGTGGGCGGGGCGGCCGGTGGCCAGCTCCTCGTAGGAGGTGCCGAGCCGGTCCGCGAGGAAGCGCAGCGCCGTCTCGGAGGGCCGGACCTTGCCCGACTCCAGTGTCGAGACGTAGGCCGGGGTGTACGAGGGTTCCGCCAGCTTCCGCTGGGTCCAGCCCAGTTGGGTGCGCATGCGCTGAACCCGGCGGCCGATCTCGACCGGTTCGTCCATGGAATCCCCTTGGTTGTCCGAACTCCCCAGTATTCAGGGGGAGCAGGGCATTGCGCACCCGTCGTGCGCCACTTAGTTTAAGCAACCACTTCACTCGAGTTACATGGTTACTTAACTTCCTTCACCGGGAGGGGACTTCATGCGCCACGTCAGACGTCCAGCCGTTCGACCGGTCCTTCGCGCGGCCGTCGCTGCGCTCTGCGCGACCGCCGCGCTGCTGGCCGCCGGGCCCGTCCGGGCGGCCGAAGCACCGGCCGCCGAACGGCGGGTGGAGGTGGAGATACCCGGCCCCGAGCAGGGGGGCGACGCCGGATCGGGCCACGCCCGTGTCCCTGCGGGCGGGACCGCCCGGACCGGCGGCCGGCTCTCCGGCGCCGACCGGGAGGCCGACGGCGAGGTCGCCAAGATCGTCGACAACGGCCCCACCGGCGACCGCCTGGACGTCGTGATCATCGGCGACGGCTACACCGCCGCCGAGCTGGCGAAATTCCACACCGACGCCCGGACCAAGTGGGACGAGGTGACCGCCGTGGAGCCGTACACCACCTACCGGAACCTCTTCAACGTCTGGACGGTCGACGCAGTCTCCCGCGAATCGGGCGTCTCCGGGGACCCGGACGCGGCGACCGTCCGCGACACGGCGCTGGGCGCCTCCTTCTGGTGCGGGGACATCGAGCGGCTGCTCTGCATCGACCAGCCCAAGGTCGACGCCTACGTGGCGAAGGCGCCGGAGGCAGACCTCGTCATCGTCCTCGCGAACAGCGCCAAGTACGGCGGCGCGGGCTACAACGAGCGCAGTGCCACGCTCGGTTACGAGGGCATCTCCACCGCCTCCGCGGACAACGCCAAGTCCGGCCAGGTCGCCATCCACGAGACCGGCCACTCCCTCGGGAAACTCGCCGACGAGTACTTCTACCCCGGCGTCCCGGAGTACGAGCAGTACACCGGCCCCGAGCCCGCCGAGTCCAACATCTCCACCCTGTCCGCCGACCGGATGGCCCGGCAGCGGGCCAAGTGGTACCGCTGGCTGGGCGAGCCCTCCCCGGACGGCGGCACCGTCGGCGCGTACGAGGGCGGCGGCTACTTCGTCACCGGGCTCCAGCGGCCCACCGACAACTCGCTGATGAGGGTGCTGGGCAAACCCTTCAACCTCCCCGGGGTCGAGTCGATGATCGCCGGCTTCTACCAGCACGCGAGGGTCGTCAGCCCGCTCACCCCGACGGACCGCACGCTGCGGCTGCGGGACACCGCGAAGGCGGCCGTACCCCGGCTGACGGGCGCGGACGGACGACAGCTCGTGGTCCGCTGGTACCTCGACGGGCGCGAGCTGAAGCACCTGGCGGGCCGCACCGAGGTGCGCGTCACCGACCTGTGGCTGTTCGACCTGCGGACGCACAAGCTGTCGGTCACCGCCGAGGACCGCACCCCCTCGGTCCGCGACCCGAAGACCGTCCGCACGCTCCGCTCCACCGCCGACTGGAACGTCCGCCTGTAGGCAGGAGCACGGACGCGGGCCCGGGCGCGGGTGACGCGCAGGGGGTTCTTGGACGGCTGCTCCAGCCCGGCAGAGGCTTCGGCGATCTCGGTCGCTGTCGGGAGCCCCTCCACAACCGCATGGGCGTCGACCCGGTCCCGTTCAGCACAACACAGCCGCACCGCGGCCATGGGGCCGTGGTCTTCGCCGCCCCGATACGGCTGGAACCCGAAGCCGATCGGAAGGTCCTGTCCTGGCGCGCTCTTCGACATGGTCGGATGATCTCGAGCTTCGAGGCGGGTCTGCCACCCCATTCATGCCGCGGTCGTCTGCGGCCGTTCGACGAATCGGCCGCGCTGCCGGCGCCCTTGGTGACCTCCGTGCGCGGCCGGACGGTGGCGAACGGGCGTCCAGGCGGTGGCAAGGGACGCGTGCCGGCTCCCGGGCGGCCGACCGGGTCCGCCTCAGGCGCGCAGACCGGCGTCGAGATCGCGGATGAGTTCACCCACCCGTCCGCCTCCGGGCGGGGCGGCGGGCAGCCGGCCGAGCACGGCGGTGACCGCGGGCGGTGCGTGGTGACGGGCCCACTCGAGGGTCCCCGCACCCGTGCCCGCCCCTGCCAGCTCCTCCGCGCGGGCCGCGTGCGCCGCCGCGCCGAGGACGTGTTTCACCTGGTGAGCGCTTGCCTTGGGGTGGAGGTACCCGGCGGCCGCCGCATGGCTCGCCGCCCGTGCCGCGTCGATCGCGGCGGGTGACGGGGCGCGAGCGCCCGACGCGGGCGAGGCGGGTGCGACGGCCTCCTGCGCGGCTTTGTACGCGGCCCACGCGCACCGGCGCAGGGCCTGCGTGCGCCGGCCGCCCGCGGCGAAGGCGTCGGCCGCATCGAGGGCATCGCGAGGACGCGTATCGGCGGGGCGGTCTCGTTCGAAGAAGGGCAGCACCCTGCGCGCGCAACGGGCGGCGTAGCCGGCTATCTCCCGGAGTTCGTCTTCGCTCAGTTCGATCGTGTCCGACGCGTTGGGCATGGCTCCATCCTGCCGTAGGCGCGTAGGCGCGTAGGCGCGTAGGCGCGTAGGCGCGCAGGCGGCGGACTGGCGGACCGGCGCGGCGGCGTCCTCGCGTCCTTGCTCCGACACGTGCTCCCGGTCGACCCGGCGTACGTTGGAACGAGAAGGGGTGGGTGCCGGCTGCAGTCCGCTACAGGAGGGTCGGGTCCATGGCACACACGGCTGACGCCCGTGGCGAGAGCAAGATGGCGCAGTTCCTGGACAGCCCGTTCGTGGGGCTGTCCCCCTGGATCGTCTTCTCGCTCGTGGTGGGGCCCGGACGCTTCGAATGGTCGGTCGCGCTGGCCCTCGCCCTCTCGGTCTGTCTGGTCGTCGGCAGCCGCCTGGTGCGCCCGGGGACCTCGCTGAAGATCCTCGAGCTCTCCGACGTGGTGTTCTTCGCGACCATGACGGTCGTGGGGATCTTCGCGAGCGACGGCACGCGGCGCTGGCTGGAGACCTACGCGGGCGAGGTCTCGAACCTCGCGCTCGTCGTCATCGCGTTCGGCTCCATGCTGCTCAAGGTGCCCTTCACCCTGCAGTACGCCCGGGAGAAGGTCGACCCGCAGCTCTGGGACACGCCCGCGTTCAAGCGCACGAACTACATGATCACCGGCGTCTGGGGGCTGGCCTTCCTGATCAACGCCGTCGCGGGGGCGTACGGCGACCTCGTGCTGCGCGACCCGGACAACGTCTGGACCGGATGGATCATCCAGGTCCTCACCATCATCGGGGCCCTGCGCTTCACCCAGTGGTACCCGGACCTCGTCCGCTCCCGGGCCCGCGCCGGGCAGCCCGCTCCGCCGCTGTCCGCGATGCTGCTGCCCATGGCCGGTCTCCTGGTGCCGATCGGCATCGCCGTGCTGATCTTCGGCGGGGGGCTGTGGGTGCTGGGCGTCGCCTTGATCCTCGTCGGAGGATGGCTGACCCGGCTGTTCAAACGCTG